>DATLEX010000054.1:0-7573 GCA_035525045.1 Thermoanaerobaculia bacterium | reverse complement strand
CGCCGGCCTGACCTCCACCATCGTCGAGGTGCGGGACGTCGCCCCGGGCCAGGAGCCGACCATCGTCTTCGCTCTCAAGAACGGCGACGGCACGGCGGTGGACGGGACGAAGCTGGCCACGTTCGCCCCCATCGCCGCCGGTCCGACCTCCAGCTACACGCAGTACTACCGTGAGGACGCGCGCAGCCGGGCCACGTTCGACGCCGCGACCGGCTACACCACCTATACGTTCAACGCCATGATCCCGGAGGACGCCACCGGCTCATGGGGCTTCAGCGCAGACATCTACCGCAACGCCACCATCAAGCGGGCGGACGGGAAGGCCGACATCACGCTCCGCGAAGCGGCCTTCAATCCCATCCGCTACGCGGCGGTCACCGGCACCGTGCAGGCGCGGCGCACCGTGGCCACCATGGCCCAGTGCAACGTGTGCCACGACCGGCTCGCCCTCCACGGCGGGCAGCGTCTGGCCATGGAAGAGTGCGTGATCTGCCACAATCCGGTCACGGACGACGGCGCGCGCCGCCCGGCCAACGCCGGCCAGCCGGAGTCGGTCTCCGTGCAGCGGATGATTCATCGCATCCACAAGGGCCACAACCTGACGCAGGACTACACGGTGTACGGCTTCGGGAACACGCCGCACAATTACAACGAGGTCACCTATCCGGGCGACCTGCGCAACTGCGCGGCCTGCCACACGGCCAACTCGCAACAGGTCCCGCCGCCTCCGGGCGCCGGCGTGGTGACGACCCTGCGCGACTACTTCACCAAGCAGGGTCCTGGCACCGCGGCCTGCCTCGGCTGTCACGACTCGAGGGACGCCGCCGCGCACGCCTACCTCAACACGACGGTCTTCCCCGGATCGACTGATCCGGCCGAGTCGTGCGGGGTGTGCCACGGGGGCAATTCACAGTGGTCCGTCGACAGGGTCCACGCCCGCTGATTTCTTTCCGGTCGAGGAGGACCGCACCGGTCCTCCTCGACTCCCTCGATCACTGAAAGGGACACGTCGATGACAGCCAAAGCGACCGGCCGGCTCGCCCTCCTGCTCATCCTGGCGCTCGTGCCGCCGTGGGCCGCGGCGGTGGCGCAGGAAACTGCCGGCGCCGAGCCCATCATGAGCTGCGGCGATTGTCACGAGCAGGCCGCGGCCTTCGTCTTCAACCCGCACGCGCGCGGCTCGGTCAAGGAGGGGGTCGTCGCCAACGCCACCTGCGAGAGCTGCCACGGCGACGGCACGGAGCACATGGAGTCGGGCGGCGAGACAGACAAGATCACCATTCCCATCGGCCGTGCCGGCGCCGACGCGACCTGCCTGACCTGCCACGACAAGACCACCGCGCGGCGCTCGCACCGCTCCGGCGTGCACGCCAACTCCGCGGCCGTGAACTGCCTGAGCTGTCACTCCATCCACCACGCCGAGGAGCCCCGGGCCCTGCTCGTGAAGAGCGAGCTGGCTCTCTGTGCGACCTGCCACTCGACGCAGACCGCCTCGTTCCGCGGCAAGCCCTTCGCGCACCGCCTCGGCCATGCGGGCATGGGCTGCACTTCCTGCCATGAACCGCACGGCCGCGCCGGACGGCAGAGCCTTCGCATCACTGCCTCCGGCGAGATCGCCTGCGCCAGTTGCCATCGCGAGAAGCACGGGCCGTTCGTCTTCGAGCACGGCGCTCTCGCCGCCGGCGACTGCATGAGCTGCCACGAGCCGCACGGCTCGGCCAATCCGCGCCAGCTCAAGCGGGCCACGGTGGCGCAGCTTTGCCTGGAATGCCACTCGCCGACCATGGTCACCACGGCGGGCTCCCAGCCTCCTTCGTTCCACAACATCTCCAGCCCGCGTTTTCAGAACTGCACGACCTGCCATGTGGCCGTGCACGGCTCGAACCGCTCGCCGCAACTGCTGAAGTGAGGAAGAGGACAACGCCATGACCACATCTCGTCCGGGACTCAGATGGCTCACCCTCCCGCTTCTTCTCGTCGCCGCGACGGCGGCGGCGCAGACGACCGAGATCGAGATCGGCTACCGCTGGCTCGACCTCGGCGGCAGCGAGGCGATGTACCGCTCGCAGATCAACGAGCGGGGCGGCTTCATCCTCCGCGCCTTCACCATGACCTCCGCCGCCGACTCTCCCCTCGCCGACCGCTTTCGCATCGATGCCACCGACCTCGGCGCCACGCCCGCCGGCCTGCTCCGCCTCGAAGCGGCGAAGGACGGTGCCTATCTGCTCCGGCTCGCTTACCGCGCCGCCGACGCCTACAGCGCCGTCCCCGGCTTCGCCAACCCGCTGCTGAGCCAGGGCATCGTCCCGGGCCAGCACACCCTGGACCGCGACAAGACCAGCTTCGACGCCGACCTCGAGCTTATCCCCGGCCACCGCTTCTCCCCGTTCGTCGGCTACAGCTTTCATCGAACCGACGGCCCGGGGCGCACGACCTATTTCGTGGGACAGGACGAGTTCCGTCTGACGTCGGACCTGCGCGACACCGATCAGGAGATCCGCGCCGGCGCGACGTTCAACCTCGGCCGCGTCTACGGCCAGGTCACGCAGGGATGGCGCGACTTCCGCGGCCGCGAGGACTTCGCCCTCGATGCCGGGGAGGCGTCCGGCAACAACACCGTTCCCATCCTCGGACGGAACGTCACCATCAGCTCGTTCAGCCGCGACAGCCGGACCGGCGTCTCCGCGCCGTTCACCAACGCCTTCGTCGCCGGGGACGTCAACCGGCGCGTGCGGCTCGTCGGAAGCTTCGTCTATTTCTCCGCCGAGACGGACGGGATGGAGAACGAGGCCCTCACCGGCTCCTTCGTCTCCTTCCCGCTGGGACGGTTTTTCAATGGACTGACTGAGACGATCGGCTCGCGGGCCACCAACGAGACGTGGCGCGGCGAAGGACGTGCCGAGATCGTGCTGCGCGACGGCATCGACTTCATCGCCGGATACCGCCGGGAGCATCGCCAGCTCACCGGCGCGGCGGTGATCGACTCGCTCTTCATCGACACCGTCACGTTCGCCGGCAGCGGCCCCGGCGATCTCGCCGAGCTGCACGACGCGAAGAACGCCATCGAGCGCGACGACGACACGCTCAGCGCCACGATCTCCGCGCGCGCCCTCGGCCCCTTCGCCGTCCGCGCCGGCTACAGCCAGACGAGTCAGGACATCACGCTCATCCCCGACCCCTCCCAGATCGTGCTCACCGGCAACGCCAGCGGCACGTTCCAGCGGACGGTGCGGACCTTCGACACCACCGGCACCTACTCGAAGTCGGGCCTGACTCTCGGTGCGTCATGGAGGCACGACCAGGCCGGCCAACCGGTCTTCCGCACCGACTTCACCGACCGCGACCGCTTCCGGCTCCGCGCCACCTTCGGGCGGGGAATCTACCGGGTCGGCGCGACCGCCGAGCAGATCGATCAGACCAACGACCAGCCCGGGGTCGGCCTCGACAGCACCATTCGGCAGTACAGCGGCGACGTCTCCGTCAATCCCATCGAGGCCCTGCAGCTCCGTGCCTCGGCCTCCCGTTTCAAGGTCGACAGCATCATCGGATTCCGCCGGCCGGAGACGTTCGCCATCGAGAGCTCGATCTACGCCGAGAGCGGCACGAGCTTCGAAGGCGGCGTGAGCTTTCTCCGCCCCCCATTCACGTTCGACGTGAACGGCGGCCGCTTCGAGAACGAAGGCACCACCCCCTTCACCGTGGACCGTCTCCGCGCGCGCGTCGTCTACGATTTCCTGGCCAAGACCGGAATCGCCGCCGAGTGGTCGCGGGACGAGTTCGTCGAAGGGCGGGCGACGTTCGGCGACTTCGACGCCACCCGCTTCGGCCTCTTCCTCCGCTTCCGCCCGTAGCTCGGTGTCATCCTGAGCCGGCGCAGCGCGGCGAAGGACCCCCTGCGGCCAACCCTTCCCGGCGCTCCTCAGTGCCCGCGAAACTCGTGCAGCAGCGCGATGGTGGCCATGCCGGCGACGACCAGCCCGAGCTGCCCTGCGGCCGCCCACCGCCCGCGCCGGTGGTGGAGTGACGGCACGAGGTCGGCCAGGGCGATGTAGAGGAACCCGCCGGCGGCGATGGCCAGCAGGATCCCGATCGGCTCATCCGACTCGAATCGCCACATCGAGGCCAGGAGCGCGCCCGGCATGATGGTCGCCGCGGCGAGGTAATTCAGCAGGATGGCCCTTCCCTTCTTCATCCCCGAGGCCAGCAGCACGCAGAAGTCGCCGATCTCCTGCGGCAGCTCGTGGGCGAAGATGGCGACGGCCGTGGCGATCCCGAGCTCCGTGCTGACCCGGAAGGCCACGCCGATGATGATCCCGTCGACGAAGTTGTGCAGTGCGTCTCCCCACAGGATGACGATCGCCGTCGACGGGACGACGGGGTGATGCTCGTAGTCGTGATCGTCCTCGTGCTCGTGCGTGTGGCGCCAGCGCAGCACGCGCTCGAAGGCGATGAACACGACGATAGAGCCGGCGAAGAACGGCATGGCCCGCTCCGCCGAGACGTGCTCGAGCGCCTCCGGCAGCAGGACCAGCGCCGCCGCCCCGATCAGCGTCCCCACCGCGAAGGAGAGCAGCCAGACCGCGGCGCGCTCGGCCCGCCGCCCGATCAGCACGATCATCATGCTGGCGATCAGCGCGGCGATGCTCGCCGCGAAGCTCGCCAGGAGCGGTGGCCAGAGACTCACCCGCGCAGTCTACCGACACCCGCGCGCGTCAGCTACACTGCTGCCGCTCACCGACCGCAGGAGGATGGAATGGACTGGCTCTCCGACCCGCAAGCCTGGATCGCGCTGCTCACCCTCACCCTGCTCGAGGTCGTCCTGGGGATCGACAACGTCATCTTCATCTCCATCCTGGCCGGGAAGCTTCCCGATGAGAAGCAGCAGAAGAAGGCCCGCACCATCGGCCTCCTCGGCGCGATGGTCATGCGCCTTCTCCTTCTCCTGTCGATCGCCTGGATCGTCCGCCTGACGGCACCGTGGTTCCACCTCTTCGGCCAGGACATCTCGGGGCGCGACTTGATCCTCCTCGCCGGCGGCCTCTTCCTGATCGGGAAGGCGACGCACGAGATCCACAACAAACTGGAAGGGCCGGAGGGTGAGAAGGTCATGAAGGTCGTCCCCACGCTCGGCGCCGTGATCGTCCAGATCATGCTGCTCGACGCCGTCTTCTCGCTCGACTCGGTCATCACCGCCGTCGGCATGGCCCGCCACCTCGGAGTGATGGTGGCGGCAGTGGTCATCTCCATCGCCATCATGCTGGTCTCGGCGGGGGCGATCAGCGCCTTCGTGAACCGGCACCCCACGGTGAAGATGCTGGCCCTGAGCTTCCTTCTGCTGATCGGCACGGCTCTGATGGCCGAGGGCCTCGAGTTCCACATCCCGAAGGGATACATCTACTTCGCCATGGCCTTCTCGGTCTTCGTAGAGCTGCTGAACATGCGCTTCCGGCGCGTCAGCACGCCGGTGAAGCTGCATGAGGGGTATCGGAAGCCGGTGGAGAGCTGAGTCTGAACGTCGTGTTCACAACCTCGTCACCACCCGGTGCAAGAATTGCTTTCAGGCCCCCGTTAGATTCGGCAATAACAACCGGAGGGATGCTGCTGATGCGTCAACTACTTGTCCTCGTCCTCGCTGCGGCCACTACAGCCTGCACCACGACCCAGGACATGGCCCCCACGCCCGCCCCTCCGCCCGCCGCGGCGTCCACCAACCCGCTGCTGGTCCCCTGGAGCGGTCCCTATGGCGGAGTCCCTCCCTTCGACCGCATCGAGGTCGCCCACTTCCGGCCGACGCTCGAAGCGGGCATGGCCGAGAGCCTGGCCGAGATCGAGCGGATCGGCGCCAACCCGGCCCCCCCGACCTTCGAGAACACCATCGCGGCGCTGGAACGCTCCGGCCGCACGCTGGGCCGCGTCCAGACCGTCTACGGGATCTGGAGCTCGGCGATGAGCTCCCCCGACTTCCAGGCCGTGCAGCGGGAGATGGCCCCCCGCCTGGCGGCGTTCTACGACGAGATCTACCAGAACGCACCGCTCTTCCGCAGGATCGAGGCCGTCTACAACTCGCCGGAGAAGGCGCGCCTCACACCGGAGGAGCAGCGCCTGACCTGGTGGTACCACAGCAACTTCGTCCGGGCCGGGGCAAGGCTCGATGCCGATGCCAAGGCCCGCCTGTCGGAGATCAACCAGCAGTTGGCCGGCCTCTTTACCCGCTTCAGCCAGAACACGCTGGCCGATGAGACGAACCAGTTCCTGCTCATCGAGAACGAGGCTGACCTGGCCGGGCTGCCGCAGTCGCTCCGCGACGCCGCGGCCGCGGCGGCCGCCTCGCGCGGCATGAGCGGGAAGTGGCTCATCAGCAACACCCGCTCCTCGGTCGATCCCTTCCTCACCTACTCGCAGCGCCGCCCGCTCCGCGAGAAGGCCTGGCGGATGTTCACCACCCGCGGCGATCTCGGCGGGGAGCACGACAACAACGCCATCATCACCGAGGTCCTCCAGCTCCGCGCCGAGCGGGCCAAGCTCCTCGGCTATCCCACTCACGCCCACTGGCGCCTGGAGAACACCATGGCCGGGACGCCCGAACGCGCCGTCGAGCTGCTCGAGGCGGTGTGGCCCCCGGCCGTGGCCCGGGTCAGGGAGGAGGTGGCCGACATGCAGGCCATCGCCGGCCGCGAGGGAGCGAACATCACCATCGAGCCGTGGGACTACCGCTTCTATGCGGAGAAGGTCCGCAAGGCGAAGTACGATCTCGACCAGAACGAGGTGAAGGAGTACCTGCAGCTCGAGAACCTTCGCCAGGCGATGTTCTGGGTCTCCGGAGAGCTCTTCAACTTCCAGTTCAGCCCCGTGACCGACGTCCCCGTCTATCACCCCGATGTCCGCGTCTGGGAGGTGAAGGACCGGACCACGGGGCAGCACATCGGCCTCTGGTACTTCGACCCGTACGCCCGCCCCGGCAAGCGCTCCGGGGCGTGGATGAACGCCTACCGCCGGCAGGAACGGTTCGACCGTCCGGTGACGACGATCGTGTCGAACAACTCGAACTTCGTGAAGGGCAACCCGGGCGACCCGGTCCTGATCTCATGGGACGACGCCGAGACGCTCTTCCACGAGTTCGGGCACGCGCTGCACGGGCTGCTGTCGAACGTGAATTACCCCTCCCTGGCGGGGACGGCCGTCGCGCGCGACTACGTCGAGTTCCCCTCACAACTCCTCGAACACTGGCTCTCCACTCCGGAAGTGCTGCAGCGCTTCGCCCTCCACTACCGGACGGGCCAGCCGATCCCGCAGCGCCTCGTCGAACGGATCGAGCGGGCCTCGAAGTTCAACGAAGGCTTCGCCACAACCGAGTACCTGGCCAGCGCCATCGTCGACATGCGGATGCACCTGGCCGGCGATCGGACGATCGACCCGGTGGAGTTCGAGAAGGCGGTGCTGGCCGAGATCGGCATGCCGCGGGAGATCGTCATGCGCCACCGCTCGCCACACTTCCTGCACATCTTCAGCAGCGACAGCTATTCGGCGGGTTACTACAGCTATCTATGGTCCGACGTGCTGACGGCGGATGCCA
>DATLEX010000052.1:0-2204 GCA_035525045.1 Thermoanaerobaculia bacterium | reverse complement strand
GATGGTCGGGTCTCGCGGATCGACCAGGCCCAGCCCGGAGATCCCGACGATCATCCCCCCGATGATCTCGCCGAGCACGGCCGGCTGGCCGAGACGCTCGGCGAGCTCACCGAACAGCTTCGCCGCGACGAAGATGGCGATCAGCGCGAGGAGGAATTCGGCGATGTGCACGCGTGGCCCGCATCATAGCTGCTGCTGCCATTCGAGCCATGCTGCAAGCCGCGCCGGGTCGCTCGTCAGCGTCCGGCAGGTTCGTTCGCGACAAACAGTCGCAACCGGCTGCCTCTCGACGGGGACGACCTCGGCCGCGCCGGGTCGCCGGCGAAGAGCTGGGGCGGCGGTCTCGGCGCCGCCTGCGCCCGGAGCGGCCCCACGCTCAGCCCCGCCACGGCGGCGGAGCCAAGAACGATGAACCGCCGGCGGTCGATGTCTCTCTTGCTCATGATCACGATCTCGACGGGAAGACGCCCTGCAGGGCGATGGCGAAATAGAAGGTCAGGAAGGGCATCAGGCTGTTGTGGGGGCGTTGCCGCCGGTGGGCGCGAGGGCCTGTGGCGCTGGTGCTCGCTGCCGCCGCGCGGCGCCTGTCGCGTCGCCCCGACGTCCGAGCTGGCGGCTGACGGCCGGCGCCGCTCCGCGCCGCTCGGACATATATGGTGAGGTGATCACTCGTGGCCTGGAGGAGTTCGTCGCTCGCGACTGGCAGGCCCGTGCGCCGGGCCAAAGACGAGTACTGGGCTCAGCGCATCGCCAGGCTCGGGCCCATCGAAGGGTTCCGCATCGCTGACGAGCTGCGCCGCCAGGCGATGATGCAGGATCCATCGTGGCCCCGACCGGAGCAGCGCCGTGAAGACCTGGCCGCACACGTACGGCTGGCTGGAGCATTCCGTCGTGCCGATTCAGCCGGCGGCCGTTGAGCTGCTGACCGCGCTGGCGGGTGTCCTCACCAGGTGGGGACGCTGGTATCTCTTCGGAGCGCAGGCGGTGATCGCCCACGGTGTTCCTCGGCTGAGCGCCGACGTCGACGTCACCCTGGAGATGTCGAGGATCTGCTCATTTCGGTCGTCGCCGCAGAGAGCCGCTGACGCGGAAGGCGAATCCTACGGCAGGATGCTGAATCCCTCCCTGAGGCTCCGACCCCGTCAGGCCAGACGCTACGCCAATGCCGCCTCGACGGGGGTGACGGCGGCCTCGTCCTGCTCGCCGGTGCGGATGCGGTAGACCTCCTCCCTGCCGGCGTCCTCCAATCCCGCACCGCGCGGCGCTCTCGACGATGTCGTTCTTCATGGCGGAGATCGCCGCGAGCACGTCATCCCGCTCCTTCGCCGGAACCTTGAACTGCTCCAGCGTGGCGCCGAGGTGGCCACCGGGTCGCCGCGCAGAGCTGATCGACGATCAGTTGGCGGAAGCGCTGAAGGGAATCTTTGCTATGCCCGGGAAGCGCTGCAGGGTCTTGTCGCCGGCAAGCCTGGCGATGAAATCATCGGTCACCGCCGCCAGGGCGTCGTATCCGCCGAGGCGCTTGTAGAGCGACGGCGATTCCATGTGTTGCGCCGCCATGTTCGTGGTTTTCCGGGTGTCCCGTGAATCGACTCGAACGTCAGGGTGGCCCAGAGGCTCTCCCACTCCGCATCGACATGTTCCGGTGCCGGAGCCCGGGCGCTGCGATGGCCTCACCCTGCCCGCGGCATCCGTACGGACACGAATCGGCTCACGGATGCCGCGGTTGAGTGCCGCGACGAGCGCGCCTTCCAGCGGAGCACCTGATACGGATTCGATTCGGCGACGATCTCCAGACGCAGACCGGTGGGACCGTCCTCGCCGGCGGGAGAGGAGCCTCGGGGGAGAAGGAGCGACTTCGCGCAGCGCGAGAACATCTCCCTCCCTTCCCTCGATGACTGGCCGCGGCTGGAGCGCAGGGCGATGATCCGCTCCAGGCCCTCCTCGCGCAGATACGTTTCGAACGTCGCTGCACCCAGAGCCTCCGGAATTGACGATCGCCCGGGACGGGGGGGGGCAGGACGATCGGAAGGCTGTCAGGATACCGCAGGGGGGGTCGGAGCTTCACTTTTCACTTTCTCTACGGCACGTAGAAGGCTTGACAAAAAAAGGGAGCGGCGGCCCGTAGACCGCCGCTCATCGGAGGGAGAGTACCGTGATCCGCAATCACGGGTCGGGCGCCACGCGCACCCGAAGATCTGTTT
>DATLEX010000040.1:0-4316 GCA_035525045.1 Thermoanaerobaculia bacterium | reverse complement strand
CCTACCTCGAGTGGTGCTGCGGGGTGACGCCGGCCTCGCGGCGCGAGTTCCACAAGCTGTTCATCGAGACGGACTTCGACCCGGCCCGCAACGCCGTCTTCGGCTGGAGCCGGATGTGGGACGTCGGATCGAAGCGGTGGGGACACTGGAACACCGACTTCCCCTACGTCTCCGGGTTCGGCACGACGGCGAAGGTCGTCTCCGCCGAGGGCGACAAGACGGAGTTCATCGGGCGCCACGGAACGATCCGCAAGCCGGATGCGCTTGCTCGCGCCGGATGGCGCGGGCTCTTCGGCGCGCACCACGACCCCGTGGCGGCGATGCGCTCGACGATCGAGCTCGCTCCCGGCGGGGAGAAGTCGATCGGCTTCGCCATCGCCGTAGAGAAGTCACGCGACGCCTCCGCGGAGATGCTGCGCCGCTGGCTCGACGTGGAGGCGATGGAGCGGGCGCTCGAGGAGTCGAAGCGCTCGTGGATCGAGCGGCTGGCCGGCCATCGCATCGAGACATCCGACCGCCGCTTCGACTCGCTGATCAACGACTGGGTCCGCTACCAGGCCATCTCCGCCCGCATCTGGGGACGCGCCGGGTATTACCAGCAGAGCGGGGCCTACGGGTTCCGCGATCAGTTGCAGGACTCGCAGGTGTGGCTGACCATCGACCCGGCCCGGTGCCGCACCCAGATCAACCTGCACGCCGGGCATCAGTTCGCCGACGGGTCGGTCTATCACTGGTGGCACCCGCTCTCCGAGCAGGGGCACATCACGAAGATGACCGACGACCTGCTCTGGATGGCGTTCGTCGCGCCGGGCTACATCCGCGAGACGGGCGACTTCTCGCTCCTCGATGACCGGACCCCGTTCCTCGACGAGGAGAAACCGGCCGCGCTGGAGGAGCACATGCGGCGCGCCTTCGAGCGGGTCTTCCGGCGCACCAGCCCGCGCGGGCTCCCCCTCATCGCCGCGGGAGACTGGAACGACGGACTCTCCGCGGCCGGACTCGAGGAGAAAGGGGAGTCCCTCTGGCTGGCCCACTTCCTCGCCGGCTGCCTCGGCGAATGGGGAGAGATCCACCGCCGAAGCGGCCGCGCTTCGTTCGCGGCGGACTACGCCCGGCGCCGCGAGCGCCTGATCGAGGCCATCAACGAGCACGGCTGGGATGGGGAGTGGTACTGGCGGGCCACGCTCGACGACGGGAGCCGCATCGGCAGCGCGGAGAATCGCGCTGGGCGGATCTATCTCAACGCCCAGACGTGGGCGATCCTCAGCGACGTCGCTCCGCCCGATCGGGCCGCGGCGTGCATGGACGCGGTGCGGAAGCACCTCGTCAGCGAGGCGGGGGCGCTGCTCCTGGCCCCGGCGTACGACGAGCCGGACGAGCGCGTCGGCTACATCACCCGCTACGCCGCGGGCCTTCGCGAGAACGGCGGCGTCTACACGCACGCCGCCACGTGGGCCATCGCCGCGGCGGCGAAGGTAAAGGATGCGCAACTCGTCGAACGGCTGCTCGTGGCCATCGACCCCACCAACAAGGATCCGGAGCGTTACTGGGCCGAGCCGTACGTCCTCCCCGGCAACGTCGACGGTCCCGATTCCCCGCTGCACGGGCGTGCCGGCTGGACCTGGTACACCGGATCGGCGGCGTGGCTGCACCGCGTCGTGGCCGAGTGGGTCGTGGGAGTGCGTCCCGACTGGGACGCCCTGGTGATCGACCCGTGCCTGCCGCCGTCGTGGGAGCGGGCGCGCATGATCCGGCAATGGCGCGGGGCCACCTACGACATCCGCATCGAGCGCTGCGCGACGCCGTCCGGCGCGGTGCGCCTCCCGGTGCCGCGGGCGGGGGAGAGGCATGAGGTGGTGGTGCGGGTGGGGCTCGGGGCTCGGGGCTCGGGGCTCGCGGTTGGAGCACGAGGGGAGCGCATTACAGGTACGGCGTGAGCAGTCTGGCCAGGCCGTCGCGAATCCGGATGGGGAGCGGCCGCGCGTCGATCATCTCCAGGGTGATCTCGCGGCCGCGTCGCCGCCGCTGGTCGATCAGCTCGTTCACCTGCGCGGCCAGCGAGGGGCCGAAGACCTCCACGTTCAGCTCGAAGTTCAGGCGGAGGCTTCGGGCGTCCCAGTTCGACGACCCGAAGAGCGTCCAGGCGCCGTCGATGGTGAAGAGCTTGCTGTGGTCGAAGGGTGGGGGAGTGAACCAGACGCGGCATCCCTTCTCCAGGACCTGCCAGAGCAGCGCGTTGGACGCCCATTTCACCGGGCGGTGGTCGAGGACCTCCGGGATGTAGATCTCCACGCGCGCGCCGCGCAGCGCGGCGACGTTCAGAGCGGTGATGATCGACAAGTCGGGAAGAAAGTAGGGAGTGACGATGCGGATGCTCTCCCGCGCCGCGGCGATGGCGCCGAGCATCAGCCAGCGGGTGCGCTCGAACTCCTCGTCCGGCCCATCCGACACGGCCCGCGCGGCCACGCCGTCGTCCAGCGGCCCGACGGTCAGGGGATCGGGCAGGCTTTCGCCGGTGGTGAAGTACCAGTCGGCGGCGAAGACACGATACAGCTCGGCGATGACGGGACCGCGGATCTCGAACTGCATGTCCAGCGTGGGGAACTCCGCGCCGGGCGCGTTCGCGTAGTCGTCGGAGATGTTCATCCCGCCCGTGAAGGCGACCGCGCCGTCGACGATGATCAGCTTGCGGTGGCTGCGGAGGTTGACCGAGAGGAGACTGAGCGGAAAACGGCGGGAGAGGAAACCGGCGACGCGAACGCCCCGCCGGGTCAGCTCCCGGCGCAGGGTGATGGTGGCCAGGCGCGACCCGACCGGGTCGAGCAGCACCCGCACATCGACGCCGCGCCCGGCGGCGGCGGAGAGGGCCTCGACGAAGCGGCGCCCGGTGGAGTCGTCGGCGAAGATGTAGGTGGAGAGAATGATCGAGCGGTGGGCGCTCTCGATGGCCGGCAGGATGGCCGCGAAGGCGCTCGGCCCTCCTTCGAGGACCTGCACGCCGTTCCCGCGGATGGCGCGGTTGTGGCAGACCCGGTCTCCGAGGAGGACCAGGTTGGCCAGATGTCGCTGGTCGGGTGGGAGGATCGCGGCCGGGTCGGTCTCCCCGGCCCTCCTCTCGGCCCGCTGGCCGGGCGGACGGAGTAGGGTGGCCCGCCGGCGGATCCGGTTCACGCCGAACAGAAGGTAGATGAGAGGACCGATGTAGGGTGCCACCCAGATGAAGCCGGCCCAGCCGATCGCCGCGCGGACGTCGCGCTTGTAGAGAATGGCGTGCAGCGAGGCCGCAAGCGCAGCAGCCAGCGCCGCCGCGGCGAGGACGCCGGTGATCACACCGTCAGGCGACACGCGACTTCAACTCTTCGTGGAGTCGCTCCGCATCCTGGCGGCGGCAGAGCTGCGTTCCCGGTGTCATGACCGCCGCCGAGCCGGCCGCGACGCCGAAGAGCGCGGCCTCCTCGATGTTCGCTCCGCGGGCCAGCGCCAGCACGATGCCGGCGACCATGCTGTCGCCGGCGCCGCCGCGGCGCCCTCCAGGAAGAAATCGCTGAACGATCCGCCCGGGCTGCCGGTCAGCTCGCGCAGCTCGGCCAGGTTCGGCTTGATCAGAGACGTGCCCGGTCCGACGGCATGGCGCAGCGCCACACCCGACGTATCGACGACCAGGCGGATGCTGCGCTCCGCGGCGAGATGCGAGAGCCGCCCGTAGAACTCGGCCGGCACCCCGCCCGGCAGTGTGCCGCTCGCCACCAGGTACGCCGGCGGCAGGTCGAGCGCGGCGATTGCCTCGAGGACGGCCGTCCACTCCGCCTCGGCCAGCGACGGGCTTTCCATGACGAAGCGGAACTGCGCCCCGGTCGATCGCTCCGTGACGTTGACCGTCTCCCGCGTCTCGTCCGCGATCTCGATCGGATACGCCTCCACGCCCGCTGCGGCGACCAGAGCGGTCAGCCGTGCCCCGACCACCCCTCCGGCGACGAAGATCGCGCGCGCTTCTCCTCCGAGCCGGGTCACGGCGCGGGCCACGTTGATTCCGCCGACGCCGGGCTCGCGCAAGGGGCGCCCGCACCGGAGTTTCCGGCTGAACACCACCTGCTCGGTCTCGCTGTTGACGTCGAGGGCGGGATTCATGGTCAGGGTGGCGATCGGCTGCATGAAGGGCGAAGCCTGTCGCGACGGGGGGTCGGGTGGCGGCCTCGGCGGCTTTCGCGGCCGTGCGCCGAGCCAACGCGAGGGTTTCAGTTCCTTGCTGCCAGCTCCTCCGCCTTGTGAAGAAGAGCATCCAGATCTGCGCGACGCAGGAGCTGCCCGCCGATGAT
>DATLEX010000314.1:0-3017 GCA_035525045.1 Thermoanaerobaculia bacterium | reverse complement strand
CATGTACAAGTTCCGCACGATGGTGGCCGGTGCGGAGCGGCTCCAGGCCGAGCTCCAACGCGGCCTCACATCCGAGTTTTTCAAGCTGCAGAGCGACCCGCGCGTGACGCCGCTCGGCCGCACGTTGCGCAAGTACAGCCTCGACGAGCTGCCGCAGCTCTTCAACGTGCTCGAGGGGACGATGAGCCTGGTCGGGCCACGCCCGCTTCTCCCCTCCGACCTGGGTAAGTTCCCGCTGCGGGGCCAGATGCGCCGCTTTTCCGTCCGCCCCGGGATCACCGGCTTGTGGCAGGTCAGCGGACGGAGCATGCTGTCGGACAAGGACCGGATGCGTCTCGATCGGGAGTACGTGAGCCACTGGACCCTCTGGCTCGATCTGAAGATCCTGGCGAAGACGCTGCGCGCCGCCGCGTCGGGACGCGGCGCGACCTGACGGGCCGGGGCCACGAAGACCGGGCGAAAGGAGTCGGAGTTGAGCGCGACAATCGATTTTTCCGGAGCCCTGCGGCGCTGGTGGTGGGTGATCGTGCTCCTCCTGGCGGCAGCCCTCGCCGCGACGGCATTCCTCACAGCGCGGCAGCAGCCCGTCTTCGCGAGCTCGGCGCTGCTGGTCGTGGCGCCGAGCTCGGAGGCGCGCGACACCTCCGACTTCGTGCGCGGACTCGACACGCTCGAGCGACGGACCGTGGTTGCCACCTTCGCGCGCATCGCCTCGACGCTCGAGGTGCGGGAAGCGGTGGCCAAGGAGCTCGATGCCTCCCCGCGGATGGTGAGGGGATATCGGGTGACGGGGTCGGTCGTCCCGAACACGAACATCATTCGCATCGAAACCGAGGGTCCCGATGCCGAGATGGCGGCGCGGATCGCCAATGCCGCCGCCGAGATCACGGCGAAGGAGGCCAGATCGCTCTATCGGGTGTACTCGATGCGGCTGCTCGCCCGCGCCACGCCGCGGCGGCGACCGACGTACCCCGATCCGCAGCGCAACTATCTCGCCGGCGGCACGGTGGGGCTGTTTCTAGGTATCGCCGCCGCCCTCGTGCTCGACCGCGGGCGCGCGACGAACGCGACGGGGACCGAGGAGGGCTGAACGTGCGCTCCACGGCCGTGGCCGAGCCGCGCCGCGCGCGGGTTGCCGCCGTATTCTCCCTCTTCTTCGGTGCCACGCTGGCCGCGGTCGCGGTTCTGCTGACCGGCGACGGGGCGCTGGCCGGGAGCCTCCGCGCGGTGGACCCGCTGCTGCTCGTCGCCGGACTCCTGTTCGCGTTCCTCGTCCTCCGCTTTTCCGCGGCGGGGCTTCCCATTCTGATCGCGCTGGTCTACCTCAATCTCTCGCACGCCCTGGTCCGGTATCACGAGTTTCCCTCGCTGCTCCAGCTCCTCGTCGTGGTGCTGGCGTTCGCGGCGTGGCTCCGGCGAGACACGGTTCCGCTCCACGAGCTGGTGCGCGACCCGCTGGCCGTCGCGCTGCTGGCGTCGGTCCTCTACGCGTTCGTGACCACGGCGTTCGCCGCCGACCGCGCCGTCGCCGACGAGCGCGTCGTCGAGCTGACCAAGGCCCTCGTCATCTACGCGCTCGTGACGCTTCTCGTTCGCAACCGGCGTCGTCTGATCCAGGCGTTCGCGGTCCTGATCGCTTCGGCGGCCTTCCTGAGCGCTCTTCCGATCCTCCAGACTCTGACCGGCAACTTCCACTGGCGATTCGGCGGCCTGGCGCGGATCAAGCAGGCGCACATTTACGGCAACGTCTTCGAGGCCCGGATCGCCGGGCCGATCGGCGATCCGAATTTCTTCGCCCAGGTCCTTCTCCTGGTCCTGCCGCTGCCGCTGGTGATGGCCGCGACGTTCGAATCGCGGCGGAAGCGCCTGGCCTGTCTCGGAGCCGCCGCCGTGATCCTGGCCGCGATCCTGCTGACCTACTCGCGTGGCGCGATGCTCGCCCTGGCGGTCATGGCGGTGCTCCTGGTGCGCGCGCTCCACATCAGCTGGCGAAAGACGGCAGGGGGCGCGGCGGCGGGCCTCGCCCTGATCCTGCTGCTTCCGGCGGCCGTGACCGAGCGCTTCCTCACCATCGAGCAGATCCTCCCGACGGCCGATGCCCCCCTCCGGCCCGACAGCTCGTTTCAGGAGCGGCGGCTCCTGATGCGGGTGGCGTGGGTGATGTTCGCCGACAACGCCATCCGCGGTGTCGGCGCCGGCAACTACACGGCCCGATACGACGACTACGTCGACGAGACCGGCTCGGAGGCGCGGCAGTACGCCGGCGCCTCGGATCTCTACTTCCCGCACAATCTCTTCCTCGAGATCGCCGCCGAGACGGGCCTCCTCGGCCTGGCGATCTTCGCGGTCATCATCGTCGCGGCGTTTGCCGCGCTGGCAGGAGCGCATAGCAGGCTGGCCGCGGCCGGCGATCCCCTTCTCCAGCGAGCCGCCATGGCCATGGTGATCGGTCTCACCGGATTTCTGGTGGCCGGGCTTTTTCTCCACCTGGCGTTTCCGCGGTATCTCTTTCTCTTTCTCGCCCTGACCTCGGCGATCCGGAGAGTCGCCTCCGCCGGCCCCGAGCCGGTCGAGGCGGAGCTCCTCCCCGTTCCGGCCGAAGCGATCGAACCGGCCGGCGCGGTGGCACCGTCCGCCCGACTGCCGGTCGCGGTCCTGGTGTCGCGATTCCCGCTCATCACCGAGACGTTCATCCTGCGGGAAATCACCGAGCTCGAGCGGCAGGGTCAGCCGGTCGTCCTCGTCCCGATGATCGAGGAGAACCCGGCCGTCGTTCACCAGGAGGCGGTCCCGTGGCGCGACCGCGCCGTCTACACGCCGTGGTTATCGTGGAAAGTCGCGAGAGCCTTCCTCGCGGCGATGGCGCGGCAGCCTGCCACGATGCTCCGCCTGATCGGCTGGATCATCGGTGATTCGTTCCTCCGCCCCGCGACCCTTTTCAAGTCGCTGGCGGTGCTCCCGAAATCGGCTTACCTGGCGTCGATTCTGCCGGCGCACGGCGTCAGCCACCTTCATGC
>DATLEX010000310.1:0-2572 GCA_035525045.1 Thermoanaerobaculia bacterium | reverse complement strand
TCCTACGGCCAGATTCCCCGCGCGGCGGCCACCGCGGCCACCCGGCCGATGGCGAGGGCGCAGGCGGAGGTGCGGAGATCGACCTCCACGCCGTGCCGGTCCCGGATCTCGATCTGCGACTCGAGGACGGCGTCGGTGGCGGCTTCCATTTTCCGGCGGAGCTCCGCGTTCACCTCCTCCTCGCTCCACTGATCGTGCTCGATGTTCTGCACCCACTCGAAGTAGCTGACCGTGACGCCGCCGGAGTTGGCCAGGATATCGGGAATGACCGGGATCCCCCGCTCGAACAGGACCTTGTCGGCGGCGGGGGTGGTCGGTCCGTTCGCCGCCTCGGCGATCACCTTCGCCTTCACCCCGCCGACGTTGTCGCTCCGGATCTGGTTCTCGAACGCCGCCGGGATGAGGACGTCGCAGTCGAGGTGGAGGAGGTCGGCATTGGAGAGGTTGGTCGAGCCGGGAAGTCCGACGACCGATCCGGTCTGCTTCTTGTGCAGCAGGGCGGCGCGGATATCGATCCCGTCGTTGCAGAGAATGCCCCCCATGGAGTCGCTCACGGCGATGATGCGCGCGCCGGCTTCGGAAAAGAGCAGCGCCGCGATCGCCCCGGCGTTGCCGAATCCCTGGATGACGACGCGGGCGCCCTGGAGGGAGGTGAGGCCGGGAACCGCCCCCTCGGAGATCGCCCGCTGGGTGACGAAGAGGCATCCGCGCGCGGTGGCCTCGTTGCGCCCGAAGGAGCCGCCCATGGCCACCGGCTTCCCGGTGACGACGGGAAGGTTGTTCTGGCCGGGATGCATCATGGCGTAGGTGTCGTAGATCCAGGCCATGGTCTCGGCGTTGGTGTTCACGTCGGGGGCGGGGATGTCGGTGTACGGGCCGATGCTGTCGCCGAGCTCGGCGATGAAGCGGCGGGTGATCTTGCGCAGCTCGTTCCTGGAGAGCTTCTTCGGATCGCAGACCACGCCCCCCTTCGCGCCGCCGAACGGCACGTCGGCCACGGCGCACTTCCAGGTCATCCAGGAGGCGAGCGCCCGGACCTCGTCCGCGTTCACGTCGGGGTGGAAGCGGATGCCTCCTTTCCCCGGCCCGCGGACGCGGGAGTGGAGAGCGCGGTAGCCGGAGAAGGTGTCGACCGAGCCGTCGTCGCGCTCGATCGGGAACTCGACCTTGATCAGGCGCATGGTGCCCCGCAGCCACTTTTTCAACCCCTCCGGGATCCCGGTGTAGTGCGCAGCGGTGTCGAACTGCAGTTGCGCGATGTCGTAGGAATTGAGGTTCTCGGCGAGTGCTTCGACGGGAGAGATTCGGTCGCGCGCGTTCCGCACGTCCATACCAGCCTCCTCTGACGCGAAGGCTAACATACCCGATCCCTGTGTTAACGGGAGGGGGGGGCCTGGCGTCAGTATGGTGGCGTCAGGAGGGCGCATCAGGGACGACGCGGACAAAGCGGAGGACGGCCGGCTGGTCCACGCGGCGGTCGCCGGAGAGCGGGAGGCGTTCGGGGCCCTCTATCGGCGGCACGCCCGGGCGGTGCACGGCACGTTGCTCAGCCGCCTGCCGCCGGCCGACGCCGATGACGGCGTGCAGGAGGTCTTTCTTCAGGCCATGAAACGCCTCGGTGAGCTCCGGGAGCCGGAGTCCTTCGCAGCGTGGGTGTGCGCCATCGCCCGGCGCCGCGCCGTCGATCATTACCGGCGCCGCGTCGAGCAGGAGGAGCTCCCGGCCG
Organism: Thermoanaerobaculia bacterium; assembly: GCA_035525045.1. Classification (GTDB taxonomy): domain Bacteria; phylum Acidobacteriota; class Thermoanaerobaculia; order Gp7-AA8; family Gp7-AA8; genus DATLEX01. Next base: position 846 of record DATLEX010000310.1, on the reverse strand, counting down.
AGGTGCCGTCCCGGGCCGACACCGGAGCGAGGGCCGAAGCGGGGGAAGTGCTCCGTGCCATCCAGCAACTGCCGGAGGCCTACCACGAGCCGCTGGTGCTGCGGCTGGTCGAGGGGCTCTCCGGACCGGAGATCGCCGCGGTCACGGGACTGACGCCGGACTCGGTGCGGGTCAATCTCCACCGCGGGTTCCGCCTGCTTCGACAGAAGCTGGGGGTCGAGTGAGAGACGACGAGAAGACCGATCGGTACCTCTTCGATCCGGCGTCGGAGCCGGTGGAGGAGGTGCGGGAGATCGAGCGACTGCTCGCGCCGCTTCGCTACGCGGGCGCCCGCCGCCGGCGCCGGCCGCGGTGGCGGGTGGCGCTGGCCGCCGCGGCGATGCTCATCCTGTTCTTCGCAGCGGGAGCGCTGTGGCTCTGGACCTGGCCTTCCGATCGCGCCTGGCGCGTGGTGGCCGGCCCCATCGAGGCGCTTCCGGTCGGGCAGCGGGTGTCGACCGACAGTTCGCTCCTGGTGCGCGTGGCGCGGATCGGCTGGATGCGCGTCGGCGAAGGATCGGAGGTGACTCTCCTGTCGACGAGCTCGAACCATCATCGGCTGGCCGTGGCGGAGGGGACGCTGCACGTCAGCGTCTGGGCGCCGCCGCGGAGCGTGGCCGTACGCACGCCGTCGGGCGAGGTGATCGACTTCGGCTGCGAGTTCATTCTGCGCGTCGATGCTGCGGAGACCAGCGTCGACGTCGTGTCGGGCTGGGTGAGGCTCGACAACGAGGCGGGCGAGGTGCTCGTCCCCGGCGGGGCGTCGAGTGTGATGCGACGTTCGGGGCTCCCCTCCGTTCCGCTCTT
>DATLEX010000302.1:0-10367 GCA_035525045.1 Thermoanaerobaculia bacterium | reverse complement strand
GGCGGTCTCTATTACGATGAAAGAGCTTTTGGAAGCTGGCGTGCACTTCGGTCATCAGACCAAGCGCTGGAATCCGAAGATGAAGAAGTACATCTTCGGCAAGCGCAACGGGATCTACATCATTGACCTGCAGAAGACGCTCAAGCTCTTCAAGGAAGCTTCCCAGTTCATTTCGGACCTTGCCTCCAACGGCAAGCGCATCCTGTTCGTCGGCACCAAGCGCCAGGCCCAGGACGCGATCCTCGAAGAAGCAAACCGTTGCGGCATGTTCTACGTGAACAACCGCTGGCTGGGCGGAACGCTGACGAACTTCACCACCGTCCGCCGGTCGATCGAGCGCCTCAAGGAGATCGAAGCCGTCCTTGCCGACACCGAGAAGGAGATGTCGAAGAAGGAGCGCGCCGCGCTCGACCGGGAGCGGGAGAAGCTGCAGAAGAACCTGATCGGAATCCGTGAGATGGACGGCCTCCCCGACTCGCTCTTCGTCATCGACCCGAAGAAGGAGTACATCGCGGTCAAGGAGGCGAAGAAGCTCGGCATCCCCGTGGTGGCCATCGTCGACACCAACTGCGACCCGGAGGACATCGACTACGTCATCCCGGGCAACGACGACGCCATCCGCGCCATCCGCCTCTTCACGCAGAAGATCGCCGATGCGGTCCTCGAGGGCTACAACCTCGCCGAGGAGCGTTACATCGGAACCGAGGACAAGGGTGAGGGCGAGGCCGAGCAGGTGCCGGCCGAGCCCGAGACCGAGACCGAGCCGGTCGCCGTGCCGGTGGCGCAGTAGTTTTTCCTTTCCGACATTCAATATGCGGCGCGTGGGGTGACTCACGCGCCGTCCGTGCCTTCTCGGGCCGACACCCGGGCGGGCGGGAGGCCAACATGACTCAGATCACACCATCGATGGTCAAGGAACTGCGCGAGCAGACCGGCGCCGGGATGATGGACGTCAAGTCCGCCCTCACCGAGGCCGCGGGAAACATGGAAGAGGCCACCAAGATCCTCCGGAAGAAGGGTCTGGCCGCCGCGAGCAAGAAGGCGGGCCGGGTCACGGCCGAGGGCGCCGTGCAGGCTCATGTCGAGAACGGCACCGGCGTGCTGGTCGAGGTGAACTGCGAGACCGACTTCGTCGGGCGCAACGAGAACTTCCGCAAGTTCGTCGAGGACGTGGCCATGGTGATCGCCGGGAGCAAGGCCTCCACGGTCGATGAGCTCCTGAAGGACCAATGGCCGGGAGGCGAGACCGTCGGCCAGAAGATCACCGAGATGGTCGCCTCCATCAAGGAGAACATCTCCATCCGCCGTTTCGCCCGCTACGAGGCGCCGGAAAACGCCGCCATCGGGACGTACATCCACGGCGGCGGGAAGATCGGCGTGATGATCGAGGTCGTGGCCGGGAGCGGCGCGAAGACGGCGAAGCTCGACGAGGTGGCCCGCGACCTGGCCATGCACGTGGCCGCGGCCGAGCCGCGCTTCCTCCGCCGCGAGGACGTGACCGAGAAGGACCTGGCCACCGAGCGCGAGATCGCCCGCGAGCAGGCCCGGAGGTCGGGCAAGCCGGACAACATCATCGAAAAGATGGTCACCGGCAAGATGGAGAAGTTCTACGGCGAGGCCTGCCTACTCGAGCAGCCGTACATCCGAGACGACAAGTCGACCGTCTCCCAGCACGTCGAGAAACAGGCGAAGGAAGCCGGCTGCACCTACCTCATCACCCGCTTCACCCGCTACAAGCTCGGGGAGGGGATCGAGAAGCGGGGCGAGGACTTCGCCGCCGAGGTGGCCAGCTACATGAAGTAGGGCGCCCTTCTGATATAAAACGCTCCGAATGCCCGAGACCAAGTACAAGCGGATTCTGCTCAAGCTCTCCGGCGAGGCCTTGATGGGGGGGCGGCGCAGCGGCATCGACGCCGAGACCCTGGCCGGAATTGCCGACGAGATCGGCGAGGTCGTGCAGATGGACGTGCAGATCGCCATCGTCATCGGGGGGGGCAACATCTTCCGCGGCGTGACCGCCGCCACCGACGGGATCGACCGCGTGGCGGGGGATCACATGGGCATGCTGGCCACGGTGATCAACGCGCTGGCGCTGCAGGACGCGCTGGAGCGGCGGGGGGTGCAGACACGCGTGACGACGGCCATCACCATGTCCGAGGTGGCCGAGCCGTTCATCCGCCGGCGCGCCATCCGTCACCTGGAGAAGGGACGGGTGGTCATCTGCGCTGCCGGGACCGGCAACCCGTTCTTCACCACCGACTCCGCGGCCGCGCTCCGCGCCAGCGAGTTGAAGTGCGACATCATCTTCAAGGCCACCAAAGTCGACGGGATCTACACCTCCGACCCGGCCAAGGACCCCAACGCCAAGCGGCTCCCGCACGTGACCTACCAGCGCGTGCTGGCCGAGCGGCTGCAGGTCATGGACGCCTCGGCCATCGACCTGGCCCGCAACAGCTCGATCCCGATCTACATCTTCTCGCTCCGCGAAAAAGGCAACATCAAACGGGCCCTGCTCGGTGAGGACGTCGGATCGATCGTCTCGGACGAGCTGCCCCAGCAGGTCACGGCATAGAGGTCGGGCATGATTCAGGATGTCATCAAGGATGTTCAGCACCGCATGCACGGGGCCATCGAGGCGATTCACCGCGAGCTCAAGACCCTCCGCACCGGCCGCGCCAACGTGGCCATGATCGACGGGGTGACGGTCGATTATTACGGGACCCCCACTCCGATCGCGCAGGTGGCCAGCCTGAAGGTGCCCGAGCCTTCCCTGATCGTGGCCGAGCCGTGGGACAAGTCGATGGTGGGCACCATCGAGAAGGCCATCCGCAATGCCGACCTCGGCTTCAATCCCTCCAGCGACGGCAAGGTCGTGCGCATCCCCATCCCTCAGCTCACCGAGGAGCGCCGCAAGGAGCTGGTCAAGCGGGCCCACCAGATCGCCGAGGAGTCGCGCACGGCGATCCGCCAGGTCCGCCGCGACGGGAACGACAAGCTGAAGAAAATGCTCAAGGGGCACGAGATCTCCGAGGACGACGAGAAGCGCGCGCTCGACGAGATCCAGAAGCTCACCGACAAGCACATCGAGGAGGTCGCCGGCATCCTGAAGCAGAAGGAACAGGACATCATGTCGGTGTGAGGAATTGAGAATTGAGAATTGAGAATTGAGAATTGAGAATTGAGAATTGAGAATCTCATGGTGCCTCTCGTTCTCAATTCTCAATTCTCAATTCTCAATTCGGGAGCGCGGTGGTGAGGATCGCCGTTCTAATCCCCGCCGCCGGCACCGGCTCCCGCTTCGGCGGCGATCTTCCCAAGCAGTTCCAGAGCCTGGCCGGCAAGCCGCTGCTCCAGCATGTGGTGGAACGCTTTCTTCACCACGAGGACGTGACCCGGGTGGTGGTGGCGGTCTCCGAGCAGCTTCTTCCCGCCATCAGTCAGACGGCCATGGACCGCGTGCAGTTCGTGGCCGGCGGAAGCAGCCGGCAGCAGTCGGTGGTCCGCGCCTTCCACGACGCGGGGGAGGAGGTTGACCTGGTCGCGGTCCACGACGCGGTGCGCCCGTTCTTCGCCGATGCCACCTTCCGCGCCGCGCTCGCCGCGGCGGCTGAGTGCGGCGCCGCCCTCCCCGCCATCGCCGTCGCCGACACGATCCACACCGTCCGCGACGGGATGATCGACCTCACGCTCGACCGCACCGCGCTCGTCGCCGCGCAGACGCCGCAGTGCTTCCGGCGGGAGGTGCTGCGCGACGTGCTCGAGAAGGCGGGGCGCGACCGCGAGGACGCCACCGACGAGGCCGGCCTCGCCGCACAGTACGGCGTGCAGGTGAAGATCGTTCCCGGCGACACGATCAACTTCAAGATCACCCGGCCCGAAGACCTGGCCCTGGCCGAGACCATCTACGCGCGCTGGAGCGGCGAATGATGCGCATCGGGCAGGGCATCGACATTCATCCGTTCGACGAGACGCGGCCGCTGGTGCTCGGCGGCGTCCGGATCTCCGATACCGGAGGGCTGGCGGGGCACTCCGACGCCGATGTCGTGCTGCACGCCGTGACCGACGCGCTCCTCGGCGCCGCCGGGGCCGGCGACATCGGCCAGCATTTCCCCTCCGATGACGAGCGGTGGCGTGGCGCCGATTCCAGCCGCTTCGTCCGCGAGGCGAAGGCCATCCTCGCCGAGCGCGACGCCGAGATCGCCAACATCGACATCACCATCGTGGCCCAGAAGCCGAAGCTCGCTCCCCACCGCGAGGCCATCGCCGCGTCGGTGGCCGGGCTGCTCGACCTCCCCCGCGGACACGTCAACGTGAAGGCAACGACCACCGACCATCTCGGGTTCATCGGGCGAGGCGAGGGGATCTGCGCCATGGCGGTCGTCCTCGTGTCATAAACTCCGGCCCATGTCCGTCCGCGTCCGCTTCGCGCCGTCGCCCACGGGGCACCTGCACGTGGGAGGAGCGCGGACGGCCATCTTCAACTGGCTCTTCGCGCGGCACCATGGCGGCGCCTTCATCATCCGGGTGGAGGACACCGACCAGGCCCGCTCCACCCGTGAGTCGGAGCAGATGGTCCTCGACGACCTCCGCTGGCTCGGCCTGGAGTGGGACGAGGGGCCCGACGCCGGCGGACCCGACGCGCCGTACCGGCAGTCGGAGCGCGTGGAGATCTATCGGCAGGCGGCGGAGGAGTTGCTCGCGCGCGGGCCCGCCTATCGCTGCTATTGCTCCGAGGAGGAGCTCGAGGCGAAGAGGAAAGAGGCCGAGGCCGCGGGGAGACCGCCGCACTACGACTTGAAGTGCTGGAGAACGAAGGCCCCCGGCGCGGAGAGCGGCGCGCCGCACACCATCCGGTTTCACGTTCCCGATGAGGGCGACGTCACCATTCACGACCTCATTCGCGGCGAGGTGACCTGGAAGAAGGAGTCGCTGGGCGATTTCATCGTCCTGCGCTCCGACGGGCTGCCGACCTACAACTTCTCCGTCGTCGTCGACGATCACGAGATGGAAATCACGCACGTGATCCGGGCCGAAGAGCACCTGACCAACACGCATCGCCAGGTCCTGATCTACCGGGCCCTCGGCTGGACCGTGCCGGAGTTCGCGCACGTCTCGCTGATCCTCGGACCCGACCGCAGCAAGCTGTCGAAGCGTCATGGCGCGACCTCCGTCTCGCAGTACGCCGAGCAGGGCTATCTCCCGGAGGCGATGGTGAACTACCTGACCCTCCTCGGCTGGTCCTCGCCCGACGGCCGGGAAGTCTTCTCGCGCGAGGAAGCCATCGCCAGGTTCTCTCTCGATCGCGTCAACCCGGCGCCCGCGGTGTTCGACGTGCAGAAGCTCGACTGGTTGAACGGGCAGTACATCCACCGCATGCCGGCGAGCGAGCTGCGCCCGCTCGTGGCCCGCTTCTTCGATGTCCCGTGGCTCGAGGAGGCGATCGACGTGGTGAAGACCAGCGTGCAGCGCCTCACGCAGGTCGAGGAGGCGGTGCGATTCGTCCGGCAGTACGAGCCGGTGCAGGTCGAGCGCTCGTTTGCGGAGGCGCTCGCGGCCGAGCTCCGGGCCCACGGCGCGCCGCGCGGCGAGGCAGGCTACAAGGCGATGGTCGAGCGGCTCAAGAGCGCCACCGGTCTCGAGGGGAAGGCGCTCTTCATGCCGCTGCGCCTTGCCGTGACGGGGATGGAGCATGGACCCGAGCTCGTCCGCGCCATCCCTCTGTTGCAGCGTGCCAGCGAGGCCGATCCCGGCGTGCTCTCGCCACTCCAGCGCGTCGAGCGGCTCCTGTGATGTTGGCGGCGCTTGTTCTCGCTGCCGTCCCGATCGTCAGCGAGCCCCCCGCCGCCCGCCCTCTCCCGCTTGCGGGAGAGGGTGGCGCGAAGCGCCGGGTGAGGGCCCTTGATCGCGCGACACGTCCCCTCATCCGGTCCTTCGCTCCGCTCAGGACCACCTTCTCCCCCGCTGCCGCGGGGGAGAAGGCTCTGCGGTTGCCGTTCGCGGCTCGGAATGACATGCTCGAGGTCCAGCGGCACCGCCTTCCCAACGGGCTGGAGGTCTGGATCAAGGAGCGCCGCGAGACGCAGGCCGTCGAGGTGCGCGTGGTGGTGAAGGCCGGCTTCCGCTACGAGGCGGCGCGCGACAGCGGGCTCTCCCATCTGGTCGAGCACATGCTCTTCAAGGGGACCGCGCGCCAGAGCGAGTCGCAATTGAAGTGGGAAGTCGAGCGGCGCGGCGGCTCGCGCAACGGCGTCACGCTCCTCGAGGCCGCCTACTACTTCGTCAACATCCGCGACCTCCACTTCCCCTTCGCCGTGGAGTGGCTCGAGGACATCGTCTTCCACTCCCGGCTGAGCGAGGATCACCTCCGCCAGGCCCGGAAGGACGTCTACTCCGAGCAGGGGGGGCGCTACCCGCGGTTCGTGGAGCGCGTGTTCCTGAGCGGCCTCTTTCAGCCCCCGGAGGTGCGGGCCCCGCACCTCGCCTTTCCGCATGCCGAGGTCGCCGAGCGCGTGATCGCCAACCTCGAGCACATCGGGACAGCCGAGATACGAGCGCACTTCGCATCGCACTACAGGCCCGACAACATGGCCGTGATCGTGGTGGGAAACGTCGAACCGGCCGCGGCCCTGGCCGAAATCGAGAGGGTTTTCGGCGGACTTCTGCCCGCGCCGGCCGCCCCGCGGCGGTACATCCCGTGGCAGGAGCCGCGGCGGCTCGATGAGGTTCGCACGCGTTTCTACCCCCCCATCGGGCAGATGACGAACGTCCGCTACGGCCTCTGGACCCAGGGTCGCAGCGATCCCGACCGCCCCGCGCTCCGTCTCATCTGCCGCCACCTCGACCGCCGGCTCAAGGAGGAGATCCGCTACGAGCGCGCGCTCGCCTACAGCGTCGGCTGTGCGGCGTACGACGGGCTCGACGCCGGGGTGCTGTTCGGCTACGCGGAAGGAAGCCGGGGCGCGGAGAACGAAGTGAAGGCGCTGATGCTGGGAGTGGTGCGCGGCGTGATCGATCGCGACCTGACGGAGGAGGAGCTCGCCGACGCCCGCGAGGCCGTCCTCGGTGCGCAGGTCCGCTACTACGAGAACAACTCCAGGATGGCGGACTTCTACCAGGACCTTTTCCTCACCGTCCCCTTCGGATCGCCCCTCCCCGATGACATGGCCGCGCTGGAGGTCATCGGCAGCGCGGGCATCCGCCGCGTGGCGCGCTCCCGGCTCGATCCCTCCAACATGATGTTCGTCGTGGCGCGGCCGCCGCTCACCTACACCGGCGCCGGGCTGCTGCTGGCCGCCCTCCTGGCGATCATCGCCACGCTGGTCATCCTCCGCGTCAGGCGGCGCCGGAGAGCCTGATGCTCTATCGCGCCCTCCGCCCGCTCCTGTTCCGGATGGACGCCGAGGGGGCGCACCAGCTCGTGGCGCGGCAGATGGAAGCGCTGCAGGAGATCCCCCTCGCCCTTCGTCTGATCGCCGCGTGGTGCCGCCCGCCGGCCGCGGCGAGACGGCACCTGCTCGGTCTCACCTTCCCCTCGCCGGTCGGCATCGCCGCCGGCTTCGACAAGGACGCCCGCATGATCCCCATGCTGGCCGCCCTCGGCTTCGGCTTCGTCGAGGTCGGCACGGTGACGCCCCGTCCCCAGGCGGGCAACCCACCCCCCCGCCTCTTCCGCGATCCCCCGCATCGCGCGCTGATCAACCGCCTCGGCTTCAACAACGAGGGGGCCGGGGCCGTCGCCGAGCGTCTCCTCCGCTGGCGAGCCTCCGGAGCCGCCCTCTTCTCACCGCCGCCGCCGCTCTTCGTCAACATCGGGAAGAACCGCGACACGCCGCTGGAGGACGCCGCCGCCGACTACGCCGAGTGTTACCGGCGGCTCGCTCCGCACGCCGACGCCGTCGTCCTGAACCTCTCCTCCCCGAACACCCCCGGCCTCCGCGACCTGCAGCGGCCCGAGCAGCTCGAGAAACTGATGGGCTCGCTGGAGAAGCGAGGTCCTCTGCTCGTGAAGATCGATCCCGACCTCGACGACTCGCAGATCGCCGAGGTCTGCAAGGTCTGCGTCCGCCTCGCCGACGGCATGGTCTGCACGAATACGACCCTCGACCGCCCCCCGGGCCTGGCCGAGTCGGGAGGCCTTTCCGGCGCGCCGCTGATGCGGAAGTCGACCGAGGTCCTGCGGAAGGTGAGGCAGCGGGTGGGGCCGGGCTACCCCCTGGTCGGCGTGGGCGGCATCTTCACGCCGGAGGACGTCCGCGAGAAGCTGGCGGCCGGCGCCGACCTGGTGCAGGTATATACGGGGTTCGTCTACGAGGGGCCGGCTCTTCCACGCCGTCTCTCCCGAGCGGTGACGCCATGATCATCTACGGGCTCAATCCGGTCATCGAAGCGATCCGGTCGCATCCGAAGCGGGTCCGGTATGTCGGGGTGTCGCGCGAGCATGGGGGGAAGCTGCAGCGGGCCGTCGCGGAGGCGAAGGGGGCCGGCGTGGCGGTGCGGCAGATGTCGCCGGAGCAGATCGAGCGGCTTGCGGGGAAGTCGGTCCACAACGGGATCGTGGCGGAGGTGTCGGCCGCCGGATACGCCGATTTCGAGGAGGTCGTGGAGAGGGAGGAGACCCGCTTCATCCTGATCCTCGACGGGATCACCGATCCGCAGAACCTCGGGGCGATTCTGCGGGTGGCCGAGGGGTTCGGGGTCCAGTTGGTGGTGATCCCGGAGCACGACAGCGTCGGGCTCACCTCGGCGGCGGTCAAGGCTTCGGCGGGGGCCTCGGAATGGGTGCCGGTGGCGCAGGTGACCAACCTGGCCCGGGCCATCGAGCGTCTCCAGAAGGAGGGGTACTGGGTCTACGGGGCGGCGGCGGGGGGGGACCCCCCATCGGCCATCGACTTCCGCGGGAAGGTGGCCCTGGTCGTGGGGAGCGAGGGGAAGGGGATCCGCCGGAACGTGCTGGAGCACTGCGACCGGGTGGTGACGATCCCGATGGCGGGACACGTGGAGTCGTTCAACGTGGCGACGGCGGCTGCCGTGCTGTGCTACGAGGTGAGGAGGCAGGGGGGGGCGAAGGGCTAACCTCCGGAATACGTGCCTCTTGCGCGTCGTTTGCCCTCTTTGCTATAACCCGCAGTTCTTCGGCCTCCGCCGTGCTGACGATCCTGTGCTCAGTCGGACGAGGGCTGTTGTGTCTTTGAAAAGAGAGGTGAGGGTGCTGGCATAGCTCAGTTGGTAGAGCAGCTGATTTGTAATCAGCAGGTCGCGGGTTCGAGTCCCGCAGCCAGCTCCAGATTGCCGGGGAGCGGAGAGTTGGCTGAGCGGTCAAAAGCAGCAGACTGTAAATCTGCCGGGCCTTGCCCTACGGAGGTTCGAATCCTCCACTCTCCACCAGCCTCAGGGCGCGGGAGTAACTCAGGGGTAGAGTCACAGCCTTCCAAGCTGTTGGTCGCGGGTTCGAATCCCGTCTCCCGCTCCAGACGCCCTTTCGGGCGAATTGAGAATTGAGAATTGAGAATTGAGAATTGAGAAAGCCCACGGGCAGGCTCGGGGGCTCGGATTAGAACGGAGCGAACAGGCCCTCGTAGCTCAGGGGTAGAGCACGTCCTTGGTAAGGACGGGGTCACGAGTTCAAATCTCGTCGAGGGCTCCAGTTGACGGAATTGAGAATTGAGAATTGAGAAAGCGCGCGCGGAGCGCGCCACCGCAATTCTCAATTCTCAATTTCACGGAGTGAACGATGGCGCGCGCAGGACGGGAAATCATCACCCTTCAGTGTACCGAGTGCAAGAACCGGAACTACACGAGCACCAAGAACAAGAAGACCATGACGGAGAAGGTCGAGCTGAAGAAGTTCTGCCGTCATGAGCGGAAGCACACGGTGCATCGCGAGACGAAGTGAGGGCAGATCGGATCGGGGAATAAGTAGCAGAAGCTCAGGTTTCTGAGCCTTTTGCGGCTCTGCAGGCCAATAGCTCAATTGGCAGAGCAGCGGTCTCCAAAACCGCAGGTTGGGGGTTCGAGTCCCTCTTGGCCTGCCAATTCGGCGATCGGCCATCGGCTGAGAGCCGACAGCCCATATCGGGGAATTCATGGAAGCATCAACCTCAACAGGTAGCGCGCTCGTCTCGAAGCCGAAGCAATTGTGGCTGAACGCGCGCGAGTTTCTCCGCGACGTCAACGCGGAGATGAAAAAGGTGACCTTTCCCACGCGCAAAGAGGTGGGGGGCACGACGGTGGTCGTGCTCATCGCCACGGTCATCTTCGCCCTCTACCTCTGGGGCGTCGACCTGATCTTCTACCAGGCCATCGATTTCCTCTTCAGCCGGTTCGGAGCGCGGTAAGGCATGGTCGAGGCGACGACGCAGAAGCAGTGG
>DATLEX010000279.1:0-4535 GCA_035525045.1 Thermoanaerobaculia bacterium | reverse complement strand
GGCGGTGCCGGCGCTCCAGCACTCGAAGATGTTCGGGCAGCGCGCCTCCTGGCAGACCGTGTTCAGGGCCAGGTCGCTCATCAGCCGCGAGACGGGAAGGTGATCGAGGTCGCCCGGAACGCGGATCTTCAGCCAGTCGGGCCGGTGTCCGGCGCGCCGGTTGACCGGGGCGTGCCTGGCGGAAGACGGGGGGAGCCCGTTCGGGGTGCTCATCGGATGGCCCACTCCAGGAGCTCGAGCGCTTCCCGGTCGTCGGTCCAGCGGATCTTTTCATAGGCGCCGGCAAAGGTGAACCAGGAGTAGTCGTCGTGTTCCGAAGGGTCGAGCCGGATCGGCAGGGTCGAGTCGATGCGCGCGCGGAAGGCGATCTCGCTGGCGATGATCGGCGCGGGATGCGTCGCGGAGAGAAACTGCGACTCGATCATGAGGGACTGCGTCAGGCCGATCTCCACCGGCTGCGCTTCGAGGCCGGTCTCCTCGAGGATCTCGCGACGTGCCGTCTCCACCGGTGACTCGCCCGGCTCGATCGAGCCCGTGACCGGCTGCCAGAAATTGCCGCGTTCCGGCCTGCGGTGAAGCAGGAGGACGCGGTCACCGTCGTGGATCACGACCTTGACCAGGCGCAGCGCCTCCTCGCGCGGGACGAGGTCGCGCTCGAACACCTCGGAGAACTGGGAGGCCAGCACCTGGCGGACCTCGGCCAGGGGAACGCGCCGCCCCGTCTCCTTCTCGATCGAGGTCACCCCCGTTCCCTGCAGGCCGCAGGGGGTGATGAGCCGGAAGTGTTCGAGGTTGGTGCTGACGTTCAGGGCCCAGCCGTGCGAGGTCACCCAGCGGGCAATGCGCACGCCGATGGCGGCGATCTTGTTCTGGCCGACCCAGATGCCTCGCTTCCCTTCGGCTCTGGAGGCGGTGATGCCGTATTCGGCGACGGTGCGGATGAGCACTTCCTCGAGCCGGGTCATGTACTTTCGGACGTCGCGGCTCCCCTCGCCGAGATGGACGATCGGGTAGCCGACGATCTGCCCGGGGCCGTGATAGGTGATGTCGCCGCCGCGCGTGGTCTCGAAGAAGCGGACGCGCTGCTGGCGGAGGATCTCCGGTGAGGCGAGGAGGTTCGTGGTGTCGCCGCCGCGTCCGAGGGTGATGACGGGAGGGTGCTCGAGAAGAAGGAGCTGATCGTCGATCTCCCCGCGCTGGCGCATCTCCGCCAGGCGCTGCTGCAACTTCATCCCGTTCTCGTAGGTGACGGTGTGAAGCTGCCTGAGGTCACAGGTGCGCATGCCTGCAGATGGATACCGCTCCGGCGCTGCTCACATTCCAGGCAGGCGTTTCCGCACGGCGATCCGGAGATTCTCGGCCTTCTCGCGGATGATCTCGTCGGTGACCACGGCCAGAAGCTGCTCCAGCATCAGCAGCGCGGCGTCGTTGTCACTGCGGTTGAAGGCGTGGACGGCCTCGTTGTAGGCGAGAATCTGCCGGTTGGCCTCGGCCACGCGACTCAGCCTGTCGGCTTCGGCGATCAGCTCGGCCTGCGCCGCAGGGTCCGGCGTCACCTCGACGAGCCCTCTGACCACGGCGGCCGCCTCTTCGATCCGCTGCTGCTTGATCAGCCGGTTGGCCCGGAGCAGGTGCTCGCGGACGTACACCGACCGCGACGCCAGCACGGTCTGCGGATCGGGAGATCTGCTGAACACGTTCTCGAAGAGTGCCTCGGCCTCGCTGGTCCGGTCCAGACGGAGGTAGAGGGCATAGAGATTGAACGCGAAATCGAGGCGTGCCGGGCGTGCGGCGTGCGCCTGCTCGAGCAGCGAAACGCCCGGCGAGGGGTCCTCCTCGATCAGATACGTCGTTCCGGCGATGGCCTGGGCCAGCGGTGCCTGCTGCCTGGCCAGGACCGACTCGGCCAGCTCCCGCGCGCGGCGGAATCGCCCTGCCGCTTCCGGGCCGAGGTCGGTCACACCGGCAAACGGCCCGATCGCATTCTGCAGCAGCGCCTCCGCGAATCCGGTCCGCACCGCGGGATCATCGGGATCGATCGCCATCGCCTCTTCGAAGAACGGCAGCGCGTCCTCGTACTTCCGATCGTAGGCCCGGAGCGTCCCCAGTCCGGCGGTGGCGCGGGCGTGGTGCGGCGCGGCGTCGAGCGCTGCCAGGAGGTAGCGCTCGGCGTCGGCCCGCGTGGCGTTGAATCTGCCGAGGAAGCTGCCGATCTCGTAGAGTACGTCCGCGGCGTCGATCGCCGTGGTGGACACCGGAACGGCCCGCCGCTCGACATGGATCATGCTCGCTGCCGACGGTCGCACGGGCATGTTCCGGATCGAGCGCGCCACCGCCCCCAGTCCGACGGAGTAGTGGGCTCGGAACGCATCCTCCACCGGCAAGCCGCTCTCCACGTCGGCCACGAACTTGTAGAAAGTCTGCCGGCCGCTGCGCATCATCCAGTCCACCATCGCCCACGACTGCGGATAGAAGAGGATGTGACCGGCTGTCGGTGATCCGCGGCGCGCCGTGATCAGCTCTTCCATCGGAAGGGTCCCCCGCGCCCGGAGATTGAGCTGATGCGAGACGATCGGCCGCCCCACCACCAGCGTGTCGCCCCGGATTACGGTGGTGCTGAAGTACTCGGCGATGCCCTCTTCCAGCCACAGCGGCAGCCGCGTCCCCGACGCGGCCAGGATGTTGTGCATCAGCTCGTGCTTCACGGTGCGATTGGTCGAGAGAGGCCTCCCCGAGTCGACGATGATCACGGCCGTCCCATCCGGCTGCACGATGAAGGCGCCGGGGGCCCGGGTCCGCTTCTGATTGAGCAGCACCTCGAAAAAGGGCTGGCTGTCGCGCCGGCGGTTGAAGAGGAAGACGGTCGTGTCGGTGAACCGGGCGTCGAAGCGCGGGTGCACGCGGCGGAGCGCGCCGGCCACCGTCTCGAGCAACTCCGCGATCTCGCGCGTCCGCGCCTCCGGCGCGCTGCTGATGATGGTGAAGTTCGCTGAGGTGGCCCGGATCCACTGCTGGTTCGAGCGGGGGAGGGGGATGGGGGCCGTCCCGACAGCCGTGTCACCCCGGAGTCCCTTCGGCACCGGCGGGACGAACTGCCCGTATGCCGCGCCCGTGCAGAGGAGCGCGAGGCCCGTGATCACCAGCGACGGGAGACGGGATGCCATCTCACATCGTAAACTGCCCGGACTCGATCACAGATTTCACCCCGGCCATGAACTGGTCGGCCACCGCCCCGTCGATCAGGCGGTGATCGAACGTCAGGGAGAGGTAGCACATCAGCCGGATGGCGATGGAGTCGCCCGCGTCCGACTCGACCACCACCGGGCGCTTTTGCACCCCTCCCACCCCCAGGATGGCCACCTGCGGCTGGTTGATGATCGGGAGGCCGAACATTCCGCCGAACACTCCGGGATTGGTGATGGTGAAGGTCCCGCCCTGGACCTCCTCCGGCGAGAGCCGCTTGGTGCGGGCCCGCTCGCCGAGATCACCGATGTTGCGCGCCAGGCCGAGGATGTTCATCTCGTCGGCGTGCTTGAGGACGGGGACGATCAGCCCCCAGTCGAGCGCCACGGCGATGCCGACGTTGATCTCGCGGTGGTAGACCACGTTGCTCTCGTCCATCGAGGCGTTCAGGATCGGAAACTCCTTCAGCCCTTCGATGACCGCCTGGACGATGAAGGGCATGTACGTCACCTTCACGCCGCGCTGTGCGTAGGCTTCCTTCTGCGCGCGGCGGAGACGGTCGATGGCGGTGAAGTCCACCTCGAAGACGGTCGAGACATGAGCCGAGGTCTGCTTCGACAGCACCATGTGCTGGGCGATCTTCCTGCGCATGACCGAAAGCGGCTCGATGCGGACGTTCTGGCCGGGGGCGAACTGCATCGGAGCGCGGGCCGCCGCCCTGGCGGCGGGAGCGGCTTGCGCGGCCGGTGCCGCCGCCGGGGTTGCCCGTGCTCCCGCCGGCTGCTGCAGGAACTCGAGGATGTCGTTCTTGGTCACCCGGCCGGAGACGCCGGAACCCTCGATCTGTTCGATGTCGACGTTGTTCTCCCGGGCGATCTTGCGGACCAGTGGGGAGGACTTGGTCCGGCGGCGCTCATCGATGGAGGTGACCTTCTCGTCTTCCTCCTTCTCCTCCTTCTCCTCCTTCTCCTCGCGCGGCCGGGGAGTGGGCGCCGGTTCCGCCTCCGGTTTCGGTTCCGCTTTCTGTTCCGCCGGTGCCGGCTTCTCGGCCGGTGCCTGCGCTTGCGGGGCCGCGGCCGCCGCCTCGCCTTCCGCACCGATGCGCGCCACGATCGAGTTGACCGGGACCGTGTCGCCTTCCTTCGCCAGCACCTCGGTCAGCGTCCCGGCGGTGGGAGAGGGGATCTCCGCATCGACCTTGTCGGTGGAGATCTCGAGGAGGGGCTCGTCGCGCTCCACCTTGTCGCCGACCTTCTTCAACCACTTGGAGACGGTCCCCTCGGCGATCGACTCGCCCATCTGCGGCATCAGCACATCGGTAGCCACAAGCCCTTTCTGTATCTGTCGGTGCA
>DATLEX010000275.1:0-2136 GCA_035525045.1 Thermoanaerobaculia bacterium | reverse complement strand
CATCGGGAAGCGGCGTCCTCCCCGCTCCGATCCCCGTGTGCCGCCACGCGGCGGTCGGACCGGTGAAGGTCAAGCACGCGACGGCCGCCAGCCCGATGACCAGCGACGCCCCCGCCGAGACCCACGCGCGCCGGCGGAACGCAACAGCCGCCGCGACGATCCCGAGCAGCACGAGCACGACCGCCGCCAGCCGCCACGCCCCCGGCGCGCCGAGAAGCGGGAGCAGCCCGAAGCCCCCCGCCAGCGCGCCGGCGATGGCCCCGGCGGTGTTCCAGGCGTACGCGGCGCCGACGTGCCGTCCGACGTCCTCACGCCCCTCGCCGAGAAGGGCGACGAGAATCGGGAACTGCACGCCTGAAATGAACGCGGCGGGAAGCACGACCACCGCCGTGACGATCGACCAGCCGATCACGTCGCCCGCGAATCCGAACATCGCCAGCGGGCGGAGGAGGTTGGTGAACACCGCCAGCCGGTCGCCGAGGGCGAACGGAACGATGATGGCCAGCGCCTCGATCGCACAGGTGAGAGCGAACGTCCCCGCCGTCGGCCGCTTCGAGCCGCTCCAGAAGGCGTAGGCGGCACCTCCCAGGCCGATGCCGAGCAGCGCCATGGCCAGGATCAGCCCGAACGTGAAGGTCGTGCCGCCGAGGAGGGGGGCCAGCATCCGATACCACACCAGCTCCATCAGGAAGAAGACGAAGCCCACCACGCCGGCGGCAATGAGGACCGGTTTACTGGAGCCTTCTCCCCCGCCCCGCGGGGGAGAAGGTGGCCCTGAGCGCAGCGAAGGGCCGGCTGAGGGGGCTCCGCCGGCGCGCTCCCCCTCACTGCGGCCGACCGCGATGGCCACGAAGGCCACGGCCACGTTCAGCAGCACGGCCAGCATCAGGGTCTTCCGGTTGCCGAACGCCTCGAGCAGGATGAACGTCGCCAGCAGCACGCCGGCCACGGCCCCGAGAGTGTTCATCCCATAGAGCAGCGCCAGGTGACGCCGGCCACGGTCTCCCGCGGTCTCGACGGCGCGGGCGGCGGCGGGAAGGGTTCCTCCCATGAGGAACGTCGGCAGGCCGAGAACGAGCACGGTCAGGGCGAGGCGGACGAGGGTGGCCAGCGGCAGGCCGAGCGTCACCGCGCCGCCGAGCGCGATGTAGAGCTGACGAGCGCCCAGGAGCAGCAGCGGCGAGAGCGCCGCGGAGAGGGCGATGCCGAGCTCGAGGATCCCGTACCACGCCAGCGGCGCGGCCTTCCGGTCGGCGACGCGTCCGAGGATGGCGCTCCCGGCGCCGAGGCCTGCCATGAAGATGGCCAGGACGGCGGCGGTGGCGTAGGTGGAGGTGCCGAACATGAGCCGGAACTCGCGGAACCAGGTGGTCTGATAGACGAGCGCGGCGGCCCCGGAGGAGAGGAGGAGCATGCCGGCGAACCACGGCTGGCGGGCCAACGACACGCCGCGGAGGATAGCAAGCGCGCTACGGACTGTAGAGATTTTCCGGCGCCGCCCTCCTCTCGTTCCGGGCGGGGTTGCCGATTCTTGACGACCTGAGAATCGGCGTTACACTCGACTCACCACACGAATGCCGGTCCTCTCCGTCCATCCTCCGCCGCTCCCGAGCAGACGACGATCCGGAAGGGCACTTCTGTCCACAAGAATGACAAAGAAGGAGCAGGCAAATGGCCACGGTACCCACCGATAAATTGAAAGCGGCCGAATCGGCGCTCTCGCAGATCGAGCGGCAGTTCGGCAAGGGCTCGATCATGCGCCTCGGCGCGAAGGAGTTCGCCGCCATCAGCTCGATCTCCACCGGCTCGATCGGCATCGACGCCGCGCTGGGCGTGGGGGGCGTGCCCCGCGGGAGGATCATCGAGGTCTTCGGCCCCGAGTCGTCGGGGAAGACGACCCTGTCGCTGCACGTCATCGCCGAGGCGCAGCGGACCGGCGGGCTGGCGGCGTTCATCGACGCCGAGCATGCCCTCGACGCCGAGTACGCGAAGAAGCTCGGCGTCGACGTCGACAACCTCCTGGTCTCGCAGCCCGACAGCGGGGAGCAGGCGCTGGAGATCACCGAGGTGCTGGTGCGGTCGGGGGCCATCGACGTGATCGTCATCGACTCGGTGGCGGCGCTCGTCCCGCGGGCG
>DATLEX010000237.1:0-20002 GCA_035525045.1 Thermoanaerobaculia bacterium | reverse complement strand
GAACTGCGGCAGGGGAAAGGGAAAGCGCTCCCGGCTGGCCGTTCCGGCGCGGGCGTGCTTCTCGATCTGCGGTCCGCCGGGATACGGCAGTCCGATGAACTTCGCCACCTTGTCGAACGTCTCGCCGATGGCGTCATCCCGCGTCCGGTTGAGCATGGTCACGGACGGGCCGGCGGGCCGCACGTCGTAGAGCGACGAGTGACCGCCCGAGATGACCAGGCTGAGAAACCGCTCCGGCATCGGAATGGCCGCCCCCTCCTTCTGGAGATAGGGCGAGAAGACATGTCCCTCCAGGTGGTTGACCGGCACGAGCGGAAGGCCCAGCCCGTAGCTCACCCCCTGCGCGCCGGCCACCCCGACCAGCAGCGCACCGATGAGCCCGGGACCCGCGGTGACGGCGACGGCTTCGACCTCGCTCCACTCCGCCCCGGCCTCGGCGAGGGCCCGGGTGAGCAGCGGAAAGAGGTGCTGGAGGTGCTCGCGCGAGGCGATCTCCGGCACGACGCCTCCGAACGGCTGATGCCGCTCGATCTGCGAAGCGATCAGGTTCGTGCGCACCGTCCCGTCGCGCTCGAGGAGGGCGACGGAGGTCTCGTCGCAGGAGGTTTCGATCCCGAGAATCATGGGCTCTCCCCAGAACGAAGGGCGGCCGCCTTTCGTTCCGCCGAGCTGAGGGTCGCCACCTGCGAGGACGGGCCCTCATCCGCCCTTCGGGCACCTTCTCCCGCAAGGGGGAGAAGGCACACCCGCCCGTGTCGGGGGGCTTCTATAATCGCCGCCCCGACGCCATGAAGCACGAGCTCGACAAGCGTTACGACCCGAAGTCCTTCGAACAGCGGCTCTACGAGAAGTGGGAGAAGGAGGGCTACTTCACCCCGGAGGCCGACCGGAAGCGGCCGAAGTTCTCCCTGGTCATCCCGCCGCCGAACGTCACCGGGCGCCTTCACATCGGCCACGCCCTGGTGAACACGCTGCAGGACATCGTGGTGCGCTGGAAGCGGATGAGCGGATTCAACACCCTGTGGGTGCCCGGCACGGACCACGCGGGGATCGCCACGCAGATGATCGTGGAGCGCCACCTTCTCAAGCAGGGCATCTCCCGCTTCGACCTCGGCCGGGAGAAGTTCGTGGAGAAGATCTGGGAGTGGAAAGAGCAGCACAGGACCGAGATCAAGGACCAGCTCACGCGGCTCGGCTGCTCGGCGGACTGGACCCGAGAGCGCTTCACGCTCGACGAGGGCCTGTCGCGGGCGGTGCGGTACGTCTTCGTGAAGCTGCACGAGGACGGGCTGATCTACCGCGACCTGGCGATGGTCAACTGGTGCCCTCACTGCCGCACGGCGATCAGCGACATCGAGGTGGAGTTCCGCGAGCGCGACTCGAAGCTCTACCACATCGACTACCCGGTGGAAGGCTCGGAGAGAAGGCTGACCGTGGCCACCACGCGCCCGGAGACGATGCTCGGCGACACGGCCGTGGCGGTGCATCCCGAGGACGGAAGGCACCGTGACCTGATCGGACAGTTCGTGATTCTGCCGATCGCCGGCCGGCGGATTCCGATCATCGCCGACCCGATCCTGGTCGATCCGGAGTTCGGAACGGGCGTGGTCAAGGTCACGCCGGCGCACGACCGGAACGACTACGAGGCGGGACTGCGGAACGAGCTGCCGCAGATGCAGGTCATCGGCGAGGACGGCCGGATGACGGCGGCCGCCGGAGCGGAGTTCGCCGGCAGGGACCGCTTCGAGGCCAGGGAGCTGGTGCTGGCGCGGCTCGAGGAGTCGGGAGCGCTCGGCGAAACGAAGCCCTACTCCCACTCGGTGGGGGTGCACGGGAAGTGCGACACGGACATCGAGCCGATGGTCTCGAGGCAGTGGTTCGTGCGCATCGAGCCGCTGGCCCGGCCGGCCATCGAGGCGGTGCGCAACGGCAGCATCCAGATCACGCCGCAGAGCTGGGAGGCGACGTACTACAACTGGATGGAGAACATCCACGACTGGACGATCTCCCGGCAGCTATGGTGGGGCCATCGCATCCCGGCGTTCTACTGCCCGGACGGGCACATCACGGTGTCGATGGACGACCCGGCGCGGTGCCCGGAGTGCGGCGCGGAGCCGATGCGGCAGGAGACCGACGTCCTCGACACCTGGTTCTCCTCGGCGCTCTGGCCGTTCTCGACCATGGGATGGCCGGAGGAGACGCCCGACTACCGCACGTTCTACCCGACGGACACGCTGATCACCGGCTTCGACATCCTGTTCTTCTGGGTGGCGCGGATGATCATGATGGGCCTCCGATTCACCGGGAAAGCTCCCTTCAGCCAGGTCTTCCTGAACGGCCTGGTGCGCGACGAGCAGGGGCAGAAGATGTCGAAGACGAAGGGCAACGTCATCGATCCGCTCGACGTGGTGGAAGAGGTTGGCGCCGACGCGTTGCGCTTCACGCTGGCCATCAACGCCTCCGGGCGCGACATTCCGCTCGGCCGCAGCCGTATCCAGGGTTATTCCGCGTTCGTGAACAAGATCTGGAACGCGGCGCGGTTCGCCATGATGCACATCGACGTAGAGCTGAAGGACGCCGGGCCGATCCATCGCGACGAGCTCCGTACCGTGGAGCGGTGGATCCTCTCGCGCCTGAACGACACCACCCGGAACGTGAACAGATCGCTGTCGAACCATCGTTTCGACGAGGCGGCCGGCACGCTCTACCACTTCTTCTGGCACGAGTTCTGTGACTGGTACATCGAGATGGTCAAGCCGGTGCTCCTGGGGCGGCACGGCGCGGAAGCCGAGCAGCGGAAAGCCCGGCGCGTCCTGCTGGAGGTGCTGGACCGCTCGCTGCGCCTGCTCCATCCGTTCATGCCCTTCGTCACCGAGGAGATCTGGCTCCGACTCGAGGGGTTGGAGCCGTCGATCATGATTTCCCCTTACCCCATCGCCGAGGACGTGCTGGAAGATCCCGACGCCGAACGGATGATGTCGGCGATGAAGGCCATCATCACCGCGGTGCGGAACGTGCGGGCCGAGCGCGGCCTCACGCCGAAGGACCGCTTCCGCCTCCACGTCCGCGGGGCCGATCCGCGGGAGTTGAATTTCTTCAGCGCCTACTCCTACCTGCTGATCGAGCTGGCGCGTCTGACGGAGGTGGTGGTCGGCGGGCAGGCGCCGGCGGGAAGCCACCACGACGTGGTCGAGGGGTTCCACATCGCCGTCGAGTTCCCGGAGAAGGTGGTCACACCCGAGCAGCTCGAGCGGGTGCGGCGCGACATCGACAAGACCGTGGCCGAGCTGGACTCGGTGACGGCGCGGCTGGCCAACGAGCAGTTCGTGTCCAACGCCCCTCCTGCCGTGGTCCAGGGGGCGCAGGCCCGCCGCGCCGAGCTCGAGGCCCGGCTCGAGAAACTGCGACAGAACCAGTGATCGACACCCGCGCCGTGGTCAGCCGCCTGCACACGATCGAATCGCTCGCCGTGATTCCGCGCGTGGCCTCGACGAACCTGGTGGCGCGGCGCGTCGTCACCGAGTGCATCGAGAACGAGCTTTCGCTCCCCCAGGCCATGATCGTGGCCGGCGAGCAGTTCGCCGGGCGCGGCAGGAACCAGCGCTCCTGGTCCTCCCCCCGCGGGAAGGGGATCTACGCCACCATCCTCCTCACCCGGACGGCCGAGCAGATGGGACTGATCCCCCTGTCGATGGCGACGGTTGTCGCCCGCTACCTCATCGAGGTGTTCCAGATCGCGGCCCGCATCAAGTGGCCGAACGACATCCTGCTCGCCGGCCGCAAGATCGCCGGCATTCTCATCGAAGGACGCGTGCAGGAGGGGCGCGCCTACCTGGCCATCGGCATCGGGGTGAACCTCGAGCCGGTGCCCGACGAGCAGCGCCCGAACGCGATCTCCGTGCGGGAGCTGGCACCTCGGGACTACCACGGCGTGGACCCGGCCACGATCGCCTTCATCGAGCACGTCGACGCCGGCCTCTCACGCCGGGAGTCCCGCCAGGAGATCCTCGCCGCCTGGCGCGCCCTCTCCATGTACGAGCCGGGCGAGCCGATCACCTGCGTCGTGGGGCAGCGCACCTTCACCGGCACCTGGGCCGGAATCGACGAGATGGGGCGCGCGCGCCTGCTCACACCCTCCGGCGAGGAGACCATTGCCTCCGGCGACCTGATCGTGACGTAGCGTAGTACTCTTTCCACGATGCCGTCCACGCTCCTCGTCGTCGACGTAGGGAACACGAACGTCGTTCTCGGCATCTATCGGGACGAGCAGCTCGTCAGCTCGTGGCGCCTGGCGACGGCGCGCGACCGGACGGCCGACGAGTACGGCATCCTGGCCCGACAACTCCTCGATGGGGCGCTCGACGGCTCGCTCGACGGCGCCATCGTCGGCTCGGTCGTTCCTCCGCTGAACAGCGCCATGGCCGGAATGATCCGCCAGTACTTCGGCGTCGAGCCGCTCTTCGTCGAGCCGGGGGTGAAGACCGGCATCGCCATCCACGTGGACAACCCGCAGGAAGTCGGCGCCGACCGGATCGCCAACTGCGCCGCCGCCTTCGACCGGTTCGGCGGACCGACGGTCATCGTCGACTTCGGCACGGCCACGACCTTCGACGTGGTGACGGAGAAGGCGGAGTACGTCGGGGGCGTCATCGCGCCCGGCCTGACGATCTCGGCCGAGGCCTTGTTCGCCCGCGCCGCCCGCCTGCCGCGCGTCGACATCCGCCGCCCTCCTCACGTCATCGGCACGAACACCGTCGTGAACATGCAGTCCGGCATCTACTTCGGGTATCTGGCCCTGGTGGATGGACTCCTGGCGCGGGTCAAACGGGAGATCAGCGGTCTGAAACGCGTGATCGCCACCGGCGGCCACGCCGCTCTGTTCGCCGAGGACAGCGAGCACATCGATGAAGTCGACCCGGAGCTGACACTGAAGGGACTGAAGATCATCTACGACCGGAACGTGACCCCCCGGCGAGGAAAAAAGTGAGGCGCCGCCGCGGCGGGATCGCCGCGCTGCTTTCCTTTCTGGTGGCCGCCGCCGCCCACGCAGGCTCGACCATCGAGGCCGCGAACGCGGCGCTCTCCACGGCCTCCCCCCTGGCCACGAAAGCGGGGCTGGATGTGCTCCGGCGCGGCGGGAACGCCATCGACGCCGCGGTTGCGGTCGCCTTCGCTCTCGCCGTCGTGCACCCGCAGGCCGGCAACATCGGCGGCGGCGGATTTCTCCTCTACTACGACGCCGGAACCGGGGACGTCTGGGCCCTCGACTTCCGGGAGACGGCGCCCCGCACCGCCCGGCGCGACATGTTCCAGATGCCGGACGGCGCGGTGGCACCGGAGATCCGCACCGGCCCTGGCTCGGCGGCGGTTCCGGGAACCGTCGCCGGATTGGCCGCGGCGCACGAGCGCTTCGGCTCGCGGCCATGGCAGGAGCTTCTGGCCCCGGCGGTGGCCATCGCGCGCGAGGGGATTCGCGTCGACGCCGAGATGGAGCGGGAGCTGCGAGCGGAGCGCGACGCGCGGAAGATCGATCGGTTCTCGACGACCGCGGCCGTTTTCTTCCCCGAGGGGAAACCGGCCGCGGCGCGGTCGAGGCTCGTGCAGACCGACCTCGCGGCGACGCTCGAACGGATCGCCGCGGGGGGGGCGGACGACTTCTATCGAGGCGAGACGGCCAGGCGCCTCGTCAATGGCGTGCGTGCCGCGGGCGGCTCCATCGGCGAGCGCGATCTGCGCGAGTACCAGCCGGTGTGGCGCTCACCCCTGAAGATCCGCTTCCGCGACTACGAGATCTACACCATGCCTCCCCCTTCCGGCGGCGGACTGGTCCTGGCCGCGGCGCTGAACATCCTGGCCGGATACGATCTCTCCGCCGCCGGATTTCAGACTCCGCTCTCCGTGCATCTCCTGGCGGAAGCGACGCGGCGCGCCTACATCGATCGGAATCGCTACATCGGTGACCCGGCCTCGACGCGGATTCCGTTCGGGCGGCTGCTCTCTCCCGAGCGCGCCGAGCAGTGGCGGAGCTCGATCGACGTGAACCGCGCCACGCCGACGATCACGCTGGCTTCTCCCGGCGCCGTCGCGGAAGGGACTCATACGACGCACTTCACGATCGTCGACCGGGAGGGGAACATCGTCGCGCTGACCACCACGCTCAACGAGAACTTCGGCAGCGGCTTCGTGGTCCCCGATTGCGGCTTTTTTCTGAACAACGCCATGCAGGACTTCCTGGCCGCGCCGGGTAAACCGGATCGCACCGGTCTGGTGGCCGCGGCCCCCAACGCCATCGAGCCTGGAAAGCGGATGGCCTCGTCGATGACCCCGGCGATCATCTTCCAGCGGGGCCGCCCGTTGCTGGCCCTCGGAACGCGCGGTGGACCGGCGATCCCCACGACGCTCCTTCAGGTCTTTCTGAACATCGCCATCCACGGAAAGTCGGTGGCCGAGGCGGTGGCCGCGCCGCGGTTTCACCACCAGTCGGCGCCCGAACGCCTCGATTTCGAGAGCGGCCGGACGCCTCAGCCGCTACTCGACGCGCTCCATGCGCTCGGCCACGGCGTCAACCCGCGCGAACGGATCGGCGACGTCCACGCCGTGGCCATCCATCCCGACCGCATCGTCGCGGTGGCCGATCCGCGACGCGGCGGCGCGGCCGGTGGGCTCTGACCGATGAGCGACCTCAAGAGAGCGGCGGCACAGGCGGCCCTCGCCGAGGTGCGCAGCGGGATGCAGCTCGGCCTCGGGACGGGAAGTACGGCCGCCGAGTTCGTGCGCTTGCTCGGAGCGGCGTTGCAGCGGCGGGAGCTGCGCGACATCCGGTGCACCTCGACCTCGGAGCAGACCGAGGCGCTGGCCCGCGAAAGCGGAATCGCCACCTTCCCGCTGGCGGAAGTGGCGCCGCTCGATCTCGCCGTCGACGGCGCGGACGAGATCGATTCGCGGCTCCGCCTGATCAAGGGACGCGGCGGTGCCTTGCTCCGCGAGAAGATCGTCGAGCAGCAGGCGCGCCGCTTCATCGTCATCGCCGACGAGTCGAAGCTCGTCGAGCGGCTGGGCATCGGCGCCCTGCCGGTCGAGGTCACCCCCTTCGCGCGGGAGGTCCTCGAGAAGCGGTTCAGGGAGATGGACCTCGCGCCGGTGCTGCGCATGCGCGACGGGACGATGCGGGTCACCGACGAGGGGAACGTGATTCTGGATGTGCAGGTCCCTCCCTCCCGCGACATCGGTGAGGTCGTGGATGAGATCCGGCGCCACGCCGGCGTCGTCGAGACCGGATTCTTCCCCACGGAGGCGACCGACGCGGTGATCGCCGCGACATCGGGCCTGCGCTGGATGCGGCGCCCACACTGACTCGTTGCGAGTCAGGGCTCCGCCTCCACCTTCGGCACCGTGACATCGAACCGCCACGCGTGGTCCTTGAAGAAGAAGGACACATGTGAGACGAACGGCCTCCGGAGCGGCTTGTTGATCTTCGTCTCGAACAGCGGATAGAGCGGGGTGGGGTGGTCGTAGTGCCAGACCAGCTCGGCATGCCCGGTGGTCTCTTCCGTCGGGTGCCGCTGGAAGTTCCGCACCCCGTCGTAAACCTTCAGGGCGATCATCCCCCGGAAGACCGGCCCCCGATGGCTGGGGGCCGTGCCGAGCACCCGGAAGCCCTTCTCCGTCACCCTGGCCCGGTATTCGGCCGAGCCGTCCGGACCGTGCGTGTCGGTGAGGGTGACCAGGCCCTCCTTCTCCAGATTGCGAAGCGTCTGCACGGCCTTGCCGTCGTAGTCGTCTTTCGGCGCCGCCGGTCCCCACCAGACGCGCTGCGGCACCTCGGCATAAACCGGCTCGGAACGGAGCCCGTAGCTCCGGATGATGCTCTCCGCGATCTCGGCGGTGAGCGGCTGCTTCCGGGCGCAGGAAGGGAGCGCCGCGAGAAGAAGGCACCATGTCAGAAGTGGCCGTCGCATCGTCCGAACCCAGCCCGCCTTCACTTTACCGCGTGACACATCGGCTATGCTTCCGCCGATGAACCGAGCACTGACGATTCCCTTCACGCTGCACGAGCGCCTGGTCCGCGGCCGCGTCGCCTTCGACGCGCTGCTGGTCGTGGCCGCTTCGGCACTGATCGCCATCGCCGCCCAGATCGCCATTTCCGTGCCGTTCTCCCCGGTCCCGCTGACGATGCAGCCGCTGGCGGTCCTGCTCGTCGGGGTCGTGCTGGGGGCCAGCCGCGGCGCGGCCGCGGCGACGCTCTACCTGATCGAGGGGGCCAGCGGCCTGCCGGTCTTCGCTCAGGGCCACGGCGGCGCACTGTGGCTGGCCGGCCCCACGGCCGGTTATCTCCTCTCCTACCCCTTCGCGGCCTTCATCGCCGGATGGTTCTCGGAACGGGGATGGGGAGGGACGGTGGGGCGGGCCGTGGCGGGAATGCTCGTGGCGCTGATGGTGGTGTACGCGGGGGGCTGGAGCTGGCTGGCGGTGCTGACCGACGCCCGCAGCGCATTCGCGGCCGGGGTGGCGCCGTTCATCCTCGCCGACATCGTGAAGATCGCCCTCGGCGCCTCGCTGCTGCCGTACGCGCAACGGCTGGTCACGAGGGCCTGAGGCGCAGAAGCGTGTCATCCTGAGCCGGCGCAGCGCGGCGAAGGATCTCCCGCCGCCGAACGGCGCAGCCGGCAGGGGGTCCTTCGCCGTCTTCGCGGCTCAGGATGACACGAGTTACCCCGGCTGACCGAGCGGCACGGGGTGCTCGGAGGAGGCCTCGGGCGAGGGCAGCGGCTTCGACTCCCGCCCCTGCCGTTCCGTCGTCTTCTGCTCCGCCGCACTCTGATCCAGCAGAGCGATCTTGAGCACGTCCTCGATGTGGTCGACGAAGTAGAAGGTCATGTCGCGTTTGATCGGTTCCGGCACGTCCACCAGATCCCGCTCGTTGAGCTTCGGCAGGACGATGCTGCTGATCTTTGCCGCGCGCGCGGCGAGGACCTTCTCCTTCACTCCGCCGATGGGGAGGATCTCGCCGCGCAGCGTGACCTCGCCGGTCATGGCCACGTTGCGGCGGACGGGCCGGCCGGTCAGCACGGAGATGATGGCCGTGGTGATGGTGATGCCGGCGGAGGGGCCGTCCTTCGGGATGGCTCCGGCGGGGACGTGGATGTGGATGTCGTGGGTCTCGAAGTAGTCGGCGGGGATCCCGTTCTCGTCGGCGTGGGCACGGGCGTAGGTCAGGGCGGCCTGCGCCGATTCCTTCATGACCTCGCCGAGCTGGCCGGTGAGGGAGAGCTTCCCCTTGCCGCGCACGGCGGTGGCCTCGATAAAGAGGATGTCGCCGCCGACGGCCGTCCAGGCCAGGCCGGTGGCGACGCCGACCTGATCGCGTTCGAGGAGCTCCTCGGCGAAGTGCTTCATGGGGCCGAGGAACTTGTCGATGTTGGCGTCGGTGATGCGGTAGGTCTTCTCTTCCTTTCCTTCCGCGACGCGCACGGCGATCTTCCGGCAGACGGTGCCGATCTCGCGCTCGAGGTTGCGGAGGCCCGCTTCCTTCGTATAGCCGGTGGTGATGCGCATGATGCCGGAGTCGGTCCAGACGACGTCCACGCCGGTGATCCCGTTCTCCTCCATCTGCTTGGGGATGAGGTGCTGCCTGGCGATCATCAGCTTCTCCTCGTCGGTGTAGCCGGAGAGGCGGATGACCTCCATTCGGTCGAGGAAGGCGGCCTGGATGGTGTCGAGGACGTTGGCGGTGACGATGAACATGACGTTGGAGAGGTCGTAGGGCACGCCGACGTAGTGATCGCGGAACGAGAAGTTCTGCTCGGGATCGAGGACCTCCAGCAGGGCCGAGGAGGGGTCGCCGCGATAGTCGGCGCCGATCTTGTCGACCTCGTCCAGCATGAAGACGGGATTGCTGGTCTGGGCCTGGTTGATGCCCTGGACGATGCGCCCGGGAAGAGCGCCGACGTAGGTGCGCCGGTGTCCGCGGACCTCGGCCTCGTCGCGGACGCCGCCGAGGGAGATGCGGACGAATTTTCGATCCAGCGCGCGCGCGATGGAGCGTCCCAGGGACGTCTTCCCGACTCCGGGAGGCCCGACGAAACAGAGGATCGGGCCCTTCATCTTCGCCCCTTTCAGCTTGCGGACGGCGAGGTACTCGAGGATGCGCTCCTTGATCTTCTCCAGGTCGTAATGGTCTTCGTCGAGGATCTCACGCGCGCGCGCCAGATCATGGTTGTCCTGTGACATCACCCCCCAGGGCAGGCCGGTCATCCAGTCGAGATAGGTGCGGATGATGGAGGTCTCGGCCGAGTCGGGGTGCGAGCGCTCGAGGCGCTTGATCTGCTTCTCGACCTCTTCCCGCGCCTCCTGGGGGATGCTCTTCTCCTCGATCTTCTTGCGGTAGTTCTCCACCTCTTCGGCCAGCTCCTCCCCTTCGCCCAGCTCCGACTGAATGGCCTTGAGCTGCTGGCGGAGGAAGTACTCGCGCTGGCTCTTGTTCATCTCACCCTGGGCAGCGGTGGAGATCTCCTGCTGCATGGTCAGCAGGTTGATCTCGCGGGTGAGCAGATCGTTGACCCTCTTCAGGCGCTCGATGGGATCGATGGTCTCCAGGATCCCCTGCGCTTCCTCGAGCTTCAGATCGAGGTTCGACGCCGCCAGATCGGTCAGGCGGGCGGGATCGTCGAGGTTCGCGGCGATGACCATCACCTCCGGGGAGATGTTCTTTCCCAGCGAGACGGCCCGGTCGAGGTTCTGCTTGACCGAGCGGATCAGAGCCTCCACTTCCAGGGGCCTCTCCTTCCCGACCGGCTCTTCGATCCTGGTGATCTTGGCCTTGAAGAATGGCGCGGTCTGGATGAAGTAGTCGATGCGGGCGCGGGAGAGACCCTGCACCAGGATGCGGATGCGCCCGTCGGGCAGCTTGAGCATCCTCATGATGATGGCCACCGTGCCGACGCGGTAGAGGTCCTCTTCACCGGGATCCTCGTTCTGGAAATCCTTCTGCGCCGTGAGCATGATCACCCGGTTCTCGGCCAGGGCCTGATCGACGGCGTTGATCGACTTCTCGCGGGAGACCGACAGCGGGACGATGATGAAAGGGAAAATCACCAGGTCCTTGAGCGGAAGCACCGGCAATACATCCGGGATCTTGATCGCCTCCTCTTTCGTGGTCTCATTCGGCTCAGTCATGTCGACCTCTCAGAATGCAGCGGACCATACAGGCGATCCCTGCAACGGCTGTTCCCGTGTAGCCGTTCACCGTTCACAGCAGAAGGGCAGCGCATGGCGCCCGTATACCATACCAAGGCCTCCGGGCTCAGGCACCGGATCAGGCCTCGGGTGTCTGGGTCGAGCGGGTCACGTCCCGCCACCGCACCCCCTCCCGCGCGACCAGGAGCAGTCCGATGACGATCACCGGCACCGTCCCCACGATGTGAAACACGACCGCCGTGGCCACGGAGAGGTCGATGTGAAAGCCGTAGAAGCGCGTCAGCACGAGCTGACAGGCCTTGTGGAATCCGCCCACCCCGCCGGGCGTGGGGATGGCCAGCCCCACCGTGGTGACCCCGGTGACGAAGATGCTGGCGTCATACGGGAGGGGATGATGGAGCGCCAGCGCCGTGAAGTAGAACTGGCCGGTCAGACAGGCCCAGATGGCGGCGGTGCAGGTCATGACCTTGAAGAACGCCGAGCGGTGACGCGTCAACTCGAGCGTCTCCACGAACGTGTCGAAGAAGTGCATCCAGGCGTCGCGGTAGCGCCGCGGGACCAGACGCCCCAGGAAGCCGTGCATCCGCCGGACGAAGGAGCGGAAGAAGTAGAGGCCGGCGATGAAGAACGTCAGCGCAGCCAGCAGCACACCGGAGGCCACCGCACCCGCCTTCACCACGAAGAACCAGCGCGCCGTTTCGGGGTTCGTGGAGAACTCCTGCCACCGAAGCGCGGCGAAGTAGACGAAGAGAAGAAGGATGGTGAAGAGATCGAGCACCCGCTCGGTCAGCACGGTTCCCAGCGCTCCCGAGAAGCGGAGCGAGGTCCGGCGCGCCAGCAGCGCCGGACGCGCCACGTCGCCGGCCCGGACGGGGAGAATGGTCGAGAGCATGTACCCGACCGTGTTGGCGAAGAAGGTCGGATAGAAGGGCGGCGGGTCCTCGGGACCGAGGATCGCCTGCCAGCGGATGGTCCGGAGGAAAAGCGCCGCGAGGTTGGTCAGGAGGGCCACCGCCAGCCAGAAGAAATTGGTGGTCTTGATGATCTGCCACACGCCCCGAAGATCGGCGTTGCGCAGAAACAGATAGAGGAAGAAGAACGTGAGCGCGGCGATGGCCGTGATCTGGAGGAAGCGTTTCAAGGGCGTGGGTGGTTGTACCACGGGGCGGTTAACGGTTAACGGAATGCTCAAGATCTACACCAGCTCCATCTTCCACCGCCACGACACCGGCGTGGGGCATCCCGAGACCGCCCGGCGGCTCGATGCGGCGATGCAGGGGGTCGAGCGGGCGGGACTCGGCGCGGCCGTGGTTCGCGACGTCGACATTCATCCCGACACGGGGCGGATCATCGCCAGGACGCACTCGCGCGAGTACGAACGGGAGCTGGAGGAGGCCTGCCGGGGCGGCATGCGACTGTTCCACTCGCTCGACAACCCGATCTCCTCCTCGACATTCGCCGCCGCGCGCGCCGCGGTGGCTACCGCCCTGGCAGCGGCCGAGGACATCTGGCTGCGGAAGGAGTCGAAGCGCGCCTTCGTCATCGCGCGCCCTCCCGGGCACCACGCCGAGCGGACCCAGGCCATGGGTTTCTGCTTCTTCAACACCATCGCCTGCGTCGCGGAGTGGCTGCGGGAGCAGGCGGGCATCGAGCGCGTGTTCATCTTCGACTTCGACGTGCACCACGGCAACGGTACGCAGTCGCTCTTCGAGGACCGCGAGGACGTCTACTACGCCTCGATGCACCGCTACCCCTTCTACCCCGGAACGGGGGCGGCGGACGAGATCGGCACCGGCCCGGGCCGCGGCTTCACCAGGAACATCCCCATGCCGGCCGGCGAAGGCGACGCGGCGTACCTGCGGGTGGTCGAGGATCAGATCGTCCGGATCCTCGATGACTACCGGCCGGATGCAATCCTCCTCTCCTCCGGGTTCGACGCCCACCGCCGCGATCCTCTGGGAGGCATGCGCGTGACGGAGAGCGCCTACGGCGAGATCACCCGCCGCGTCGTGGAGGCGGCGGACCGCCACTGCCAGGGGCGTGTTCTCTCGCTCCTCGAAGGGGGGTACGATATGGAGGGGCTGGCGAACAGCACGGCGGAGCACCTGCTCGCTCTCAGCCCGTAGCCCGGAGCCCGGAGCCGCCATCATGACGATCGATTACACGAGGAGCCCGCAGCCGGGACCGCGCGTGACGCGCGGCGGGTGGTGGTCTCGCAACTGGAAATGGGTCGTGCCGGTCGGGTGCCTGACGCCGATCATCCTGATCGGCGGTTGTGTGGCCGCCATCGCCTTCGTGGCCATCAGCGCCATCCGCGCCACGGACCTCTACACGGACTCGGTTCGCCGGGCGCAGGCGGACCCCCGTGTGATCGAGCAGCTCGGCGCGCCGGTCGAAGCGGGGTGGTGGGTCATGGGGTCGGTGAAGATCGAGAACGATCGCGGATCGGCGCAATTCACCGTGCCGCTGCACGGGACGAGGAAAAAGGGATCTCTCGACGTGGAGGGAAGCCGCGACGGCGGCGAATGGACCTATTCGGTGATCCGCGTGCGCGTGGAGGACGGTCCGGTGATCGACCTCATCCCCTCGCTCGACCCTTCGATCGGAGAACCTGCCGATACAACTGCTCCAGCCGGCTGATCCTCAGCTCCTTCGAGAACCCATCCACCACATGGCGGCGCGCGGCACGGCTGGCCGCCGCGGCACGCTCACGGTCCTCCATCACCTCGATGATGGCCCGGGTGAGAGCGGCGTGGTCACGCATCGGAATCAGCCACCCCACCTCCGGAGACGACACCAGCTCCTCGTTCCCCCCCGCATTCGTGGCGATCACCGGCTTCTCCATCGCCATGGCCTCGCGGATGGTGCCGGTGATCCCCGTCCCGGCCCACGAGGCGTCCACCACGAGGTCGCAGGAGGAGAGGACGTTGGGCATGTCCATCCGGTGCTCGACCGGCGTGACGCGCTCCTCGATGCCCCGCAACGCGGCGTACTGCCGGACCTCACCGGCATGAGCGATGTCGCCGATTACCACCAGGTGCACGGTTGCGAAGCGCGAGGCCACCTCCGCCACGGCGTCGACGACATCCTTCCACCCCTTCCAGTCGCGGATCCCAACCTGGGCCAGCAGAAAGCGGTCCTCGCCGATGGCCTTCTCCCGCCGAAAGACACGAGGGTCATGCTGCGCGGGGTCGAACAGCGCCACGTCCGTCCCGGCGTAGACGACCTCGACCTTCTCGTCCGGCAGCCCGGCGCTGCTCACGATCACGTTCTTGATCTGGCGGCAGACGGTGACGACGCGGTCGACGCGGCTGGTCCTGTACTTGCCGCGGTTCCAGAAGTCGAGGGGAAAGGAGACGCCGCGGTTCACGATGAAGGCTCCCACGCCCTGCCGGTAGGTGGCCGCCAGCGCCACCGCGTGCGAGACTCCCTTGTGCACGTGAATCACGTCCGGCTGGAACTCACGCACCAGCGCTCGCATGCCGATGATGCTGCGAGCGTCGAACCGGTGCCGGAACGGCAGGCTCCGAAAACCCACCCCAGCGGCGGCTGCTTTCCCGGCCAGCACGCTCCCCGGGCGGCTGACGATGGTCACCTCGTGCCCGCGCTCCCGCAGCCCGGCCGCGGCCTGGAACATCTGGTGCACCGACCCGGTGTTGAACTGATTGAGCTCGAGGACCTGGAAAATGCGCACGGCGCGCGATCTTAGCCTGATCGTGCTGCTCCTGGTCGCCACCGCGTGTACGACCGATCGCACCCGCCGCGCCTACCTGCGGCAGAACGCCGCCACCCTCTCGCCGCCGGACCGCGTGGTCATCGTCATTCCCGGCTTCGGCGTCACGCGACTCTTCGACCCGGTGACGAAACGCCACGTCTGGGGCACCGCGCGCGCAACCGTGCACAGCGGTTTCCCGGAAGATCTCGACCTCCCGCCCGGCAAAGACGGACTCCCCGGCCGCGACCGTCTCGTGCCGCGGGGGTGGGTCGGATCGCGCGGGCCGGTGAACACCGGGTGGCAGCTCACCGAGGCCCTCCGCAAGTACGGCGGATACACCGTGGGCGAAACCATCCACCCGTTCTTCTACGACTGGCGCCTGAGCGCACGCGACAACGCCGCGCACCTGGGCGAGATGGTGGAGCGCGTCAGCCGCGGCCGGAAGGTCGATCTGGTGACGCACTCGGCCGGCGCGGTGGTGGCCCTCACCTACGTGAAGCTGGCCGGCGGCGGCGATCGCGTCGAGCGCCTGATCATGATCGCGCCCGTGCAGCGCGGCGTCATCGACGCCTTCCGCCTCTTCGTCCGGCCGGAACGGTTTCTGCGACGGACGTTCTCGGCCGAGCTCGTCGCCACCTGGCCGTTCCTCTACGAGCTCCTTCCCGCGGCCGGCACCTTCGTCCTCGGCCCAGACGGCCAGCCGCTGGAGTTCGACGCCTGGAGAGCGGAGACGTGGCCTCGTGTCTCCGCCGGGCATCTCCCGCTCCCGCAGGTGCTGGCCCGCGCCCGCGCCTTTCGCGACGAGCTCGCCGCGGCGCCGATGCCGGCCGGGGTGCGGGCTGCGGTCATGGCCGGCGATTGCGTGCCGACCGCCCGCGCCATCCTCCGCCGCGACGACGGCACGTTTGCCTTCTACCCGCGCGAGCTGCGGCGGGAAGAGGAGCACCTCAGGCCCCTGATGTTCGAGCCCGGCGACGGAACGGTGCCGGTGAGCAGCGCCGCCGGCGGAGGGGATGCCCAGCTCTTCTGCGACGGCCACCAGGGCATCGCGACCGATCCGAATGTGCACCGGGCCATGCTCCGGGCGCTGGGGCGCGACGAGTAGCCAAACTCTTCCGCGTTGCAGTATCGTTTGGCGCGATGGCGGTGCCCTGCACGATGAGACCTGCTGCGGCGGCTGCGATGGGATCGCTTTTTCGATCCGGATTTGCGTGGTAATATCCCAAATCATTGATTTCACACGACATGGGGATGGGCGGAGGCCGGCTTGCCGAAGGAAACGCAACCGCAGAAGGAACATCTCAAAGTCACGGACAAGCGGATCTTCACAGCAGAGGGCGAGATTCGCGAGGAGTTCCGTGAAGAGATCAGGCCGGCCGATCCGGCGCGACGACGCTCAGAGACGCCAGCGCCGCCGGCGCAGGAGCCGCGTCCCCAGCCTCGCCAGGAGGGGGAAGGCGACCGCCGCCGCTCGGTGGCGGAGAAGGCGGCCAGTCCCGGAACAGCGTTCGCCAATTTTATCGAGCCACTGATCGCGCAGGCCTACATGAACCTCGGCATGCTTCCCAACCCTTACTCGCCGCAGGCGAAGCCCGATCCGGCCGCCGCGCGGCAGATGATCGAGATCCTGACCCTGTTGCAGCAGAAGACCGCCGGGAACCTCACTCCTGAAGAGGACGACTTTTTGACCACCCACATCGGAGAACTGAAGTTGGCGTTCGTGAAGCGGACGAAGAGCCTGTAGATGAGACGTCGCCTCACCGGGTTGGTGCTCGCTCTGCTCGTCGTCGCCGCGTCGCCGGTGAGCGTGGGAGCGGATCTGCCGCCGCGCGACATCTGGCCGCAGGCGACCAGCGCCGCCCGCGACGGCGATCTGGAGACGGCGCAGGCGAAGCTCGGCGAGCTGCTGACCACCGGGCGGGCCTACGGCCTGATCTCCTACCCCTCCTACGCGTCGGCGGCGGCGGGGATGGGGAGCCGGGGTGCCAGTGAAGGCGATCAGGAACTGGTGAACTGGGCGGACGGGGCGGCGGGGGCGCTGGACAAGTCGAACGCGGCGGTGGAGTTCGCGAAGACGGATCGCGCCGCGGCGCGGCAGAACTGGGGCCTTGCGCTGCCGGCCGCGTTGCGCGGCTTCGGTCACCTGATCGGCGACTACCGCACGCGCCTGCTCGCCCGCGTGGACCTGCTGATCGTCGCCGCGGCGGCCATCGCCCTGGCGGCGATCGTCTTCGCCCTGGTGCTGTTCATGCGCTATGGCCGGTCGATGGCGCACGACTTCCGGGAGAGCCTCAGTTCCCGGCTGCACGGCGGCTCGGTCTCGGTGCTGGCCTTCGCGCTGCTCTTCCTGCCGGTCTTTCTCTGGCTCGGCCCGATGTGGCTGGTGTTCTACTGGTTCATCATCTTCTTCGGCTATGCCAGCGGACGCGAGCGGGCTCTGATCCTCATCCTCGGTCTGCTGGTGGCGGCGCTGCCGCTGCTGGCCGAGCTGTCGGCCACCTGGACGGCGGGGGTGGAGAGCCCGGTGGTCGTCTCGGCGATCTCCAGCATGGAGAAGAGCTACCAACCGGAGGCGCTGCGGCGGATGCTGGAGCTGGTGGCGCTGGTGCCGGACAACCCGACGCTGCACATCCTGCTGGGCAATCTCCTCGTCTTCGAGGGCAACGAGCAGCAGGCCGCCGAGCACTACCGGCGAGCCATCGCGATCAACGACTCAGCCGGAGCGCACGTCAATCTCGGGAACCTCCACTTCCTCCAGAGTGATTACACGGCGGCGCTGACCGAGTATGCGCGGGCCGAGGCGCGCGACCCGAAGATGGCCATCGCCTTCTACAACAGCTCGGTGGCCAGCGGCGAGACGTACCGGTTCGATCAGCAGGGGCAGAAGCTCGAGCAGGCCAAGCGGATCGACCGTGAGCTGATCGAGCGGCTCACGCAGCAGAGGCCGGCCCAGAAGATCGCCATGTACTACCCGCGCATGTCCGAGGCGTGGAAAGTCACATCGAACGTGGGGAGGAGCGGAGCGGCGCGCTCCCTGTTCGCGAACTATGCCTGGTTCGATCCGGCGCGCAGCGCCATGAATCCGGTGACCCTCGGCGCGCTGGCCGCGGTGCTGCTGGCCCTGGTGGTCTGGGCCAGGCGGCGGACCACGGGCTTCGCCGGCTCGTGCATCAAGTGCGGCCGCACATTCTGCCACCGCTGCAAGTCGGCGCGGGAGAGCACGACGTACTGCACGCAGTGTATCCACATCTATCTGAAGCGCGACGGCGTCGCGCTGGCCACGAAGCGGGCCAAGCTCGAAGAGGTCTCCGAGCACCACGTTGCCGTGCAGCGGCGCAACCGCCTCTTCGCCACCTTCCTGCCGGGGTCGGCGCAACTCCTGGAGGGCCGGACCGTGGCCGGCATCACCGGGCTGCTGCTCTTTTTCTACCTGGTGGTGACGGCTTTGCTCGTCGGGCGGCTCGCTCCGGCCATCGGGCCGGTGGCCGATACCGCGCAGATGATCGTCCGCATCGCGGCGATCGTGCTGGCGGTCGTGACCTGGTTCCTGATGTCGGTTCCCGTCTATCGCCGGCGCGCGGTGGTCTGATCACATGGCACTCGAAGGCACACTCAAGGACTTCAGCCTGGCCGACATCTTCCAGCTCATCGGGCTGCAGAGGAAGACCGGCGTGCTGACGCTCCGCGGCAAGGAAGACACCGTAACGGTGACGTTCCTCGACGGGAAGGTCGTGGGTGCCGACTCGCTGAACAGGCGTCTGGAAAACCGGCTGGGCACGGTCCTCATCAAGACCGGCACGCTGACGCAGGACCAGCTCAACCGGGCCCTGGAGATCCAGCGGGAAACGCTCCAGCGCCTCGGCTTCATCCTCACCCACTACGGGATCATCTCCGCGCAGTCCTTGAGCGACGCCATCCAGCTCCAGATCCAGCAGATCATCTACCGGCTCTTCCGCTGGAAGGACGGCGACTACCACTTCTCGCAGGAAACGACCATCGAGTACGACCGCGATCACGTCTCGCCGATCGCTGCCGAATCCATCCTGATGGAAGGCGCGCGGATGATGGACGAATGGCCCATCATCGAGAAGCGCATCCGCTCGTACGACATGATCTTTCGCACGAAGGCCAGCGAGCAGGAGATCGTGGTCGTCGGCGCCGACGAGGCCGACGAGATCGACTTCGACGGCGAGGCCGCCAGCGCCAAGAAGCGGAAACCTTCCGGCGACGACAAGATCCGGATCTCGCAGGACGAGAAGGCCATCTTCGACCTCGTCGACGGCACGCGCAACGTCGGCGAGATCGTGGAGAGCAGCCGCCTGTCGGAGTTCGACACGAACAAGGCGCTCTACGAGCTGCTTACGCGCGATCTCATCGATGAAGCACGCGGCAAGCGCGCCGCGACGGCGGCCGTCGCCACCCCAGTCGACGAGACCGAGGTGGCCGAGACACCGGTGCCCCTGCCCCTGGTCATCCTGCTGACGGCGCTCGCCATCGCCTCCCTGGTGACGTCCGTCAAGAACCCGCTGAACAGCCTCCGGCCGCTCGACGGCGGCGCGCCGGCGATCACCTCCGCACGCAAAGCGATCTCCCTGCAGCGGATCCAGTCCATCGGGCAGGCCATCGACCGCTACAACAGCGCCGAGGGCGAGTTGCCGGAGCGGCTCCAGGATCTCGTGCCGCACTACATCTCCGAGAAGCTGCTCACCGATCCGTGGGGCAACGACTACAAGTACCTGCCCCGCCCCGAGCGCTACCTGGTGGTCGGCTTCGCACCCGACGGCAAGGCCGACACCGACCTCTTCCTGTCGCGGGCCATCGACCTCACCGTCACCACCTCCGCCACGCAGAGCACCGGCGGGATCCAGCTCATCGACTGAGGTGACTCCAGAACCGCAGAGCCTTCTCCCCCGCCTCCGGCGGGGGAGAAGGTGGTCCTGAGCGGAGCGAGGGACCGGATGAGGGGGCGTGTGGCGCGACCAAGAGCCCTCACCCGGCGCTTCGCGCCACCCTCTCCCGCAAGCGGGAGAGGGCACGTTGGGACGGAATGGGAGGAACACAATGGCTGAAGACTTATGGATCCCCTTGGTG
>DATLEX010000236.1:0-13822 GCA_035525045.1 Thermoanaerobaculia bacterium | reverse complement strand
TAGCGCTCGGGGAGGTGGCCGTCGACGGTCGCAGCCATGCCGATGCGCCCCTCGCCGAGGAGGGAGACCAGGCGGGCGATGGTCGTGGCCAGCTTCTCGGGGGAGAGGGCGGCGGGACCGAAGAGCGAGAGCTGCGCGCGCCGCGGGCGGTCGGGGTGGGCCACCAGCGCGAAGCCGGTCACCGGAGCGCCGGGCGGAGTCTTCTCCAGGTCGAGGCGGAGGAGGGTGAGCATCGTCTTCACGTCGCGCGTCGGCGCCGGCAGGTCGATGGCTCGGGCGTGGAAGCCGTCGGGCTCGAGGGTCATGGTCAGCTCCAGCCGCGTGCAGGCGAAGCCGTGGGTCTCCATCCGCTTCGAGAGGCGGTCGAGGGCGGCGTTGGCGATGAAGAGGAACGGCTCGAGGGCGACCAGCGGCCATTCCAGCTCCATCCCCTCGCGGAACTCGGGGGGGAGGGGGCGGGGGATGAGCGGCCGTGGATCGATGCCGCGCGCGGCGTAATGCAGCTCGCGGCCGGTCTCGCCGAGGCGGCTGGCGATCTCGCTCTCGGGAAGCCGGGCGAGGTCGCCGATCGACGTGAGTCCCCACCGCGCGAGTGTCGCCGCCGCGTCGACCTCGGGCGACAGGCGCGTCAGCGGAAGCGGCGCGAGGAACTCCGACTCCTTTCCCGCTTCGACGACCGTCGGCGACTTCGGCAGCTCCGCCGCCACGCGCGCGGCGAGCTTGCTGGCGGCGATCCCGACGCGGGCGGGGAGGGCGACGGCGGCGGCGGCGTCCATCGCGGCACGAGCGAGGCGGCGTTCGGGGGAAGAAGGGGGCTCAGGGCTCGGGGCTCTGGGCTCGGGCCCGCCCACCCGGTTTTCGTGCGAGCCCTGCTTCCAGTGCCGTTCCACGCCGGTGATGTCGGCGTACACCACTCCCTCGCACGCGTCCTCCATGCGCGGCGAGAAGGTCTCGGCGACTTCGAGCAGCGCCTCCTGCGCGGTCCGCTCGCACTCGCTGTCGCGCCCGCGGGCGATGAGCTTCGGCACGATCGAGCGCGCCTGCGCCAGCGACATGCCGGCGCGGATCCCTTTCGTCCGCGCCCGCCGCGTCGCCGCCACGACGTGGGCGTTGTTGCCGTTTCCCTCGACGATCGCCAGCGCCTCGGTCAGCAACTCCGGCTCGCTGCGCAGCCGCGACGCGAGGGGGAACATCGGGACGTAGAAGCAGGCGATGCGGGTCATGAGCTCACAGCTCTCAGCTCACAGCTCACGGTGGCGCCGGGACGAAGGTGGCGGTGGCGGTCGATCGTGAAGGTCGCGTCGAGGCCGGCCAGAAGGCGGGGGGCGTTTCCTTTGCCGAGCCACTTCGGGCGTGCGCTCACGGCGCGGACGACGCCCTCCGACATCGTGCCGGTCAATGGATACGGCGAGGAGACGAGCATCGCCGTCCCGTGCCCCTCGGCGGCGCGCGCCAGGCGCACCCATGCCGCGTCGGGGGCGCGGCGCTTTCCCTTGATCGGGTGCAGCCCGGCGTCGATCACCACGAGCTGGAACCCCGTCGCGGTGAGCATCTCCGCCGCCATGACCGCCTGCTTCATCGTGTGCGGGCGGACCCAGAGGAGGCGCTCGAGGTCGACCCCGTTCTCCGCGGCGAGCTGCGGATCGAGGTGGTCGCCGAGGTCGATCAGCGCCGCCGCTTCCCCCATCGAGGTCGCCGCGGCGAGGGCCGACACGACCACCGAGAAGCGCCCGGAGGGGCGGCGGGCGACGATCTCGACCACGTTTCCGCGGCGCAGGCCGCCGCCGAGGAGGGCGTCGAGCGGCGCGAGGGTGGTGGGGATGGAGTCGTCGCGCCGCCGTTTGTCGAGCGCCCGGATCAGCTCCGTGGCGCTGGTGACCTTCGCCGCGACCGCCGCATCGAGCGACGCCCGGAGCCGCCGGACCGCCTCCGACTGCCCCGGTTCTACAGGGGGTGGAGGAGGGACGAGGGTGGGTGTCGTGCGGCTCGGCCTGAGATCGAGAAGGGGAAACTGTCTCTGGAGACGGGGAGCCGTCGCAGCCATCTGGGGAGCCTGCCCCGCTAAGATAGGCGGTAATCAGGCGTAAGGCAAGCTCACCGGTAGTGCACGCGAAAGCGCTGGTCCGCCAGCTCGTCCCCCGGACATAGACCGGGAGCGGAGCGGCCTCGGGTCACCGTTCACCGTTCGCCGAAGTACTCCGGTTATAATCCGCCCGATTCAGGTGACTCTCACTCATGAACGCACATGACGCCGCGACCGAGGTGGAGATCTTCGGTCAGACGTACACCGTTCGGGGGGAGGGGGACCCGGACTATTTGACGGAGCTTGCGCGGTATGTCGATGCCCGGATGCGCGAGGTGGCGGCCGAAGTGGCGACCGTCGATCCCATGAAAATCGCCATCCTGGCGGCTCTCAACATAGCCGACGAGTTTTCTCGATTCCGGAAACAGGGGCAGGGAGCCTCCGGGACATGGATCGAGAAAACGGAGGAAATATCGGAACGGCTCAACCAGGTAATCGGTTGAGTCAACAGAGTTAAACCCTGTTTCGGAGATACCCTGCAGAGTACGTGATGAACGATCTAACGCTTGAACCGATGCTCTTACTTCGGGTGCTCGTGTCTCGGGCTGCGCGCACGCCTTCGCCCCTCGGGGTCGTGGAAGGTAGCCAAAACGGCTCGAGTAGGGCGCCCACCTGCTTAAGCGGGTTCAAGTAAGAATCCCTCACACGGCTCAGGCGGGGATCTCCGAGTTTTTTCCCTCCCACCTCGCAAGCCTCCCGACGC
Organism: Thermoanaerobaculia bacterium; assembly: GCA_035525045.1. Taxonomy (GTDB): domain Bacteria; phylum Acidobacteriota; class Thermoanaerobaculia; order Gp7-AA8; family Gp7-AA8; genus DATLEX01. The sequence goes on along the minus strand of DATLEX010000236.1, from coordinate 11,036 downwards.
GGAGGTGAAGTTTGGACATTGTGATGGTCGTGGTGGTCGCCGGCGTAGCCGTCCTGGCTCTGGTCGCCGGCTGGGCAATCGTGTACCGGAAACGGGGGGAGGCGCATCTGGCCGAGGCCCGCCGGACGGCCGAGCGCATCCTCGAGGACGCCAACAAAGCGGCCGCGGCGCGGGCGAAGGAATCCGACCTGGAGGTGAAGGAAAAGCTCCTCCAGATGCGGAGCGACTTCGACAAGCAGGCCCAGCAGCGGCAGGAGGAGATGAAGGTCGCCGAGCGGCGTCTCCAGCAGAAAGAGGAGACGGTCGACCGGAAGACCCAGCAGCTCGACAGCCGGATCGCGGAAGTCGAGAAGCGCGACGCCGCCATCGCCGCGCGGGAGAAGCGGGTCGAGACGCGAGAGACGGAGCTCGACGCCCTGATCGATGAGCAGCGGCACAAGCTCGAGCAGATCTCCGGCCTCACCGTCGAGCAGGCCAAGCAGGAGCTGATCCGGGGGATCGAGAACGAGGCCAGGATCGAGGCGGCGAACATCATCAAGCGCATCGAGACCGAGGCCACCGAGCTGGGGAACGTGAAGGCCCAGAAGATCCTCGGGATGGCCATCCAGCGGATGGCCTCCGACTACGTGGCCGAGAACACGGTCTCGGTGGTCGACCTCCCGTCGGAGGACATGAAGGGGCGCATCATCGGCCGGGAGGGGCGGAACATCCGGGCCCTCGAGCTGGCCACCGGCGTCGACCTGATCGTCGACGACACGCCGGAGGCGGTGATCCTCTCGGGATTCGATCCCATCCGGCGCGAGATCGCGCGGATCTCGCTGGAGCGGCTGATGCAGGACGGGCGCATTCACCCGGCCCGGATCGAGGAGCTGGTGGAGAAGGTCCGCCATGAGCTCGACCAGAAGCTGTTCGAGGAGGGGGAGGCCGCGGCCTTCTCTCTCGGCATCACCGACATCCACCCGGAAGTGCTCAAGCTCCTCGGCCGTCTCCGGTACCGCACCTCGTACGGGCAGAACGTTCTGGTGCACTCGCTGGAGGTGGCGCAGCTCGCGGCGCTGATGGCGGTCGAGCTGGGGGTGAACGACACGATCGCCAAGCGCGGCGGGCTGCTGCACGACATCGGGAAGGCCATCGACCGGGAGATGGAGGGGACGCACCTCGAGCTGGGCCGCCAGGTGCTGGAGAAGTACAGCGAGAAGCGCGATGTGATCCACGCCATGGAGTGCCATCACGGCGACTACGACCCGACCACGGTCGAGGCGGTGCTGGTCAACGCGGCGGACGCGCTGTCGGCGGCGCGCCCCGGCGCGCGGCGGGAGATCCTGGAGAACTACGTGCACCGGCTGGAGCGGCTGGAGTCGATCGCCAACAACATGGACGGGGTGTCGAAGAGCTTCGCCATCCAGGCCGGGCGTGAGCTTCGCATCATCGTGAACGCGGAGAAGATCAGCGACGAGCAGTCGATCTGGCTGTCGAAGGACGTGGCCCGCAAGATCGAGTCCGAGCTGCAGTACCCGGGGCAGATCAAGGTGACGGTGATCCGGGAGATGCGCACCGTGGAGTATGCGAAGTGACAGGCCGTGACTGCGCGAGGCGTGATCGTGAGCGGCGATGGTGAGAATCCTCTACATCGGCGACGTGGTCGGGCAGCCGGGCCGGCGGGCGTTGCATCAGAAGCTCGAGCACGTGATCGATCGGGAGAGGATCGACTTCACGATCGTGAACATCGAGAACGCCGCCGGGGGGTTCGGCGTGACGGAGGCCATCATGGAGGAGCTCTCGGAGCTCCCCATCAACGCCTACACCTCCGGGAACCACATCTGGGACAAGAAGGAGTTCGTCGACAACTACGACCGCTATCCGCACGTGGTGAGGCCGGCGAATTACCCGGCCGGGAACCCCGGTCCGGGACGCGTGGTGCGCCCGACGGCGAGCGGCGTGCAGGTGGCGGTGCTGCAACTGATGGGCAACGTCTTCATGCCGCCATGCGAGAACCCCTTCCACGTGGCCGACCGCGAGCTGCGTGAGCTCGACGGGACGAAGGTGATCATCGTCGACATCCATTGCGAGGCCACCTCGGAGAAGCAGGCCATGGGGCGCTATCTCGACGGGCGGGTCTCGGCCGTCCTCGGCACACACACGCACGTGCCGACGGCCGACGAGCGCATCCTCCCCAACGGCACCGCCTTCCAGACCGACGTCGGCATGACCGGCGCGTACGACTCGGTGATCGGCTTCCGCCCGGAGGAGGCGCTGCACCGCTTCCTGATGAACACGCCGAAGAAGCTGGAAGTGGCCAAGAAGGACGTGCGGATGGCGGGGGCCATGATCGAGATCGACGAGGCCACGGGGCTGGCGGCGAGCATCGTCCGCATCCACGAGAAGCTCGGCGAGTGACGTGACCGCGCTCTCCATCGTCACCCTCGGCGACGTGCACGCCGAGCACCTGGCGCCGCTCAGCGAGCGCTTCGACCGCCTCGAGCAGCTCGTGCTCGACGTCAGTCCCCGCGATCCCCTGTCCCGCCATCGCCCCGAGTTCAACCGCGCCGTCGACGCCGCGTCGGCCGACTGGGTGCTCGTGGTGCGGGAGCGCGAAACGGTCGGGGAGGAGCTGGCCGTCGAGATCGCCGCGGCGGCGCGGGAGGCGAGAGCATGGGGATTCCGCATCCCCCACGTCCCGTATTACGCGGGGAGGCCGCTGCGGATCGGGAGGGGGGAGGGGGAGGTCCGCCTCTTTCACAAGCGCCACTACCTCCGCTTCGCGCAGAAGGGGGAGTGGGAGGAGATCGCCGTGCAGGGGACCATCGTCCGGCTGCCGTCGCCGCTCCGGACGGTGACCTTCGAGAGCGTGGCGGAGCATCGCGCCTATCTGGAGAGGACGGCCGTGCCGCACTCGGCGCTGCGGCGGACGCTGATCTTCCTGCGGGACGCGATCGGGACAGGGACCGCCGACCGCAACACGCTGCGCTATATCTGGACCGAGGCCGGCTTCGACAGGGGCTGAGCGCGCAGGCTGCCGTTGGAGCGGAACTGGCGGGGGGACATCCCGTAGCGGTGGCGGAACTGCTGCCGGAAGTAGTTCTCCGAGTCGAAGCCGCAGCGGCGGGCGATCTGCGAGACGCGGAGGTTGCCGTTCTTGAGCAGCCGCGCCGCCTTCTCCAGCCGCTTCTCCTTCAGGAAATGGCTCAGCAGGCGCCCCGTGACGCGGTGGAAGCGCCCGGAGATGTACTGCCGGGTGTATCCGAGCTCCCGAGTGACTGCCTCGACCGTCACCTCTTCGTCCGCGCGAAGCCGCCGCCGAACCGTCTTGATGAGCGCTCGAAGAAGTCCGTCCATGTAATGCTCCTTGGTCGAGGACGTTGAATGAGCCGTGCACCCGCTGTACGCTTCGCGAAGCAGGTCCGCCTACCACATCAGCCTGGCGTTGGATGTAATCGCATCATAGCGCAAATTTGGAACGGGGAGGCATCGTGGACGACGTAAATTTTCTGCGCGGCGTGACGCTCTTCTGCGACCTCGAGCCGAACGACCTCGAACAGCTCCGGAAGTCGTTTCAGATCACGCGCTTCGGGGCCGGCGACGTGATCCTCGAGCAGGGGAAGGCCAATCGCGCCCTGCACGTGGTCCGCAGCGGGCGCATCACCGTGAGCCGGCAGATCGAGGAGGGAGAGGTCCCGCTGTGCGACCTGGTGGCCGGCCAGAGCTTCGGCGAGCTCTCCATCATCGAGGACGGCGTGGCCACGGCCCGGCTGCACGCCATCACCGAGACGGAGGTGATGTCGATCGCCATGGGCGACCTGGCCGCCTTCCTCCGCGGCCGCCCCGACGCCGCCGCCAAGTTCTGGCGCGAGGTGGCCCTCGAGCTGCGACGAAGACTCGTCTCGACCAACGACGTGGTCACGACCTACTTCGAGATGAACCGCGCCCTGATCGACAACCCGACCTTCCGGCAGGCCTACGCCATGTGCAGCCGGTAGCACCCCCTGCGTGAAGCGGAGATGAACCGCAGAGCCTTCTCCCCCGCCTCCGGCGGGGGAGAAGGTGGTCCTGAGCGGAGCGAAGGACCGGATGAGGGGGTTCCTCGTGAGACCGAAACACCCTCACCCGGCGCTTCGCGCCACCCTCTCCCGCAAGCGGGAGAGGGCACGCCCCCCGCCCAGATTCCTCGTTTCGCTCGGAATGAGGTGGTGCTACCATTTTCGGGATGCGTGCGGGTGCGGCGGCCCTGGTCCTGGTCCTTGCGGCGGCGACGGCGGGGGCCGAGGTACGCGTCGGCATGCGCGACGGGAAGAAGATCATCTACAACGTCCCGTCGGGGAAGAGCCGGCCGGGCAACTACGAGTGGCTGGCCCGCCAGCACGACCGCCGCACCCGGTACGACGCCCTGATCGAGCACTACGCCCGGCAGTACCGGGTCGACCCGGTCCTGATCCGGGCGGTGATCCAGGTGGAGTCGGACTTCAATCCGCAGTGCGTCTCGAAGAAGGGTGCCCGCGGCCTGATGCAACTGATGCCCGGCACGGCCAGGCGGTACAAGGTCACCGATGTGCACGACCCGGCGCAGAACATTCGCGGCGGGGTGCACTACCTCCGCGATCTGTTGGAGATGTTCCGCGACGATCTCACCCGCGCCCTGGCGGCATACAACGCCGGGGAGAACGCGGTGATCCGCCACGGCGGCATCCCTCCTTACGAGGAGACGATCACGTACGTGAAGCGCGCCCTCACCGTGTACTACGGGCGGCCACACTACGACCAGGCCATCTCCTTCTCCGGGAGGCGGGAGAAGGCGACGCTGCGTGGGGGCTTCACCTCCCACCTCACCGAGCCGCTGGCCGCGGTGGTGCCGGGGATGCGCTACCTCGGCACGCACTGAGGCAGGCGGCGGCACAAGCCTTCTGCACAGAGTCGGTTACAATCGGCGGCGCCATGCCCGAACGCGATCAGCCGCCCGCGCTGTCGGCGCCGTTCGACCAGGGCGTCTTTCTCCTTCACTACAACCGCGGCCGCGAGGCGTTCCAGGACGGGCGGCACGCCGAGGCCCGCCGCGAGCTGGAACAGGCCCAGAAGCACCGCCCTGACGAGGCCGACGTGCTGAACCTGCTGGGGCTGGTCTATTTCAAGACCAACGCCTACCCGGAGGCGGAGGTCATCTACCGGCGCCTGGTGCGCGACAATCCGAACGTCTTCACGCTTCATTCGAACCTCGGCCTGATCCTCTTCAAGCAGGGGAAGCTCGACGAGGCGGAGCGGTTTCTGCTGCGGGCCATCGAGATCCGGCCCAACTACGCCAAGTCGCATCTCTACCTCGGCCTGCTCTACCGGCAGCGGCGGAAGCTTCCCCAGGCCCTCGATCACCTCCGCTTCGCCGGCGCGGAGAAAATCGTCCGCGAGGTGGAGGGGGAGATGAGCCGGCCGTCCGGGCAGTCGCAGTTCACCACGCAGAAGGTGAAGCCGATCAAGCCCGATCCGGACGAGACGCTCCGGCAGGCGGCGGCCAATCGGACGCAGCCGGCGAACGTGCCCGCTCCGCTCCCTCCGCCACCGACCCTGGTGCCGGAAGGGGCGGCGGCGACGGCGACGGCGGGCCACACCGCCGCGCGCAAGCTGCAGGAGGCGGTCGACGAGACGCATCACGCCGAGGAGAAGCACATCGACATCGGCCGGAAGATCGAAGGCGCATCGAGGACCTTCGTCCTCCATGAGAACGGCTTCCTGGAGATCAACTTCGATCGGAGCGTCCACGTGAAGCGCGGCACGGTGTCGAGCTACTCCGGCAACCTGAAGTTCCAGGCCGAGTCGGGTCTCCTCGGCACCACCGCCCAGACGCTGATCAAGGCGGTGGGGCACGGAAGGCTCTTCGTCTACGAGAAGGGAAAAAAAACGTTCCTCCTCGACCTGAACGAGGAGTTCATCTACGTCGAGGGGAGCAACCTGCTGGCGCTGGAGGAGACGCTGACCTACCGGGTCGAGCCGATCTACGACGCCGCGTATGAGAAGAAGATCGACACGGTGAAGATCTTCGGGCGGGGGTCGCTGGCCATCTCCACCGCCATCGAGCCGCTGACGCTGCGCGTCACGCGCGACTACCCGCTCTCCATCTCCTCCAATGCCCTGGTGGCCTGGACCGGGAACCTCATTCCGACGGTCGTCGACGACACCGCGCTGCACGACGTGATGATCGCCACGGGCGACGACGGCGGGTTCAAGATCCGCTTCGAGGGAGAGGGCGTGGTGGTCTCCGAGTCGTGATTCTCTGTGACTCTGTGGTTGCTTTTTTCACCACAGAGCCACAGAGAACACAGAGGGGGACGGAGGAATCTTCAGCAGGTAGAAAAGCTTGCGGATCGGCTCGACCCGAGGGAGATTGCAATGATGGGCACGGAGAAGATCACCGGAGACGTGATCGGCGCCGCCATCGAGGTGCACCGCACCCTCGGCCCGGGCCTTCTCGAGTCGGCGTACCACCAGTGCCTCCCGTGAACTGGACGTCCGCCGGGTTTCCTTCCGCAGGCAGGTTCCTTTGCCGGTCGAGTACAAACGGGTGAGGGTCGAGTGCAGCTACCGGATCGACCTGCTCGTCGCCCGCTCCCTCGTCGTCGAGATCAAGTCCGTCGCGGCGATCGAGCCTGTGCACGAGGCGCAGCTCCTGACGTACATGAACTCGGCGGCTGGGGCCTGGGGCTGCTCATCAACTTCAACGTCCCCCTCCTGAAACATGGTATCCCGCGCATGATCCTCTAACTCCGTCCCCCTCTGTGTTCTCTGTGACTCTGTGGTTGCTTTTTTCACCACAGAGCCACAGAGAACACAGAGGTTCACAGGGGATCACATGCCCGTCAGCTTGAAGGCGATGGGGATGATCACGAAGAGCTGGATGGCGTCGAATACCCCGTGCGCCACGATGCACGGCAGCACGTTCTTGGTCCGGTAGAACGTGTAGCCGATGACCAGGGAGATCACCGTGATGCCGATCAGCAGCAACGGCTGTCCGAGCGTGAAGTGCGCGAGGACGAAGAGGGCGGTGGAGACGATCAGCCCGAGGCGCTTCTGAAGCCAGGAACGGAAGAAGAACTCCTCGACGGTCATCGCGGAGAGGACGATGATGACCTTCTTCCACCAGACCATGCCGGCCATGAATCCGACCGCCGGCGAGGGTTGCGGATCTTCGGGGAGCAGCCCGAGCGCCTGGAGGACCGTCGCCACCAGCAGCGCCGATCCGATGGTGATGACCCAGCCGCCCACGCCGACCGCCACGCCGATCGCGACCGCCTCGCCGGTCCGGCCGGGCTGGAAGCTCAGAAACTCGCGCAGCGGCGGCCGGCTGGTGGCCAGCCACCACCCGGCCAGAAACAAGATCAGGATGGCGTGGAGGGCGAAGAGCGAGTAGAACGGCGCGTCCCTCAGGTCGCGGGCCTGGGCGGGAGCCAGCGCCGATCCCGTGACCAGGACGGCCAGCAGGACGAAGAAGACGAGCATCCACCCGTAGGCGAAGGACCTCGCCGCGGGGGCGGGAAAGCGGTCGCAACCGAGAAGGTTGATCTTCTCGTTGAGGAGGACGATCGAAAGCCAGAGCACGACGACCAGGCCGACGGTGAGCGCGTAAATCATGCGGGGCGCAGTTTACGAGAGCCAGGCGGCCGGCTCATTCCCGCTCGAGCACCATGGCCGCTCCCATCCCGCCCGCTGCGCAGACGGTGACCAGCCCGTACTGCTCGCCGGTCCGCTGCAGCTCGTTGCAGACCGTGGTCACGATTCGCGCGCCGGTGGCTCCGAATGGATGGCCGAGGGCGATCGAGCCGCCCGTGAGGTTGATTTTCTCGGGGTCGATCTCTCCCACCGGCTCGTCGCGGCCCAGCTTTTCCCGAGCGATCTTCTTCGATCCCATCCACTGGATGTTGGAGAGGACCTGGGCGGCGAAGGCCTCGTGCATCTCGATCACCCCGATGTCCTTCAGCGTCAGCCCGGCCCGCTCCAGCGCCGTGGGGAGGGCGAACACCGGTCCCTGCAACAACTGGTCGAAGGGATCGAGCGCGGCGTAGGCATAGCTGCGGAGGAACCCGATCGGTTTCAGCCCGAGCGATTTCGCCTTCTCCTCCGACATGAGCAGCACCGCCGCGGCGCCGTCGGTGAGCGGCGAGGCGTTCCCGGCGGTGATCGTCCCGTACTTCCGGTCGAACACCGGCTTGAGCTTCGAGAGCGACTCGAGCGTCGTGTCCGCCCGGATCAGGTTGTCGCTGTCGACGATGCTCTCGAACGACGGCGGGACCACCACCGTCATCACCTCGTCCTTGAATCGCCCCTTCGCGGTGGCCTCCGCCGCGCGGCGATGGCTCTGCAGGGCGAACCTGTCCTGCGCCTCGCGGGAGATGCCGTTCTCCTTCGCCATCTTCTCGGCCGACTCCCCCATGGTCAGGCCGGTGGTCGACTCGGCGATGGCAGGGGTGTCGGGAAGCAGGTCCTTTGGCCGCACCTTCTTGAATGCCACCGCGCGCGCAATGGCGCTCCTGGCCTTGCTGGCCCCCATGAACGCCTCGGCCATGTTGCGGGAAAAGAGGATGGGGATGTCGGAGAGCGACTCCGCCCCGCCGGCGACGACGGTATCGGCGTAGCCGCGGAAGATCAGATCGGACGCCGCTGTGATGGCCTGGTTGGCCGAGGCGCACGCCTTCCCGACGGTGAAGCCGGGGATCCTGCGCGGCAGCCCGGTGCCGAGGACGATCTCCCGGGCGATGTTCGGCGCCTTGACCGACGGGATGACGTTCCCGAAGACGACTTCCTGCACCTCGTCCGGGTCGATCCCCGACCGCTCGATCAGCTCCGCCACGGCGAATTTGCCGAGGTCGAGAGCGGTGAGGCGCGCGTAATGGGTGCCGGACTTGGCGAAGGGAGTCCGCACGCCGCGGATCACCGCCACGCGCGAGTGGTTCGACGACATCGGGCGAGAGGATATAACGATTTTGGATTTTGGATTTTGAATTTTGGATTGGTGGTGGCGGGTAAGATCGCCGTGTGAATTTGAGGATCTTCGATACACCTGACGACGCTGTGCGGGCGGCGGGGCGGACGATTGTGCAGCGGGCCGGGCTTGGCGATCGGAGCGTGATCGCAATCTCCGGCGGCGCCACCCCCCGGCCGCTGTATGAAATGCTTGGCTCGCCGCCGCTTCGCGATTCGCTCGCCCGGCGAGAGGTCACCTGGGTGCTGGTCGACGAGCGCTACGTCCCGGCGGACAATCCGCAGTCGAACTCCCGCATGATCCGGGAGACGCTCTTCCGCGGCGGCATCGCGGAGAAGCACCGCTTCCTCGATTTTGACACCTCCCTCGACGATCCCTCGGCCTCCGCACGCCGCTTCGAAGAAACGTGGAGCGCCCTCGGTCTCGAGACCCTCGACATCGTGCTCCTCGGCCTCGGAGAGGACGGGCATACCGCGTCGCTCTTTCCCGGAACCGCGGTGCTCGACGTCCAGGAGGGGATCGCCGCGGCGGTCTACGTCCCGCGCCTGGGGCAGTGGCGAGTCACGCTGACCCTTCCCGTCATCCGCTCGGCGACGCTGCGGATCGTGCTCGCCACGCGGGAATCGAAGGCCGCCGTCGTTCAGGAGGTGGCAAATGGAGTCGATCACCCTGTGGCGCGAGCGATGAGCGGGGAGGGGGAGAGGTGGTGGCTCATCGATCGCGCCGCGGCCGGCCGGCTCTCCGATGTGACGGGGACCACGGCGGGGGGAGACTCCCGGAACGAGATTACAAGGTCATGAGAGTCGCCGTTGCGCTGCTGGCGGCCTCGCTTGCAGCCGTTGCTCTGGCGCAGGCACCGCAGCGCGGCGGTGAGCTCCCAGGTCCGTTCCCCCTCTTCCCTCCCGGCAACTGGTGGAACACCGACATCAGCTCCGCGCCCGTCGATCCGAACAGCGACGCCTTCATCGCCTTCATCGGACCGGCGCGCGTCCTGCATCCCGACCTCGGCGGCGACAGCGACGAACCCCTCTACCCGATCTACGGCATCCCGTACGCCGTCGTGCCGGGGACCCAGCCGCTGGTGCCGGTCACCTTCGAGTACGACGACGAAAGCGACGACGGCGCCCCGGGCAGACCCCCCGGCTACCCGATCCCCGAGGAAGCGAAGACGGAAGAGAAGTGGATCGAGGGAGGGCTGCCGGGGAACGACCCGCGCGCGGAGGGCGACCGGCACATGCTGATCGTCGACCGCGACCACCGCATCCTCTACGAGCTGTTCGCGCTGCGGTGGAACGGCGCGGCGGGCCGCTGGGAAGCAGGGTCGGGCGCCGTCTTCCCGCTCGACTCGAACGCCCGGCGGCCGGAGGGATGGACCAGCGCCGACGCCGCCGGGCTGGCCATCCTGCCGGGCCTGGTGCGGCACGACGAGGTGTACGGGCCCGACCCGATCCGGCATGCCTTCCGCGTCACCGTGCGCCGGACCAACGGCTACGTCTACCCCGCCTCGCATCGCGCCGGCGACACCGCCGGCGCCCTCCCGATGGGCGCCAGGCTGCGCCTGAAGGCGTCGACGGACCTCTCCCCCTTTCCCGAGCCGGTCCGGAAGATCTTCCAGGCGATGAAGACCCATGGCCTGATCGTCGCCGACAACGGGTCGGACCTCTACGTCACCGGGACGTACGACATCCGCTGGGACAACGACCTTCTCAATCCCGCCTTCCGTTCGTTGAAAGCGACGGACTTCGAGGTGATCCAGCTCGGCTGGGAGCCGGAGATGCGCGGGCGGAGGCGGGCGGTGGGGCGGTAGGGGCGTCCTCCGGTTTCTCCGGCTGCACCGGCCGTGTCCAATGGGGCGGAGGAGCTCATGCACTCGACTTCGCGATCGCTCGCCCTGACCGCCGCCCTTCTGATGGCCGCCGCGGTCTCCATCCTTCTCGGCGCCATGCCACCGAAACTCGATGCCGCTCCGGCCGCGGCGGCGCCGGCCCTGCTGCCGGCGCCGATCTCGCTCTCCGACCCCGACGGGCAGGAGCTGATCATCGAGGACCTCAGCGTCCGCGTGGCCATTCACGGGATG
>DATLEX010000223.1:0-3260 GCA_035525045.1 Thermoanaerobaculia bacterium | reverse complement strand
ACCGGGCGATACCGAGGCGAAGGTGCGGGAGAAGCTCGGCGACCCGGACGAGATACGGGGGGAGGAAGAGCTGCGCGGCCCCGCCAGCAACGTCTGGATCTACCGCGGCTCCCGCTGCGCGATCCACTTCTTCGGCAACCGCGTCGAATCGATCGAATAGGGTAATTCGCAAGCTTTCGATTGCAATAGGGCCTGCGTCTTGCACGCCAGGGCCCGCATGGAACGCTGGCTGGGACGCTTTTCGGACGTTGCTTACGCGCTGCTCCGGGTCATGGCGGGGCTGATGTTCGCCCTCCATGGGTCGCAGAAGTTCTTCGATTTCCCGCCCGGGGGGCATGGGACGGTGGAGCTGCTGTCGCTCCACGGCCTGGCCGGAGCGATCGAGCTCGTTGGCGGCCTGATGATCGCCCTCGGCATCTTCGCCGGCTACGCCGCCTTCATCGCCAGCGGCGAGATGGCCGTGGCCTACTTCATGGTCCACGCCCCGCAGAGCTTCTGGCCTGTCGCGAACGGAGGGGAGCTCCCCGCGCTCTACTCGTTCGTCTTTCTCTACATCGCCACGCGCGGCAACGGGCGCTACGCGATCATGTCCCGCAAGTAGAGCCGGCCGCGCCGCCCGCCGGCGTATACTCGCGCCCGCACTTCTCCACACATTCATGGGCAGGAAACTGAGGCGCGCCGTCCGCTGGGTTGCGATCGCAATCTTGCTGCTCGTCCTCTTCGCCGCGGCGGCATTCGGCGTGGCCTACTGGAGATCGGACAACAACTGCGCCGAGCTGACCGCGGCCACCCCTCGAAACCCGATGCGGGCGGTGGTCTACTGCGACTACGGCTCGCCCGGCGTGCTCCGGGTCGCGGCCATCGAGAAGCCGGTTCCGGGAGACGACCAGGTCCTGGTGCGGGTCCACGCCGCAGCGGTGAACCCTCTCGACTATCACTACATGCGAGGGACGCCGTACATCATGCGCCCGGAGTCGGGGCTGCGAAGGCCGAAGGTCACACGGCTGGGCGTCGACTTCTCCGGCACGGTGGAGGCGGTGGGAAAGAACGTCAGGGAGCTCGCACCGGGTGACGCAGTGTTCGGCGGCCGCACCGGCGCCTTCGCCGACTACGTGGTGGCGACGGAGCGCTCCCTGGCTCGAAAGCCGGCCAACATCACCTTCGAGCAGGCCGCGGCTGTGCCGATCGCGGCCATCACGGCGCTGCAGGCCGTTCGCGACGAAGGAAAGGTCCAGGCGGGACAGAGAGTGCTGATCAACGGCGCCTCCGGGGGAGTGGGGACCTTTGCCGTGCAGATCGCCAAATCATTCGGCGCCCACGTCACCGGCGTCTGCAGCACGCGCAACGTGGAGCTGGTCGAGTCTCTCGGCGCAGACGAGGTCATCGATTACACCCGGCAGGACTACACGAAGAGCAGCCAGCGCTACGACGTGGTCATCGACATGGTCGGCAACCATTCGCTGAGGGCCCACCGCCCCGTTCTGAGCCCGAACGGCATCTACGTGATCGTGGGAGGTCCGAAAGGACGGTGGATCGCGCCGATGGATCGCATCCTCGGGGCGGCGGTGCTGTCGCGGCTCGGAGATCAGGACTTCGTCATGATCATGGCCAAAATCAAAAGGGACGACCTGAACATCCTGCGCGAGCTCATAGAGAAGGGAAAGGTCACACCGGTGATCGACCGCCGCTACGACCTGAGCCAGGTCCGCGAAGCGATGGCCTACCTCGAAACGGGGCGCGCGCGCGGGAAGGTCATCCTCACCGTCGCGGAGTAGGCGCTCGCTATACTCACCGCCCATGGACGGCATTCTTCTCGGCAAAGGGGAAGTCCCGGTGTACCTGCTCCCGAAGTACGGCAACCGGCACGGCATGGTGGCCGGGGCCACCGGGACCGGGAAGACGGTATCGCTCATGGTGCTCGCGGAAGGCTTCTCGCGGATCGGCGTCCCGGTGTTCATGGCCGACGTGAAAGGGGACGTGGCCGGACTTGCGGTGGCGGGAACGTCGAGCGAGAAACTGCAGCAGCGGGTGGCGCAGATCGGGATCGGCGGCTACGCGAATGAAGCGAACCCGGTCGTCTTCTGGGACCTGTACGGGAAGAGCGGCCATCCCGTCCGGGCCAGCATCAGCGAAATCGGTCCGACGCTCCTGGCGCGGATCCTCGAGCTGAACGACGTGCAGAGCGGCGTGCTGGAGATCGCCTTCCAGCTCGCCGACACCCAGGGGCTGCTGCTGCTCGATCTCGACGACCTCCGGGCGCTGCTTTCGTTCGTGGCCGGGAACAGGAAGACGATCTCGCAGGAGTACGGTCTGGTGAGCGCGCAGTCGGTGGGGGCCATCCAGCGCAGCCTCCTCTCGCTCGATCGCGACGGCGGGGAGCTGTTCTTCGGCGAGCCGGCGCTGCAGCTCGGCGATCTGATGAGGACCGATCCGAGCGGCCGCGGCGTGATCAACATCCTGGCCGCCGATCAGCTGGTGCTGAAGCCGCGCCTCTATTCGAGCTTTCTCCTCTGGCTGCTGTCGGAGCTGTACGAGAATCTCCCCGAGGCGGGCGATCTCGACCAGCCCAAAGTGGTGTTCGTGTTCGACGAGGCGCATCTCCTCTTCGACGACGCGCCCCCCGCGCTCCGCCAGCGCGTGGAGCAGGTGGTGCGCATCATCCGTTCGAAAGGGGTGGGCGTCTGGTTCTGCTCGCAGTTTCCCGACGACGTCCCGAACGAGATCCTCGGCCAGCTGGGCAACCGCATCCAGCACGCTCTCCGCGCCTACACGCCGCGCGACCAGAAGGCGGTGCGGACGGCGGCGGAGACCTTCACCTCCAATCCGAAGCTCGACGTGGCGCAGACGATCTCGCAGCTCGGCATCGGCGAGGCACTCGTCTCCACGCTGCAGGAGAAGGGAGTGCCGATGCCGGTGGAGCGGACGCTCATGGCGCCGCCGCGCTGCCGCATGGGCGCGATCACGGCGGAGGAGCGGGCGGCGGTGCGGGGGCGGAGCCCGGTCGGCGCGAAGTACGACACGCGGCTGAACCCCGAATCGGCGTACGAGGTGCTGAGCAAGCGAGCCACAGCGGCGGCCGGCCCCGCGACCTCCGCGCCGCAGACGAAGGGGGCGCCGGCGAAGAGGGGACGCATCAGCGAGATGTTCTGGGGAACCGGCCGCCGGCAGGGGATGGTGGAGGCGATGGCGAAGTCGGCGGCGCGCACCGTCGGCGGCCAGCTCTCGCGGCAGATCCTCCGCGGCGTGATGGGCGGACTGCT
>DATLEX010000218.1:0-2465 GCA_035525045.1 Thermoanaerobaculia bacterium | reverse complement strand
GGAGCTGCGATCACGCTCCTTCGTCAAGATCCTCCGCGGCCGGAAAAAGGGATGAGGAGTGCTGGCTAAGAGATGAAGTGAGCCGCCCGGCCTTCTTCATCCCTCATCCCTCACCCCTCATCCCTCAAATGGCGGCTACGCGCCGCCGTGTGTAGGAGATCGACTGATCAGATCTCCCCTTGATACGGCCGCCAGCCCCGCGGCGTTTACGACCCCCGGTAAGTGCTGTACCCAAAGGGGCTTAGCAGCAACGGCACATGGTAGTGCTCGTCCGGCGCATCGACCCGGAAGGCGATCGCGATCTCGGGGAAGAACCCCCCCGTCTCGAACGTCAGCCGGTAGGTCGCCTTCTCCAGCGTCTTCCCCGCGGTGAGCGTCCGCAGCCGCCCGTCGGCGTCGGTCGAGCCGCGCCCCACCACCTCCCACGCCCCCCCGCGAAGGACCTCCAGCGTCACCGGCACGCCCGCCGCCGGGCGTCCCTTTGAGGTGTCGAGGATGTGCGTCGTGATTCCTGCCATCACATCACCAGCTTCTCGAGGCGGAGCCTCGTGATCCTGCGCTGCTCCTCGGCGGCGACGCGAAGCTCCGTCTTCGCGTCGTTGCCCATCCGCTCCGTCAGGTTCGCCAGCATCTCGTCCGCCGTCCTCCCCGTCGCGCAGACGAGGTAGACGTGCCCGAACTTCTCCTCGTAGGCGCGATTCCCTTTGGCGAGCCGCCGCATCGTCTCCTCCGGCGCGCCGCGCGTGCCGGACTGCTCCTCGGCCGCCCACCGCCCCGCCCCCTTCCGCTCGCCGATGCGCGGATGGGCGCGGAAGGCCTCCAGCCAGTCGTCGGGGGGGAGGCGCGACCAGATCGCATCGCCTTTCTCGACCAGCTCGTCCCACGAGCGGAAGGGGCGCTTCGAGGCGAGCGCCTCCGCCCACGCCGGCGATGCGCAGCAGCTCCTGAGCAACGCCACCGGATCGGCGGCCGTGTTGACGCGCTGCACGGCGGCGCTCCGCCGGCCCGCTTCCGAGGCTGTGCCCCAGATCCGCAGCCGGCTCACCCCGCCGTCGGGATGGACGTTGAGGCGGACGTGCGTCGCCGGCCCCGTTGCGATCAGCTCCTCGCGGAAGAAGTGGCGCGTATGCGCCTGCAGCTTCGTGCGCGGCAGGACCTCGGTCCACTTCTCGCCGTCCGCCGACGCCTCGACCGACGCCGTGTCGGGGTAATTCCCCTTGAAGTGATTCGTGTCGATCTCGATCCGCCGGATCACCCCCTCGGCGGCGAGCCGCACCACCACCCAGTCGTGTCCCGGTCCGCGGCGCCGCCGCGTCTCCCACCCGTCGCTCATGTCGAGGGCGCGGCCGGGCATGATGAGGTTGTGCTTCGGCCCGAAGAACTGGTCGCTGCACGTCAGGACCATGCCGCCGTTCTCGATCGCGGCGAGGTCGACCTCGGTGCCGAGCCCGCCGGCGCGGCTCCAGTCGGGCACGACCTCGCCGTGCACGCGCAGCCGCGCCACGCCGCCGTCGGGATGGATGTTGAGGCGAAGGTGCGTGAACGCGACCGGCGACGACACCTCGAAGAGGTTCTCGCTGTCCCCTTTCAGCGGCGAGCGGGGAAGGACCTCCGACCACGAGGCGGCGAGCAGCTCCTCCGCCGTCGCCTGCGCCGATGCGGCGAGCCCGTCGATCGAGCACGACTCGGGGAAGTTGCCGCGGAAGAAGCTCGTGTCGACCACCACCCCCCGCACCACCCCCGGCACCCCGAGGCGAAGGATGGCGAAGTCATGCCCCGGCGTCCGCCGCCGCCGCGACTCCCACCCATCCAGCCACGTCCCGCGGTCGGTGTACTCGTGCTCCCGCCACACCGGCGCGGCGGGCCTGATGAGGTTCTCCTTCGCCGCGAAGAAGTTATCGTTCGCGTAGAGCACCGCCCCCCCCACCCGCTCGCCCGCGAGGTCCGGAAGCTCCCGAAAGTCCGCCATGCGCCGCGTATGGTAGCGCGCCCGGACGACCTGTCGTTGACATCGGCACACGGGCCGAGGGAACTCGGGGCATGCTCGAGACGAGGCTGACGCTGGCGCCGGGAGCCAACGGCACGAAGAAGCTGGTGGAGCGGTACGGCCGCCGCCTCGTCTGCATGCGCTACCGGTAACGATCCTGAGCGGCGGACGAGGATGAAGACGGTGGAGCTGATCGACGACGAATCGCCGTGCACGCCATCGGCAGCGATCTACCTGGTGAAGGTCGGCTACGAGGAAGCCGCCTTGCGCGAGCAGGTCAAAGCCGCAGGAGGCCGCTGGAACCGGGAGAAGAAAGTGTGGCTGGTGACCGGCGCCGGCGTCAGCTCGTCTTGAGCATCCCCGGAGGGTCCCTCGGCCCCGTGTGCCGACGTCAACGGCAGGTCGTCCGGGCGCGCTACCATACGCGGCGCATGGCGGACTTTCGGGAGCTTCCGGACCTCGCGGGCGAGCGGGTGGG
>DATLEX010000206.1:0-7840 GCA_035525045.1 Thermoanaerobaculia bacterium | reverse complement strand
CCGCGCTCGAGCGCCTCGGAGCCGGCCGGGCCGCCCTCCTCTGCCAGAGCAACGCCACCTACATCTGCCGCTACGCGGCGCTGTACGGCGACGTCTCCCTCGAGGAAGCGGAGCAGGGCCTCCGCCGGCCGGCGCGCGGCGTGACGATCGAGAAGCTGATCATGGTGGGAACCGCGAACGGCGGCGCCATCCGCATCCTGCAGGAGCTCAACCGCGGCCGGCAGTACATGCGCATCATCGGAAGGCGCATGCGCCCCGAGACCCTCTTCACCTTCCGTTCCCTCCACCAGGACCTCCCCGCCTACCGCCCCGACCTCTTCATGGATTCCGCCGGCACCCCCCTCCCGGTCGACGTCTTCGACGCCGAGCCGTGGCTCACCTACGGCTGGTCCATCTTCGCCGAGGCCTCCGCCACGCGTGCTTCCCGCGACGAGGTCTTCGGCACTCCCGACCAGCGCGAGACCTTCCTGCGCGACGCCCTCGATCGCGCCCGCCGCCTCCACGCCCTCCTCCGCCGCGGGACAGCCCCGCTCCCCATCCGCTACTACTCGATCCAGAGTCGCGAGTTCCGCACCCCCTCCCACGCCGTCCTCCGCCGGACGCACCGCCGCTGGGAAACGAGGATCGAGTCCGCCCTCCCCGGCGACCGCCACGCGGTCGAGGAGAGCCAGGAATGGCTCTCCCCCGGCGAACGAGCGGCCCTCCTCCCCCCGCTGTTCGTCGCGGGAAAACATTTCGAGATGATCACGACGCCGGAGACGCGGGAGATCATCCTGGGGATGCTGAGGGAGTGAGCTCCATTCGTCGCGGTCGTGCCGGCTGAGGTTTCGCTGGAAGGGCAGCGGAGCATCGAACGTGGCTAAAATGTCCAGGAGAATGCACCTTCTCTTCGTCATCGCCTTCGCCGTCGGAACGTGGGCCGTCGCGATCCCGGCGGGCCCACCAGAACGAGTCGGAGGAAATTCAGAGAACCCCTTCCTGGCTCTCGAGCCCGAAACCCTCCTCGCGCGGGGGGCGATGGTCCTCCTAGCGTGGGAGATCGAAGACGATCCGACCTTCTGGCAGCCTGGACCGGCCGGCCTTCGCCATCTCGACACCTGGCGGGCCGCCATCGAAGAAATCGTCGGGGGCACCGATCCGGCGTATCTGATGCGTCGCAATCGGGAGCTCTACCCGTGGCTCGAATCGGAGCACGTGGGGCAACGGAAGATCAATCGGCAGGTCGAGCGCGGTGAGCTGGGCCGCTTGCGAACGATGAACGCTCTGGAGTCGTTTCTCCTCGACTTCCACGCCGCCCGCTACCCGCTTTTCGAGCAGCCGAGCGAGTTTGGTGCTCTGATTCTCGTCCGCTCGACCGGGGACGAATCGAGAATCCGCGTCTACTACCTCACCGACGGTGAAGGCCTTCCGCCGAAGGACGGAGTCCGGGCCGTGATCGACCGGGCCGCGGCGGACATCGAGGCCCGCTGGGACGCGCGGATCTTCCTCCACAACCACACCTTCGACTTCAAAAGCGAGAAAGGAATGCTCGCGATCGCGGCCCCCAGCGAGAGCGATCTCCAATTCATCCGCGCCCTCAGGACGACGCTCGAGATCGACCAGGCCTGGATCATCGACGGCTTCAACTCATTCGAGCTCGACGCCGGCGAGCTCGTGGACTGATCCGATCAATATGGCGTCCGCACTCGGCATCACCACTCGCCGGCGGCCGGGAAGACGGGGGTGATGTCGACCGGGATGTCGGAGAGACGCGAGATCACCCCGGTGATCTCCGGCGTGGCCACGCCGTAGCGTTCCAGCAGGCGCTGGGCGCGGTCGAAGTCGCCGGTGGCCTGGATGGTGAGCAGCTCCGCCGCCAGGTCGCGGATCCCCTCCTTCATCCGCGGGATGTCGATGGTGTAGCGGCCGGCGCCGGCGGGCGTGATCGCGCCGCGCTCCCGCAGCCAGTTCCACTGCACGGCGTTCCCGCGGCCGTGCGCCTGGTCGACGCCGAAGCGCATGCTCCGGAACATCAGGCCGGCGTAGGTGGCGAAGAGCTCCCGCTCGCCGAAGCTCGTCAGAAGCTTCCGGTCCTGCGCATAGAGAATGTTCCAGATGCCGAGGACGTCGGCCTTCGTCTCCTCCACGGTGGAGTAGAGATTCTTGAGCAGCAGGCGGACGTCGACCCGTTCGCCGGTGGGACGGGTAATGAGGCCGGGGCCGAGCCCATGAGACAGCTCGTGGAAGAGGACGTGGTTGAAGAAGGCCTCGAAGGAAAGGTGACCGGCCAGCGAGGGGTCGAGCACGCGCAGCGCGATCGGCTGCCCGCTCTGCCGGTACTTGGCGTCCATGACGTTCTTGAGCAGGACCTTCTTCGATCCCTTCCTCTCCCGGACGTATTCGTCGTTGGGAAGGTTGAACGCCGCCGTCTGCACCCCGCGCCGGGCGTCGCCGGCGGTGTAGATCTCCTGGACCACGCGGATCGGGGACTCCGTCCCGCGGCCGGGGTTCTTGTACTGGTCGGGGATGGGCAGGTTGTTCTCCATCGCCGGCAGGTGCTGCCCGTAGACCGTCAGCTTCTCGCTCTCTCCCCGATCGACGACGGTGATGAACGACTCGAAGGATGCCTTGAAGTTGAACAGCTCGTCCTCGTAGACCTCGTACGGACCGATGATGACCTCGAGCGGGCCGGTCAGGTCCATCCAGGCCATGTCGCTCCGGCGGTAGTCGTCGTCGAGCAGCGCGACAGCGAGCTTCTCGAGGTAATCGCGGAGCGATGCGTTCGTGGTGAGGGTGGCGGCCTCGCGGACGCGCCGCGCGGCCACGTTCAGCAGGTCGCCGTAGTAGCGCGAGTAGGGGATGCTCACCAGGCGGTCGCCCTCGCGCCGGACGACGGTGAAGAGGCCCTGGAGCTCGCCCTGCTGTGCCGGGTTGGCGGCGACGTAGTGCTCGAACTCCTCCTTGGTGATGTCGGCGGGATAGAACGCGGCCCCGGGCGGCTTCGCCCCCGCCGCTCCGAACGGCTCGATGAACGGCTCGTTGTTGGCCAGCCTGTCCCACCGCCCCTTGTTGGCGATGAAATAGTCGTAGGCGGCGCGGTCGAGCGGGGATTCGTCCGCCTGCGACGCCAGGCGGGCCCGCACGGCCGGATTCTCCTCGGCCACCTGCTGCCAGTAGAGCTCGTCGATCACCTTCGAGGCATCGATCAGCTTCTCGACCACGCGGCGCTCGTTCTCGCCGAGGAGAGAACGATCGTAGTCGATGACCGTACGAGGGAGCTGCGCCATCCGGGCCGGCGTGTCGGGCGCTACGGCCAGGCGTGTCTCCGCGACCACGGGGGCGTCCGGCGTGGTCCTCGCCGGTGGTGTCGAGGTCGGTTCGCCCCCCCGCGGAGCGGTGGTCTGGCAGGCGATGAAAAGCGGCAGGATGAGGGCCAGCTTGCGCATAGAGCGGCGATTCTATGCGAACCTGCGAGGCCTGAAATGCGACAATTCTGCTATCGTCGAACGCTCCTGTAGAGGCCTGACGCTTGATCATCGAGTGTACGAACTGCCGTTCCAGGTACCAGTACGACGAGAATCGCTTCGGTGAGAAGCTGTCGAAGAGGATCAAGTGCGCTCGGTGCCAGCAGATCTTCGAAATCTTCAATCCGGCGCAGGCGGGCGGCGAAGCGCGGCCGGCCGGCCCGCCCAGCCATGAGATCGGTGACCGGACCGGCATCCGGCGCGATGAGCGGCCGAGGACGGTCGAGGAGCCTCTCCCCGACATGCCCCCCCCCGCTCCCGCCGCCAGCCAGACCGCGCCGCTGCAGCTTCCTCCCGGCAAGCGCCTGTCGCTGGCGGTCATCGACGGTCCCGATGCCGGCAGCGTATTCCGACTGGAGAAGCCGCGGGTGACGATCGGCAGGCAGGGAGCCGACCTGACGCTGAACGACAGCGATGCCTCCCGGCATCACGCGGCGGTCGAGGTCCGCGACACCGCCTATACGCTTTGGGACCTGCAGTCCACCAACGGCGTCGTCATGGAGGGGCAGAAGATCGACGGCAGCGCCGAGTTGCAGAACCACTCCGAGTTCCAGGTCGGGTCGTCCACGCTGATGCTGATCGTGACCGAGGAGATTTGAGCGAGCTCACCACGCTTTACCGCAACCGCCAGTTGATCGCGGCGCTGACGGCGCGAGACCTCAAGGCCCGCTACCGCGGCTCGATCCTCGGGTACTTCTGGTCGCTGGCCAACCCCCTCCTGCTGCTGGCCGTGTACACGGTGGTCTTCACCATCGTGCTGCGTCCCGGTCTCGACGTACAGCCGTACCCACTCTTCCTCTTCACCGGGATCCTGCCGTGGACGTTCTTCGCGGCCGCGATCCTGGAATCGACCAGCTCGATTTCCTCGAACGCCGGGCTGGTCAAGAAGGTGATGTTCCCGGCCGAGGCGCTGCCGCTGGTCGTGGTTTTCTCGCACCTGGTCCACTTCGCCCTCGCCGTCCCGGTGATGCTGGCGGCGCTGGTGGGGTTCACCCTGGCGGGAAAGGCGGCCGTCACGACGACGATCCTGCTCGTCCCCTTCCTGATGCTGCTCCAGACGATTTTCGTGGCGGGGCTGGCCATGACGGTGTCGTCGGTCTCCGTGCTGTTCCGCGACCTGCGCGACATCATCGCCAACCTGCTCCAGCTCGGATTCTTCCTGACCCCGATCATCTATCCGATCGAGATGATCACGTTCAGGCCGCTGCGGGCGGTGCTGCGCGTCAATCCGATGACGCCCTTCGTGGTCTCCTACCAGGACCTGCTGTTCTACGGCCGGCTTCCGAGCCTTTTCGACACGCTGCTGATGATCGGCTACGCGGCCGCCTCGCTGACCCTCGGTTTCTTCGTGTTCAACCGGCTGCGCGACACGCTGGCGGAGGCGATTTGAGCACCGTCATCACCGCGCAGAACCTCTGGAAAAACTACCGCCTCTGGGGGCGGCGGTCGCAGTTCGCCACGCTCAAGAGCGCCCTGCTCAAGCGCGATCTGAAGTTCGAGCCGGAGGCCTCGGTCCCGGCACTGCGGAACGTCTCCTTCGTCGTCGAGCGGGGGGAGGCTTTCGGAATCATCGGCCGCAACGGCTCCGGGAAGTCGACGCTGCTGAAGATCATCTCCGGGATCCTGAAACCGACCAGCGGCCGCATCATCGTTCAGGGACGGATCGCCGCGCTGATCGAGCTCGGCGCCGGGTTTCACCCGGAGATCACCGGCCGCGAGAACATCTACATCAACGGCATCATGCTCGGCCTCTCGCGCCGCGAGATCGACGCCCGCTTCGATCGCATCGTGGAATTCTCCGGCATCGGCGAGTTCCTCGACCAGCCGGTGAAGACCTACTCCTCCGGCATGTACGTCCGCCTCGGGTTTGCCGTGGCCGTACACGTCGACCCCGACGTCCTGCTCATCGACGAGGTCCTCTCGGTCGGCGACGAGGAGTTCTCGGCGAAGTGCGTGGCCAAGATCCAGGAGATGAAGTATCGCGGCGTCACGCTGCTGTTCGTCACCCACCAGCTCGATCAGGTGCGCACGCTCTGCGACCGCGCCATGTGGCTCGATCGGGGGGAGGCCGTCTTCATCGGAGACCCGGTCCGCGTGGTCGACGCCTACCTCCAGCAGGTGGCCGGCGGAGCGCGGGCCGCCCCCCTCGCCGTCTCCCAACCATCCGAGGAGGGCGCGGCTGAGGACACCGCTGAGCCGGAGCCCGCGGAGCCGGAGCCCGCGGAGGAGGAGAACGAGCTGGCCGAGGAGGAGCGATGGGGATCAGGGGAGGTGATCCTCCGCCGGGTTGCGCTGGTCGACGACGAGGGCCACGACCTGGTGGCGCTGGGGGCGGGGACGGCCGTGACGGTGGAGATGGACGTGGAGGTCCGCGCGGCGCAGACCGACTGCGTCTTCGGCATCGGGATCTACCACGCCGACGGCACCTGCGTGTATGGAACGAATACCGACCTGGAAGGGCTGGTGGCGGAGCGGCTCGAGGGAAACGGCCGTGTCCGCTTCGTCGTCCCGTCGCTCGACCTGGTTGCCGGCTCCTACCGGATCGATGCCGCCGTCCACACCCGCAACGGCCGGGCTTTCGACTACCGGCGGGGGGTGGTGCGGTTCGTGGTGGGCTCGCGCGTGCACGACGTCGGCGTCTACCGGCCGAAACACGACTGGCGCTTCGAGGGGGGCATCTCCTTCAGGAGCATCGACGTCCTGAGACGAAACGTACCGGCGCCGATGGCCGAATACATCCGGGAGACGGAGCCGGAGCCGGAGCCGCCGAAGTTCAGGAAGCGAAAGCAGCGAAAAGAAGAGTGAGCCTCGCAGTACAATCGGCGCCGTCGTTCGGAGGCTTACCATGCCGTTCTGGGTCATCATCGTCGTCATCCTCGGCCTCTATCTCTTCAGCTCTATCAAGATCCTTCCCGAGTACGAGCGCGGGGTCATCTTCCGCCTGGGGCGGCTCCTGGAGCAGGCCAAGGGGCCGGGCCTCTTCTTCGTCTTCGCGCCGATCGACCGGATGGTCCGCGTCTCGCTGCGCCAGGAGGCCTTCGAGGTGCCGCCGCAGGACATCATCACCCGCGACAACGTGACGTTGAAGGTCAACGCGGTCGTGTTCCTGCGCGTGATCGAATCGCGGCGGGCCGTGGTGGAGGTATCCGACTACCGCTATCAGACCTCGCAGTTCGCGCAGACCACGCTGCGCTCGGTGCTCGGCGAGGTCGAGCTGGACGACGTGCTCGCCCACCGCGACCAGCTCAACACGCGCATCCAGTCGATCCTCGACCAGCACACCGAGCCGTGGGGCGTGAAGGTCGTCAACGTGGAGATCAAGCAGGTGGACCTCCCCGAGTCGATGCTGCGGGCCATCGCCCGCCAGGCGGAGGCCGAGCGTGAGAAACGCGCCAAGATCATCCACGCCGAGGGGGAGCATGCGGCCGCCCAGCGGCTCGCCGACGCCGCGCACGTGCTGGCCACCGAGCCGATCACCATCCAGTTGCGCTACCTGCAGACCCTGACCGACATCGGCGTGGAGAAGAACACCACCATCGTCTTCCCCCTGCCGGTGGACCTGCTGGCCGGACTGGCCAAGAGGAGCTCACTGTCATCCCGAGCCGCGAAGACGGCGAGGGATCCCCCGCCGACGGAGCGGTCAGCGTGCTCCGGCGGGGGATTCCTCGCGCTCTCCGGCGCTCGGAATGACATGCACGACCTCCCCGTCGACGATGGTCATCTCGACGGTCACCGACTCGATCGTCTCCGGGGCGATCGTGAAGAGGTCGTCGGAGAGGACGACGATGTCGGCGAGGAGCCCGGGGACGATCCGCCCCACCTCGTTCTCGGCGAACATCGCCCAGGCATTGTTCACGGTGTAGCAGCGCAATGCCTCTTCCACTGTAATGCGCTGCTCGGGAATCCAGCCGTCGGGGTTTCTGCCGTCGATCGTCCGGCGGGTCACCGCGGCGTAGATGCCGAGGAGGGGGTTGAGGGGAGCGACGGTCCAGTCGGAGCCGAAGGTGACGACCGCACCGGCATCGAGGAGCGAGCGGAAGGCGTAGGTGCCGCGAGCCCGCTCCGCCCCGATCTTCTTTTCCGCCCACCGCCCGTCGTCGATGGCGTGATAGGGCTGCATGGAGGCGATCACCCGCCCGGCGGCGAAGCGCTCGATGAGCTCCCCGTTCAGGTGCTGGGCGTGTTCGATGCGGAAGCGCCGCTGGCGGTGATCGGGAATGGACTCGAAGATCTTCAGGACCTCGTCGTTGGCCCGATCGCCGATGGCATGAATGGCGACGTGCAGGTTCGCCTCGTTCGCGGCCGCCGCCCGGCGGCGCATCGAGCCGTCGGTCATC
>DATLEX010000201.1:0-11785 GCA_035525045.1 Thermoanaerobaculia bacterium | reverse complement strand
TAGCGGAGGGTGGCCAGATGGCGGGCACTGGCGCTCCAGTCGGCCTTGGCCAGGAGGACGCGGGCGTCGTTGGTGCGGTCGATCGGCCCGTTCTCGTTGGGGCTCCCCAGGCCGGCGAAGGCTGCGACGACTCTCTGCTCGATCCGCCCGGGGTCGGTCTGCTTGGTGCTGCTGGCGTCCTGGAAGTCGAAGGCGAGAAAGTAGAAGAGGCGGTCGCGCTGAAAGGGGCCGCCGAGGGTGAATCCGGTCTGGACCTGCCGGGAATCGAACTTCGGGGCCTCCGATCCGTCGGCGAGCTTGGCGTTCGAGCTGAGCGAGTCGTTCTTGAAGACGAAGTGCGCGGTCCCCTTCATCTCGTTCGTCCCCGACTTGGTGATGACGTTCACGAAGCCCGACTGGGACCGCCCGAACTCGGCGTTCGCCCCGTCGGCGATGACCACCATCTCCTTCACCGCGTCGAGGTTGAACGTGAAGGCGGGGCGCTGCCCGCCCCGCTGCTCGCCGAAGAAGGGGTTGTTGAAGTCGGCCCCGTCGACGGAGACGTTGTTGGAGATCCCCTTCTGCCCGTTGATCGACAGCTCGTCGCCATCGGGCCCCTGCACGATGGTCACGCCGGGCGTGAGCTTGGTGAAGTCGAGGAAGTTCCTGCCGTTGTTCGGAAGCCCTTCCACCGACCGCTGGTCGATCCGCACCGAGCCCTCGGTGCGGGCGGTCTCGATCAGCGGAGCGGCCGCCGTGACCACGATCGACTCCTCCACCACGGCCTGCGTCAGCATGACGTTGGCGGTGAGCGTCTGCCCCACTCGGAGCTCCGATCCTCGCAGCACCCGTGTGGCGAATCCCTGCAGGGCGGCCGTGACCTCGTACCGGCCGAGAGGAAGAAGGACTCCGCGGTAACGCCCTGCCCCGTCGGTGACGAGGGTCTGCGTGTAGTTCGTCTCCACGTTGCGCAGCGTGACCGTCACGCCCGGAAGCGCGGCCCCGCTGGCGTCGGAGACCACCCCCTCGATGACGCCCGTGGTGGCCTGGGACTGCGCCAGGAGAGCGGAGGGAAGAGCGAGCACCAGGAGCAGGATTCCGAACCGGAAACGCGACATGACGCCTCCCTTTGTGCCTTTCGGCGTTCAATTGTGGGCTGGTCTCGATGGACGAATGGTACGAATATATGGCCGCGACGGCGGCAGGGTCAAACGGGCTGCGGGCGGCAGACGAAGAAGAGTTTCACTCCTTTCGAGCCGGCCGCGAGGCGCTCGTTGAAGGGATCGAAGTCGATCACCTCCACCGGCGCAAGGCCTGCCTCGCCGAGCGATTCGACGATTTCCCGCTCCGACCAGGCGCGCTGCTCATGGCGCTCGGAGATCTCCATGCGCCGCCCCGACGGCAGCAGCGCCCAGCCGGTGACCAGCGCCAGCCCCGTCATGTCGCGCCGCCGGTAAGCGGTGGCGATCTCGAGATGAAAGCCCGGCCCGCTCGCGACGTACGGCTCCTTCATCCCCCACACCGCCGGGTAGATGTCCGCGTGGTTCATGTCGAAGAAGAAGAGCGAGCCCGCCTGCATCAGACTCCCCGCGGCGCGGAACGCCGCCACCAGGTCGGCGCGGTTCTTCAGGTGGTTGAGGCTGTCGTAAAGGCAGGTCACCCGCGCAAACGATCCTCGCAGCGGCAGCGCGCGGAAGTCGGCTGCCACCAGTCGTGCGGCGCGCGTCCGCGCCACGCTGAGCATCGGCAGCGACGCGTCGACCCCGACCGAGCGCCACCCGCGCGAGCCGAACAGCTCCAGTGCCAGGCCGGTTCCGCAGGCCAGATCGAGGTGCGTCTTCTGATCGGAGGGATATCGCTCGAGCAGCTCCGAAAGCAGCCGCCGCGCCGAGCGGAAGAACCGCTCGCCCAACCCCTTGTCGTAGGCGTAAGCGAAGGCGCCGTAGGAGGTGGAGGGTGGCAAGGCGTTAACCGTTAACGGTCACCGCCCTCTCCTCCCCAGTCATAAAACCCTCTCCCCGTCTTCTTCCCAAGCTTCCCTTCCGCAACCAGGTCGCGGAGCAGTCGCGGCGGCTCGAAGCGGGGGCCGAGCGTGGAGGCGAGGGATTCGGCGATGCCGAGGCGGACGTCGAGACCGACCAGATCGGTGAGGCGCAGCGGACCCATGGGGTGGTTGTAGCCGAGCTCCATGGCCTTGTCGATGTCCTCGGCCGCGGCCACGCCTTCTTCGAGCATGCGGATGGCCTCCAGCCCGATCGCCACGCCGAGGCGGGAGGTGGCGAAACCGGGGCTGTCGCGGACCACGATGGCCTCCTTCCCCATCTTCGCCGCCAGGCGGCGCATCTCCTCGACGGTGGCATCCGAGGTTCTCTCGCCGCGCACGATCTCGATCAGCTTCATCAGGTGAGGGGGGTTGAAGAAATGGAGCCCCACGAAGCGCTCCCGCCGCTCGACGTTCGAGGCCAGCTTGGTGATGGAGATCGACGAGGTGTTCGAAGCCAGGTAGGTCTCCTCGGCGCAGAAGAGGTCCGCCTGGGCGAAGAGATCGCTCTTGAGCTGGAGGCTCTCCGGCACCGCCTCGATGATCAGCTCCGCGCCGCGGGCGGCGGGCTCCAGATCGGAGGCGAGGTGCACGCGTCCGCGAGCGTCCGCGGCGGCCTGATCGGTCATCCTCCCCTTCTCCACGGCGCGGCGAAGCGTGGAGTCGATCCAGGCGCGGGCGGCATCGAGCGCGGCGGGGTCGGCGTCGAACAGCACCGTCTCGAACCCGCTGGTCGCCGCGAGATAGGCGATCCCCCGCCCCATCGTGCCCGTGCCGATGACAGCGATCTGCCGGACCATCGGGGCGGAGTCTATCAGGAGCCGAGCCGCTCGACCGCTACACGGAGCGCATGGCGAGCTTCAGGATCTCGCGGTGCGTGAAGTAGTTCACCGCCGGGTCGTCGAGATGGAACGTATAGGTGAACTTCTCGTCATTGTCGGCGATGAAGGTGAAGCGATGGTAGCGGCCGTCGGTGCCGTCGCCGAACTCCTTCAAGCTCTCCGAGTAGCCGTGATCCTTCTCGACCTTCAGGACGCGGTAGAGGCGGTGCGCGCTGATGGGAAGGTCGTCCGGCGGGTAATGGATGAATTGAATGGCATAGATCGACTTCGGGTCGATCTCCCGCTGCGGAAACTCCTGCACCCCCTCGGCCGAGGAGCCGGTGAACCACGTCTCCTCCTCCTTGAAGAGCACCAAGTTCGCCGAGTTCTCGGTCATCGGCAGCATGCCCCGATCGAGGTGGACGTGCTGTTCGGGATCGGCCGACTCGCGGAGCTGGGTCAGGAGGTCGATCAGGTACTGGATGCCCTCACGGGTGCCGGTGAGGGCCACCTCCTCGTCCTCGTCGGAGATCCAGACGTCGAGCCAGGCATTCTTCGGCAGCTTGACGCGGCTCTCCAGAGTATCGAAGGAAACGGCGGCGAAGCCGAGGCGCTTGGCGGCGGCGTGGAGGAACTCGTTGCAGTGCGGGTCGTCGATCAGGTTCTGCCGCGCGTAGTCGATCGCAGCCTCGTAGGCGCGCTTGCGCCCGAAGTCGTGGCTGAGGTCGAAGGGGCCGATGATCTCGTCGAGGATCTGAGCGTATCGCTCCGCTGGTCGTGACATGGCCGTCTGCGGTAAACCGAGTCGAATCTATCATACTTCCCGCGGCGGCACGGATGCGCCGGACGCGGCTGAAGCGGCGGCACCACAACCGTTTGCCTTCCCTACCCGCTCCGCCGGTTCCTCGTCTTCCAGTCCTTGTCCATGTCGGCCAGGAAGCTGACCAGGTCGTCGGCATGCTCCTCCTCCACGGCCAGGATCTCCTCGAGCATGCGCCGGGTAGTGATGTCGTTGTCGCCGACGTAGCGGATCATCTCGGTGTAGGAGTCGATGGCCACGCGCTCGGCGACCAGATCCTCCTTGATCATGTCCAGCAGGTTCTCTCCCTCCACGTACTCAGAATGCGAACGGCTCAGCAGGCCCTCCGGGCTGAAGTTGGGCGAGCCGCCGAGCTGCACGATCCGTGCGGCGATCTGGTCGGCGTGGCCCTGCTCCTCGTTCGCGTGCTGCAGAAACTCCTGGGCGATCGGATCGGCATGGATCCCCTGGGCCATGAAGTGATGCCGCTTGTAGCGGAGCACGCAGACGATCTCGGTGGCCAGCGCCTCGTTCAGCAGCTTGATCACCGTGTCGCGGTTCCCGCGGTAGGACTCGGTCACCGCTCCTCCTTCGATGTGCTTGCGCGCCCGGCGGCGCAGCTCCTGGACGTCCGAGAGGAAAGGCTTGTCTTTCATGGCGCCGGAAACGATATCACTACGCCCCGAAGCGCGTGCGTGCGGCGTCGTACGAACGGCCGCGCCAGGCCAGTCGTCCGCGCACGCCGGTGATCCACATCGAGCGCAGCGCCATCCCCGACCAGCACAGGCCCATCAGCGGGTGTGCCCAGACCGCGTAGTCGAGGCGGTAGCCGAGCGCGGCGAACAGGATGAGTCTGGTGAGGGTGATGATCCCCACCGCCGCCCCGGCCAGGACCTGGCCTGCCAGAGCGAGGGCGTACGGCAGGACGTGAAACAGCAGGGTCACAGACACTCCGACGATGGCCCAGAAATAGCTGCGGTTACCGACGGCGAACAGGTTCTTGGTGAATCCCTCGACCACCGCCCGCCCTCCGTCGTACATCCGCACCGACACGAAGTCCTCGGCGCGGACGACGATCGTCCGCCGGCCTTTGCGGCGGAGCAGGCGGGCCATCCCCACGTCGTCGATCACCGCGTCGTGCAGCGCCTCGTATCCGCCCGCGTCGTCGTAGTCGGAGCGCCACACCATGTTGCCGCTCCCTCCCCCGATCCCGAGGACGGGCAGGGTGGTGCGGTTCGACAACCATGTCGGAAAGAACGAGTAGACGGTCATGGCCAGTTGCGGCATGGCCACCCACTCCCAGAATGAGCGCATCACGATGCGCGGCAGGAGCATGAGCATGGAGGCGCCGCTGGCGCGGAGGTGCGCGACGGCGGCCGCGACGGCAGGCCGCTCGTAGACCACGTCCGCGTCCACGAAGAGGAGGATCTCGCCAGTGGCAGCCTCGCTTCCCTGATGCAGCGCCCAGGGCTTGCCGAGCCAGCCGGCAGGCGTCTCGCTGCCGGAGATCACCCGCAGCCGCGCGTCCTCCTCGGCCACCCTGGCCAGGATTGCGCCGGTCGCATCGGTCGAGCGATCCTCGACCACGATCAGCTCGATGGAGCGATAGGTCTGGGCCAGGAGGGAGCGGATGGTTCGCTCGATGTTGCCCTCTTCGTTGCGCGCCGGGATGACCAGCGAGACCAGCGGCCCGTCGGGAGCGGCATCCGCACGGAGGCGCGGCAGCAGGCCCAGATGGATGATCGTCCGCAGGAGGGCTGCGATCCAGCCGATGAGAACGACCCAGAGCAGGATGGTCACGGCTCTCCTGAGGCCTGACGTCCTACGCGGGTCCGACGCGACGCTGCGCTTCGAGCGCGAAGGGAGAGTCGGGGAACTCGGTCACGATCCGGCGGTACGTCTCCCGCGACTTCGCCTCGTCACCCTGCACCTCGTAAGCGTGGGCCAGGAGGACCAGCATGGAGTCGGCCGGGAGGATCGGTTCGGTCTTGGCCAGCTCGGCGTTCAGCTCGGCGATGACCTGCTGCGCCTCGCCGTGATCGATCCGCATCTGGAAGAGGCTGTAGCGGGCCGCCCCCACCAGGAAGTGGCGGGGATGATTCCTGACGAACTGCTGGAGCATCGTCCGGGCCGTGTCGACGTCGCCGCGCCCGGCGCTGATGCGCGCGATGTAGAGGCCGGCGACGTCGGCGCTGTCGGTGCCGCCGAACTTCGCCTGCACGTCGCGGAACTGCTTCTCCGCCGCGGCCGTGCGCTCCGCCTCGGTCTTGAACTTCGCGCGCGGGTCGGGCTGCGGGGTGTCGGGGGAGATCAGCGGCGACTCGAACGTCTCGATGGCCGCCGCCAGCAGGACCCTGGCCTGGCTCTCCTGGTTGCTCCGATAGAAGTAGTACCCGTAGGCGGCGAGGGCGAGGACCACCGCCGTCGCGCCGAGGGCGAAGAGCAGACGCTGGTTTGCGCGCGCCCTCGCCGTCAGGGCGCCGACCTCGTCGACGAACTTGTCGTGTTTCAGCTCTCTGCGGTGCTGGCGATCCATGGGACGAGCTGCCTCCGTGAAAGGGGTGACTCTTGCAGCCGTCCTCAACCGTCAACGGAGGGAAGCGATTCCCGTCACACATCCTCCAGCGGAGGTCCGTTACAATGCGGACCCAGTGGAGCGCGGGGCACTGCCTTTGCAAGGGAGCCGATTCCATCAGTGACCTTCGTTTCACGAGAAAAACGATGAGAGCCCGGGCCCTGGCGGCGGTTGCCGCCCTCCTGCTGACACTCCCCCTCTCCGGCCAGTCACCGGCCTCCGATGACCGGCCGACGGCGATCGTGCTCTGCTACCACATCGTCGAGTCCCCCCAGGACCCGAAGATGGAGATCAGCCGCGAGACGTTCCGCCAGCATCTCCAGTACCTGGAGATGACCGGCTACAACGTCATCTCTCTCCGGGACCTCTATGAGTACGTGGCGGGAGAGCGTCCCACCATCCCCGAAAACGCGGTGGTGATCACCATCGATGACGGCTGGAGCAGCGCCTACACCGAGGCCTTCCCGGAGCTGAAGAAGCGGAACTTTCCGTTCACGCTCTTCATCTACCCGAACATCATCGGAAAGACGACGCTCGCCCTCACCTGGGAGCAGATCCGCGAGATGGCGGAGGCGGGAGCCGACATCCAGAGCCATTCCCTCTCCCACCCGTTCCTGACCCGGGGGCGCAACTCATCCCTCGACGACCTCCAGTACGCGGGGTGGCTCCGCCGCGAGCTGGCCGAGAGCAAGCGCATCATCGAGCAGCGGACGGGGCGGCCGGTGGAGTTCCTGGCCTATCCCTACGGCGACTACGACACGCGCGTGGCGCGGATGGCCGCGCGCGCCGGATATGCCGCTGCACTGACCTGCGACTTCGGTCGCGTGCGGCCCGGCAGCGACCCGCTCCGGATGAAGCGCTTCGTCATCGACAAGACGATGTCCTTCGCCGATTTCCGCCGGTATCTCGGCGCCCGGAAGCTGCAGATCGCCGACGTCACGCCGCGCCCCGGCGAGTCCGACGAGCCGACCACGATCGTGTCCGTGCGCATCCCGAACCATGAGCGGCTCGACCCCGCCTCGGTCGGCCTGGCCCTGCTGAGCCTCGGCAGCGTGGTGCCGTACTCCTACGACGCCCGCACCGGCTCCGTATCCCTGGTGGTGAACGAGGCGCCGGAGGCGCTTCGCGGCCGGGAGCATCGGGCCGTGGTATGGGCGAGAGAGTTCAGGAGCGGCAAGCGCGTGGAAGCGTCGTGGACGTTCCGCTTCGGCCGGCCGGAGGAGGAGAGCGAGCAGCCGGCCGCCGTCGCGGCGCGGCTGACCGCGGTCCCGCCGGCAACGGCAGGCCCCGCGGCCAACGACAAGCGGTAGCCATTCCGAGCATAGCGAGGAATCCGATCCCTCGCTCACGCTCGGGATGACAGGGGGTCACTTCGGGAGCTCGATCGTCGGTTTCTCGTCGCGCGCGCGATAGAGGATGGCGATCTTTCCGACCCTGCCGGCCACCTCCGAGCCGGTGGCGTCGGCCAGCGTCGTGACCAGCACCTCGCGGCTGGCGGAGTCATCCGACTCGATCCGCACCTTGATGAGCTCGTGCGCATCGAGCGACTTCTTCGTCTCCTCGATCACCGAGGTGCTCACCCCTCCCTTCCCCACGCGGACGACGGGAGAAAGGGGATGGGCCAGCCCCTTCAGAAACTGGCGCTGCTTCGCCGTCAACCCCACGGCTCCTACGATATGGCAATTTGTGTGCAAAGCGGCGCCGGCAGGAGCACATCGATGAACAAGCCTCTCCTCGCCCTCACCCTCACCATCGCCTGCACGGCCGCGGCGCAGGCGCAGACGCAGATTCGCACGACGCCGGGGGTCATACCGGCCTCGGATCGCGGCGGGTTCCGCATCGGCCCGCGGTACTCGAACTACTCGACCGACATCGATGTCGGCATCTTGACCGTGGAATCGGTGCGGCAGCACGCCTTCGGCCTGGCCGGCGAGTACCGCAGCGGCGTCTTCGTCCTCGACTTCAACTTCGACCACGACCCGGAGAACGGCCTGCAGATCACCGCCCTCCTTCCCATCGAGATCGGCCGCTACGAGCGCGATCGCGGCGAGCTCACCGTCGGGTGGTCGGCCCTGCCGGTGCTCGACATCCAGGCCGGGTTCCGCTTCGACTCGTTCTCCGTCGGAGCAGGAGGTTTCGGGGGAAGCTTCTTCGCCGGTGAAGACTTCGACCACTCCGCGATCGTGGTGGGAATCCGCGCCCACACGCCCACCCGGAGCCCGTTCGGCCTCTACGGCGTGCTCCGCGGGTTTGCCGGCAGCGTCGACTTCGGGGTGTCGGGGCTCTCGGCCCAGGTCGACTCCTCCGGGTGGCGGGCCGAGGGAGGAGTGGAGATCCCGATCGGCCAGTCGCGGTGGCACGCCGTCCCCGGGATCGAGCTCGAGCGCCTCGACGCCGACCCGCGCGTGCGGGTGGAGACGAATCGGTTCTTCGTGAATTTCATGTACACGTTCCCGTGAGCGGACGTGTCATTCCGAGCGCCGGAGAGCGCGAGGAATCCCCTCCAACCGGGTCGCCGCTCGCTCCGCAGGCGGGGGATTCCTCGCCGTCTTCGCGGCTCGGGATGACACAGGGTCACCTCACCTGCTTCAGCCGATCGAGAAACGCCTCCGGCCCCTCGAACCCGGTCAGGCGGATCGAGCGCTGCTCGCGGCCCTGCGCGTCGAGGAAGACGATGGTCGGCACGCCGACCACGTTGAACTGGCGGCTGAGCCGTTCGGTCTTCGCGTCGCCGGCCAGGGTCAGGTCAGCCTTGAGTCGCGTGAACCGGTCCATCTCCGCCTTCACGCGCGGGTCGCTGAATGTCTTCTGGTCCAGCTCCTTGCACGGCAGGCACCAGTCGGCATAGAAGTCGATGACCACCGGCTGCTTCGCGGCCGCGGCGGCGTTGACGGACGAGTCCTCGTATCTCTCCCACACCACCCCGTCGAGCGGCGCGCGGGGAATCGCGAACGCGGCACTGGCGATCAAGAGGACCGAGGCGCAGGCCAGGCGCATGGCCCGGCCGGCCGTCCCGCGGGAGGTGAAGAGGTAGATCGCCCCGACCAGCAGCGCCACCACCACCCCCCAGCGGAAGACCTCGTCGCCGGTCAGCGGCCGCAGGAAATAGAAGGCCATGGCCACGAGCACGAACCCCATCGCTTTCTTCACCTGGACCATCCACTCGCCGGGCCGCGGCAGGACGTTGAGCAGCGCCAGGTAAGGAAATCCGAGCCCGAAGGCGAGCGCGGCGAACATCACCCCGCCGATCAGCGGCTTCCCGATGGCGGCCACCAGGGTCAGCAGGGAGATGACCACGGGCCCGACGCATGGCGCGGCGACGATGCCGACGAATAGCCCCATCGTGGCGGCGCCGGCCAGGCCGGCCCGCCCCTGCGAGCGGCTGGCGATCCACTGTGGCGGCTGGATCTCGAAGGCTCCGAACATCGACGAGGCCAGGACGAGCATCAGGACGGCGAAGCCGACGAGCACGGCCGGCTGCTGCAGCCAGGCCCCGAACATCTGCCCGCCGATCGCGGCCATCACGCCCAGCGCCGAGTACATGACCACCAGCCCCAGGACGTACATCGCGGAGAGGGCGAAGCGGCGCGAGCGCCGCCCGTCGCTCTGCATGGCGAAGAACCCGAGCGTGATCGGGATGACCGGAAGGACGCACGGGGTGAGATTCAGGGCCAGGCCGCCGATGAAGAGGATCAGCAGGGTCAGGGGGAGACCGCTCGAAGCAAAGGCGCGCGAGAGGCGGTCGCCTTCCGCGGCCGGCCTGGCGTCGCGCGGCGCGGCCGAGAGCGGCACGAACCCGGCCCCCTCCTGGGGAGGGGGCGCGCCGACGGCCGTGGCGTCGATGTCCGCCACCGCGTCCGCCGGCGGGAGGCAGACGTTGTCGTTGCAGGCCTGGTAGCGGAGCGAAGCGCGGATCGTGCCGGATCCCGGCGCCAGGGTGGCGGTGAAGGGGATCCGGATGGTGCCGTCGTAGACGGCGATCTCGCTGTCGCCGCTGAAGGAGAAGGCCTCCATCTTGTGCTGCGGATAGGCGGCGCCGGTCATCGTCGCCGTGGCCGGATCGAGCGTCAGCTCGGTGGGAATGGCCCACTCGTCGAGAGGACGCGCCGAGTTGATGTGCCACCCCTCGGCGATCTTGGCCGTGACGACTCCTTCGACCGCGTCGCCATCGCGCTGATGAAGAGCCCCGGTGATGGTGACCTTCGGGCCGGCGTCCACTCCGCCGCCGAACCCGACCTGCGCGTTGGCGGTTGGGGCCAGGAGGAGTGCCGCGAGGAGTGCCGGGAGTGACCGCATTACTGCGTCGAGGCCATCTGCTCGATGATGGGAAGCATCTGCTCGACCTGCACCATCATCGATGACTTCGGGAAGCGGGTCTTGAAGGCGCGCAACTCATCGACCGCGCCGCGGTAGTTGCCGAGCGCCAGATAGGTGCTCGCCAGGAGCATCTTGGAGCGCTCGAACATCACTCCCTGCTTCTGCACCTTGGCGAAATCGGCCAGGGTCTTGAGCACCTGATCGTGTTTTCCCTGCTGGTTGTAGAGGATGCCCAGCTCGTAGTACGCCTCGTCGCGCACCTCGACCGGCACGCCCGGCTCGGCGACCAGCTTCCTGAGCCGCTTCTCGCTCTCGCCCCACGCCTGCCGGTTCCTGAACTCCCGCGCGATCTCCAGGCGCTTCGAGTAATCCTTCGCCAGCGACGACTCCCGGGCCACGAGTTTCTCGAAGGCCCGGTACTTGTCCACCGATCCGTTGAGCATCTCCGCGAACTGCGCCGGCGGCGCGAACCCGCGAATGACGGCCGCCACCGAGAGATCGGGGGTGAGCACCAGGAACGTCGGCAGCGAGTTCACTCCATACTGCCTGGAAAACTGCGTCCCTTCCTTCCCATCCTCCGTGTCGAGCCGCAGCAGGACCATGTCGTCGGTGGCATTCTGGAAGGCCTCGGAGGGGACCACTTCCTTGTCGAACCGGTGACACCAGCCGCACCACGCCGCGAAGAGGTCGACGAAGATGAGCTGGTTCTTCTCCTTCGCCGCCTTCTGCGCCGCGCCCAAGGTCTTCAGGAATCCGCCCGCGGCAACCGCTTGCGGCGCAGCCATCAGCACCAGCAGCGCGGCAATGGAAGCGATTCGTTTCAAAGGAGATCCTCCGTTGCGGTCCTTAACGGCCGCCCTTCCAGGGCCTATTCCGCGGCCATGCGTCCAGCCGGTGACGCTTCCCCGGCAGGCTCTCTCTTCGATTCGGCGTACTTCCTTGCAGCCTCCACGAACGCTCCGAAGAGCGTCGCGGCCGAGCTCTCCGCCGCCATGTCCTCCGGATGCCACTGGACGCCGAGATAAAAAGGATGAACAGGGTCCTCCAGCCCCTCCGCGATGCCGTCGGGCGCATGAGCTGTGACGCGGAACCCCTCCCCCACGTTCCGGATGGCCTGGTGGTGCGACGAGTTCACGTTCAGCTCGCTGCAGCGGAGGATGGAGGCCAGGCGAGTCCCCTCTTCGATGGCGATGTCGTGCCGGGCGCGCTCCTCCGGAGGGCTGGCATGCTGGATCGCGCTCCCGAGCTGCGAG
>DATLEX010000194.1:0-2121 GCA_035525045.1 Thermoanaerobaculia bacterium | reverse complement strand
CCCTCCCGCGACGTGATGTCGTTGCACGCCGCACGCGACGGCACCGTCTGGATCGGCACCGACGGCCAGGGATTGTTTCGCTATCGGGCCGGCACCGCCGGCCCGTATGAGAACAGCGCGCTCGCCAAGGCTCGGGTGCAGGCGATCTATCAGGACGGCGGCGGGTCGCTCTGGATCGGAACACACGGCCAGGGCTTCGGGCGCCTCCGTGACGGGGAGGTCGAGTTCGACTCGCAGGAGAGCGGCGCGGTCTCCACCTTCTTCGAGGATCGCGAAGGCAGCCTCTGGATCGGGCGCGTCGGCGGACTGATCCGCCTCGCCGACGCCCGGGTCGTCGCCTACTCCAAGGCCGAGGGGTTGGCCGACGATGACATCAAGAGCGTCAGCGCCGCACCGGATGGGACGATCTGGGTCGGCTCCCGCCTCGGCGTCGAGACCGTGACCGGAACGAGGCGGATGACGAAGGGCGAAGGTCTCTCCAGCTCCTACGTCCTCTCCGTCCGCGCGGCGCGGGACGGCAGCCTCTGGGTCGGGACGGCGGACGCCGGGCTGAATCGAATCGAGGATGGCCGGGTCACGAGCTGGAGCGCCGCAGACGGACTCCCCGACGGTGCCGTGCTGGCCCTCTTCGAAGACCATCAAGGGGTGATGTGGGTCGGCACGAGCGGCGGACTGACCCGCGTCGTGAACGGCACGATCACACAAGAGGGCCTCCCCCAGAGCTTCGCCGGCGAATCGATCAGCATGATCTTCGAGAGTCGCGACGGCGCGATGTGGATCGGCACCCATGATCACGGCGTGACGCGGATCCACGGCGGCGCGGCCGAGGCCTTCACTACGCGCAACGGCCTGTCGAACAACTTCGTGGTGGCCATCCACGAAGACGCGACGGGAACGATCTGGATCGGGACCGCCGGCGGCGGTCTGAATCGCTACAAGGACGGCCGCTTCACGGCCATCACCGCCAGGCAGGGACTGAAGGACGACAGCGTCTTCTCCATCCTGGAGGACCGCCGCGGAAATCTCTGGATGAGCTCCAACAAGGGGATCTTCCGGGCCGCGCTGGCCGACCTCAACTCCGTGGCCGAGGGGCGGCAGCAGCGGCTCCACTCGGTGATCTACGGGCGCACCGACGGGATGCGAAGCCGTGAATGCAACGGCGGCACGCAGCCGGTGGCGTCGAAAGGCCCCGATGGAAGGATGTGGTTCGCCACCACCGGCGGCGTGGCCAAGATCAATCCCGACAAGGCTCTGGTCTCGGAGCCGGCCTATCCGGTGCTCATCGGCGACATCTTTGTCGATGGTGTGAAGACCGCCGCCGGCGCCACCATCCCTCCCGGCCACCGCACGCTCGAGTTTCACTACACCAGCCCCACCTTCAAGACGCCCGACAAGCTGCGCTTCCACTACCGGCTGATGGGGTTCGACGACGACTGGACCGACGCCGAGACGCGGCGCGTGGCCTACTACACGAACGTTCCGCCGGCGCGGTACCGCTTCGAGGTCCGCGCCATCAACGGCGAAGGGGTGGTCACCCCCGTCTCGAACGTGGCCTTCGTCGTCCAGCCGTTCTTCTACCAGACTCCCCTCTTCTGGGCGGCGGCGGCGCTGCTGCTCCTGGCCGCGGCATGGTCGGCGCACCAGTACCGCATCCGGATCATCCGCGCCACGGCCGAGCGCTTCAAACTGCTCTTCGACCGCAATCTGGCCGGGGTCTACCGGGCCCGGATCGACGGCCGCATCCTCGACTGCAACCAGGCCTGCCTCCGGATCCTCGGGCTGGGCTCGCTCGACGAGCTGGGCGAGCGAAGCATCTTCGACTCCTACACCGATCGCGCCGATGTCGACGAGCTGCTCCGGCGGGTGCGCGAGGAAGGAGGGGTCAGCGGCCTGGAGACGCCGCTGCGGCGCAGCGACGGGACGCCGCTCTGGGTGCTGCAGAACGTCAACCTCGCCCACGGTCCCCAGGGGGAGATCCTGGAGGCCACGCTCATCGACATCACCGATCGCAGGCTGGCCGAGGAGAAGGTCCGCTATCAGGCCTACCACGACGCGCTGACCGATCTTCCGAATCGGGCCATGTTCACGGAGCGGCTGGCGCTGGCCCTCGCCTACTCCGAG
>DATLEX010000181.1:0-10210 GCA_035525045.1 Thermoanaerobaculia bacterium | reverse complement strand
CCCTCCGACATGCCGAAGATGGAGGAGCTGCGACCGCAGGACCGCCGCGGTCTGACCTGGGCTCTCATCGCCGTGCTCGTGGGGATGGTGATCCTGGTGCTGGTCTCCATGCCGGCCGGGTCGCCGATGCGTTCCCCGGAGGGATCGCTGACGCGGGCGACGGCGCCGCTGATGCAGTCGATCGTCCCGCTGATCTTTCTGCTGTTCCTGATCCCCGGCGTCGTCTTCGGCTACGTGGCCGGGACGGTGGACTCCCACCGCGACATCATCAAGGGGATGAGCAAGGCCATGGGGACGATGAGCTACTACATCGTCATGGCCTTCTTCGCGGCGCTGTTCATCGCCGCCTTCGGCCAGTCAAACCTCGGCGCGCTCTTCGCGCTGAAAGGCGCCACGTTCCTCAAGGCCCTCGGCATGCCGGGCCAGATCACTATCCTCGGCATCATCATCCTCAGCGCGATGGTGAATCTGCTCATCGGCTCCGCCTCGGCGAAATGGGCCCTGCTCGCGCCGATCTTCGTCCCCATGCTCATGCAGCTCGGAATCTCGCCGGAGTTGACGCAGGCTGCCTACCGCGTGGGAGACTCGGCCACGAACATCATCACCCCGGTCATGCCCTACTTTCCGCTGGTGGTCGTCTTCTGCCAGCGCTACGTGCGCGGCTCCGGGATCGGGACGCTCGTGTCGGTGATGCTGCCGTACTCGGTCGTCTTCCTGGTGGTGTGGACGATCTTCCTGGTCGCGTACTGGATGCTGGGCATTCCGCTGGGCCTCGACGCGCCGTACGGTTACCCGTCGTAGGAACGCCGTCAGTTTCCGCGATAGACGTTGGGATTCGGGATGGAGGTCTCTTCCTTGTAGGGCGCTTCGCGCAGCGGTTGTCCGATCCCGGTGCCCCCGGCGGCTCCGCGCTTCTCCATCTCGTCGTAGTACGGACGCCATCCCATCGGCTCGACCGGAAAATTCGGCGGCACGACCAGGTCGCGCAGGCCGACCACGGCGCGGGCGCGGGTGTCGATGGCCATCTCGTAGTCGCGGGTCATGTAGATGGCGTCCTCGGGGCAGGCGTCGACGCAGTAGCCGCAGAAGATGCAGCGGAGCAGGTCGATGTCGTAGCGGACCGGGAACTTCTCGCGCGTCCGCTCGTCCTCGCCGGCCTCGATGGTGATGCACTCCGCCGGGCAGGCCGTCGAGCACATGTAGCAGGCCACGCAGCGCGTCGTTCCGTCGTCGCGCGTGGTGAGGATGTGCCGGCCGCGGAAGCGCCCGGAGTAGACGCGCTTCACCTCCGGATAGGAGATGATCGGCAGCTTCTTCATGTTGAAGAGATTGCGGACGAGGTGCCGGGCCGTGACCATCATCCCGGCGAGGATCTGGGGAAGATACGTCCGCTGCGCGAAGGTCATCTTCTCCGGCTCCACCTTGACGACGCCTGGCGCGACTCGTGTGATCGACATCAGTGGTCCAACTCTCCGGCGATGATGTTCAGCGATCCCAGCGTGGCGATCGCGTCGGCGATGGTCTGCCCGGTGATCATCGGTCCGAAGGCCTCGAAGATCGGGAAGCAGGGCGGCCGCACGCGGACGCGGTAGGGGTTCTTCGTGCCGTCCGAGACGATGTAGAAGCCGAGCTCGCCGTTGCCCCCCTCGACCTGGAAATAGGTCTCGCCGACCGGCGGCTGGATGCCGTGCATGATCAGCTTGAAGTGGTAGATGAGCGACTCCATCTCGTTGTACACCTTCGATTTCGGCGGGAGGGCGACGTAGGGATTGTCGACCATCACCGGCCCGCCGGGGAGGCCGCGGTCG
Source organism: Thermoanaerobaculia bacterium (assembly GCA_035525045.1). Lineage (GTDB taxonomy): Bacteria > Acidobacteriota > Thermoanaerobaculia > Gp7-AA8 > Gp7-AA8 > DATLEX01. Next base: position 8,402 of record DATLEX010000181.1, on the reverse strand, counting down.
ATGGCCTGCTGGATGATGCGGATCGACTGCCGCATCTCCTCCATCCGCACCAGGTAGCGCGCGTAGGTGTCGCCGCCGTCGGCGATCGGCACGTCCCATTCGTAGGTCTCGTATCCGAGGTAGGGATGGGCCTTCCGGACGTCATAGGGGATCCCGGTGGCGCGGAGACACGGTCCGGTGAAGCCGTAGTTGACGGCGTCGGCGGCGGTGATGACTCCGACGCCCTCGGTGCGGTCGCGGAAGATCCGATTCGTCCGGACGAGCTTATCGACGTCGGCAAGGTAGGTGGGAAGCTTGTTGATTAGCGTCTGCGCCTGCTTCAGGAAATCGCCCGGGACGTCGACGGCCAGGCCGCCGATGCGGAGGTAGGTTGGGAGGAGGCGCGCGCCGCTGCAGGCCTCGATCAGCCCGTACATCTCCTCGCGCGGCTGGAAGAGGTACCAGAAGTTGGTCAGCGCGCCGACGTCGACCAGGTTCGTGCCGAGGCAGATCAGGTGGTCGCCGATGCGCATCAGCTCGGAGAGGATGAGGCGGACGTGCTGGGCGCGCTGCGGCGCCTCGATGCCGAGGAGCTTCTCCACGGCCATGCAGTAGCCGACGTTGTTGATGATCGCCGAGCAGTAGTTGAGGCGGTCGGTGAAGGGGATGCCCTGCTGGTAAGTGTGCGTCTCGCACATCTTCTCGAAGCAGCGGTGGAGGTAGCCGATCTCCTGATCGGCGCCGATGATGGTCTCGCCGTCGAGGGTGACCGCGCATCGGAGCGTGCCGTGCATGGCTGGATGAGAGGGGCCGATGTTCATCGTCACCCGCTCGAAGTCGCTCTCCACGTCGAAGCGGGGGTCGATCTTCGGCGTCAGCGTCGCTACGTCCTTCTCGGTCAGGAGCCAGCGCTGCGCCGGGTCGTAGTCCTTCCGCAGCGCGTGTCCCTGAAACATCTCGTGGGTGAGGATGCGGCGGAGGTTCGGGTGCCCGTCGAAGCGCACGCCGAACATGTCGAACACCTCCCGCTCGAACCAGTCGAAGGCGCGGAAGAGACCGGTGGACGTAGGAACCGTCTCCTCCTCGCCGACGCGGACCTTCAGCCTCACGCGCTCCTGGTTCCGGAGCGAGTAGAGCTGGTACATGACGTCGAAGCGGCGGTCGCGCCCCGGGTAATCGACGCCCCAGAGGTCGAGCGGCAGCTCGAACTGGAGCTCGGGGTGGTCCTTGAGCGCCGCGAGGACCTCGAGGATCCGCTCCTTCTCCACGATGAAGGTCGAGAGGTCCTGCCCCTTCTCCTGCTCGATCGTCATGCCGACTTTCGCGGCGATCTCCTCGCCGCGGGCATCCATCCGCGCCGCATCGGCCGGCACGTAGGGCAGCCGGTTCGTCGGCGCAGGGCCGGTGTAGGGGATGGCGCTGAATCGGGTGAGCGTGCTCATCCCCGCCTGATCTCCCCCCGCTCGATCTTTTCCTTCAGCTTGAGGATGCCGTACATGAGGCCGTCCGGCGTGGGGGGGCAGCCCGGCACCCAGATATCGACCGGGATGACCTCATCGATGCCCTGCACCACGTGGTAGGCGCGGTAGAAGCCGCCGGAGGTGGCGCAGGCGCCCATGGCCACCACGTACTTCGGCTCCGGCATCTGGTCGTAGATCTTCTTCATGACCGGGGCGATCTTGTCGACGATCGTTCCCGCCACGATCATCATGTCGGCCTGCCGAGGAGAGAAACGGACGACCTCGGCGCCGAAGCGCGCCACGTCGTAGTGGGAGGAGACCATGGACATGAACTCGATCGCGCAGCAGGCGGTGCCGAACGGCAGCGGCCACAGCGAGTTTCCGCGCGCCCAGTTGACCATCGTCTCGAGCTTGGTGGTCAGGTAGGTCCCTGTGGCGAGATCATCCGGCTCGGTATCGCGTTCGCCGGGGAGGGTGATCAGCCCCTTCTCGGCGCCCTCGCCGGGGGGGACGCCGGCCTTGCGGGGGATGATCGAGTCGGACTTTCCAATGTTCTGTACAGGCATCAGTTAGCTCGGAGAGGGTCGGCGGAAGCGCTGATTCTATGCACTAGAGAAAAGTTTCACAAGCTCCGTAACGAATGGGCGGAGGGTGAAATGCCATGCGAAATCAGCGCCGCGGAGGTTGCCTGCACGAGGTCTCCGGAACTACGTTGCGGGAAGGAGACATCCAATGGCTCGACACCTCCAGCGGAAACTGCACTTCGGTCCGTCGCAGGCGAGGCTGGCCATCCGGGAGCTGCACGATCCCGATGACCGCCTCCGCATCCAGTCGGCGCGTTACCTGTCGCTTCTCTGCACGCCGAGGAACCGGCACTACATCAACGATCCGGCGCTGCGGGAGGAAGTCGCCGGCGCGCTGGACGATGCCGTTCGCGACCCGAACGCCAACGTCGCCGACGCCGCGCGGAAGGGGCTCTCGCTGATCCGGCGCTAGCGCGGCGTCGGAGGCTCACCCCCCGTTTCGCGCCGGGCTCTCCCGCAGGATCTCCTCCAGGCGTTCGATCGCCTTCTCCGCCCGCCACTGCTCGGCGACTTCGCGGCCGCGAACCCGGAGGCGCTCGCGGAGGTCGGCATCGCCGAGCAGCTCGATCAGCTTCTCGCCCAGCTCGACCGCGTTCCGCTCCGGCCCGAAGAGCGCGTAGTCGCGAGGCTCGGCAAGGGCAAGGTGGGCGGGGATGGCCGTGAGCAGACATGGAATTCCGGCGGCCATGGCCTCGGCAGCGAGCATTCCGAACCCTTCTGCTGCCCGGGCCGGCGCAATGAGGAGGTCGCAGGAATGCAGCAGGCGGCGCATCTCGTCGGAGTCGAGGCCGACGTGAAACTCCTGCACGTCGTCGAGCGGTTCCTGGCGCGAGGGGGCCCAGGGGGAGGCCCGGACCAGTTCGAGCTTCTGGTGAAACCACCGCGCGTGCGCGACGGCCCCATATCCGTCGTCAACCCCCTTGACCTCGGTGTGCGATGCGCCGGCGAGCAGGAGGCGCGGCGGCGCGTTCTCCCGCGGCGTCGCCCGCCGGTACATCTGCTCGTCGACGATGACGCCTGCGTCGACGGGATTCGCGCCGGCGCGCGCCCAATGCTCGCGGAGGGCCGGGCCGACCACGGCCATGCGGAGCGGCGGGGCCCCGTCCGGCGGCGGATCGAAGGTCTGGCAGAGGTGGACGGCGAGCGGGGCACGCTCCGCCGCGGCCGCGGTCCGCCACGAGGTGGCGACCACCACGTCCTCGGCCGTCATGGCGGCCTTGGCCCAGTCGCCGGCGTCGATCCACTCGGCCCGCCGCCCGCCGCGGAGCGACGCCGGCCGATCGGTCGCGGCGATGCGCACGAGGTGGCCGCGGGCGGCGAGCGCATCGGCCTGCAGCCCGGAGACGTCCTCGACTTCCGGCGGGACATCGAGCAGGTAAGTGATCCGCATCAGCCGTTCCGCGCGATGACGTAGTAGCCGGGGGCGAGGAGGTCTTCGCGCGAGAACGGCACGCCGGCCGCTTCGAGGCGGCCGATCAGCTCCTGCGCGGGAGGGGTGATGGGGAGGTCCTGCGGGGCGATCTCGACCGGCAGCCATCCGGAGATGGCCAGCATCTCCTCGATCGACTTCCGGGTGAAGAAGCGGAGGTGCCCGACGCAGGTCAGCCCCATGTAGACGTAGTCGAAGCGGCCGGCCAGGAGGTCGGCGATGATCGATGCGCTGGCGATGTTGGGCAGGCTGAGGAGCAGATGTCCCCCCGGGGCGGCGATCCGGCGCAGCTCGCCGAGGAAGGACCAGGGGTCGTCGAGGTGCTCGACGATGTCGCCGCCGACGATCCAGTCGAAGCGCTCGTGGAGGATGGAGATGACCTCGCGGGTGTCGCCCTGGTAGACGACGTCGATGCGTCGCTTGGCGATGGCCGCCGCATCGGGGTCGAGCTCGATTCCGGCCACGCGGCACTTCTGGCGCTGCTTGATCGCGGCGCCAAGACTCCCCTCGCCGCAGCCGAACTCGAGGATGGAGGCGGCGTCGGCGGGGATGCGGGAGAGGAGGTCGTCGCGGACCTGGCCGCGCATCGAGGCCCAGCGGTGCACGTAATCGCCGCGGGAGACGGCCACCCGTTTTCCGGCCAGGGCGCGATGCAGCGGGACCTCGATCGCGTCGAGCAGCTCCGTCCGGCAGAGGAAGAGCGCCGGATCCTCGTCCGCCCAGGTCACGACCATCGTGCCGGCGGCGGTCTCCGCCAGCCGTTCCGAGAGGAGATCGAGCTCGCGGAGGGTCAGATAGAGGGAAGGGAGCGCGGCGACCTGCGAAGGGGCGGCGGCAGTGTTCGAGACCGGAACGACGGCGTCGGCATCGTGCAGATGGCGAAGCAGCGCGGGGCCGATCCCGCGTGGGGCCAGCAGGAGCGGATCGGTCACGACGAGCACGTGCTCGGCCAGGACCTCGGCGACGGCGTCGGCGGCCATCGAGCCGTGAGGCCAGAAACGGAGCTCGTCCGCTCCCGATCGCAAACGGAGCTCGGCCTGCCAACTGGCGTAGCGCTCCTCGATCGCCGGGTGATCGAAGAGGGGGAAGAGGACGGCGATGGCCATCGGCCCGCGATTGTATGCGGGAAACAACCGCGGTTCGGCGCGCGTTTGTGGCTCAACAGTTGTAGAGTCACGCGCGATGCATCGAGCCAATCCCTACCTTCACCTGGAGCCCGGCCGGATCTACGATCCGCTCACGGACCGGGCCGCCACGGCCGGCGACGCGATGTTCACGGCGATGCGCTCGTTCCTGGCGGGGGAGCCGGCCAGCGGTGAGCTCATCGAGGCGGGATGGGTGATCAGTCCGGCAATCGACCTGTCGCACCGCTACCTGCTCAAGATGGTCTCGCTCGAGACCATGACCACCTGTAATCAGAAGTGCTACTTCTGCCCCGTCTCGGTCGCGCCGCGGGAAGACGAGGAGATGCCGGCCGCGCTGTTCGAGCGCATCGTCGGCGAGCTGACGGCGTTCCGAAGCACGATCGAGGGGGTCTTCCTGCAGAGCTACAACGAGCCGACGGTGGACCGGCGCTTCGTGGAGCACTGCCTGAAGTTGTTCTCGGCCGGCCTTCCCGTGGCGGTGCTCAGTAATGGCACAGGCCTGACGCCGGCGAAGGCCGACGCCATCATGAAGGCGGGATCCCTCCGCTACCTCTGCATCAACCTCTCCACGCTCGACCGCGAACGGTACGAGCATGACCGCGGCGAGGATCATCTCGCCGCGGTGCTTCGCAACCTCGATTACGTCCGCAACAAGCCGCTCGCCGATGAGATGCGCATCGTGGTGCTGGGGGAGATGACGGACGTTCACCGGCGGGACTTCGATGCCGTCCGCGACCGGTTCGCAGGGACCCGCTTCGAAGTGCAGATGCACCACGCCGTGGACCGCGCCGGGTGGCTCGACGTCGGGATGAAGACCTTGGAGTCGAAGAGGAATCTGGCCGGGTGCGAGTTGATGGGCTCCCGCCCCATTCAGCACCTCCACATCACGCCGGCCGGGAAGTGCATCATCTGCTGCCAGGACTATGACGAGAGGTACATCGTCGGCGATCTGACCGGGAGCAGCGTCGCCGAGGTCCTCTCCGGCGAGGAGATGGCCAGGATCCGGCGGTGGGCGTATGGCGTCGAAGAGGCGCCGGACGACTTCATCTGCCGGACGTGCGTGTTTGCGCTGACGCGGTGACGGCGCGATCGCGCCGCTCCCGCAGGAACGTCTCGAGGCGGTCGACCACGGCGGTGACGCGAAACTGCTCGGCGACCTCGCGCGCCCGCCGGCCGACTCGCGCCCGCAGCTCCCGGTCGCCCAGAAGCTCGAGCAGCCCGTCTCCCAGCGCGCGGGGGTCTCGCGCCGGCCGGAAGAGCGCGTAGTCGTGAGTGTCGTCGAACGAGAGGTACGAGGGGATCTCCGTGACCAGGCAGGGGATCCCCGACGCCATCGCCTCCGCCGCCGGCAAGCCGAAGCCTTCCTCGGCGTGATTCGGGGCGAGAAGGACATCGCACGAGTGCATCAACCGGGTCATCTCCGCCGTGCTCAGGGCCACGTGAAACTCCTCCACGTTCTCCAGTGGCTCATCGGACGAAGGGGGCCAGGGCGAGACGCGGATGAGGCTCAGGCCGGCGCCGGCCGACAGCGCGTACGCCACCGCGCCGTAGCCGTCGTCGACTCCCTTCAGATCTCCCTGCGCCTGCCCGGCCAGAAGCACCCGAGGCGGGTCGTGCTCGGGGGGGACCTGGTCGCGGTAGAACTCGTCGTCGACGGCCTGCCCGATGTAGGTCACATCCGGCGTGAAACGGCGGCAGATCTCGACCAGCGGCCGGGCCACCACGATCTTCGGCAGGGGCAGGGCATAGGTGAAATCGATCCGGGCGCGAATGGGCTGATAAGCGCTGAACGCCCCTTCATATCCCTGGCAGAGGTGGATCGCGCGCCTGCCGGCCATCTCCCAGGCGGCGGTGACGGTCGACCAGAACGTGGCCAGGATGAAATCGTCGCCGCTGGAATCGTACTGCCCGAAGTCGCTCACCTGGAACCACTCGGCGCGCGAGCTCCGCCAGGACGGCGCCTGTCCCTTGCTGACCATCCGCACGCGATGGCCGCGCGCGATGAGCTCATCGGCCTGGGCAAGGGGGACGCGGACACCGCCTGACTGCGCGGTGTCCTCCAGCAGGTAGGCGATCCGGAGCGGTCTCATCGGCCGGCGCGCATTGTACGGTGCGCTCTCTCCAACCGTACACCGCTCAGTCGCGGCGGAGGGCCAGCAGCCGGTAGCCGTACGTGCCCGCGCGGTAGAGCTCGCGATAGGTCGTGCCGCTGGCAAGGAGCTCGTCGATCTGTTCCGGCGTCAGGGCCAGGTCGGCGACCAGCGCCTCGCGGTACATCGGCAGGCGCGTGAGGAAGTAGTCGATCGTCGGCGCCGCGCGCGCGGAGAGATCGACCTCCTCCTCCAGGTGGAACCCGTACGAGGCCGCGGCGGCGAGGAAACGCTCGTACGTGTGGAGCGCTCCCGGCGTCTCGATCGGACGGAGCGCAAACTCGTCAGCGACCACGACGTACGGCGTCAGCTCCCGCGCCCGGGCGAAGAGCGCCTCGGCATCGATGTATTGCGCCGACTCCTGGAAGAGCACGCAGTCGTACGCTCCATCCTCCTCGAAGTCCTCGAAGGCGTGGCAGTGGACGCGGAGCTCGTCGCCGTACCGCTCGTGGACTATCGCCGCCTGCTTCGGGTCGGGCGTGATGCCCGTGGCGTCGTAGCCGCTCCGGGTCAGGCGCGCCAGCGTCGTGCCCACTCCGATCCCGGCCTCGAGGATCCTCGCCGGGGGAGGAGGAAGGCGGGCCAGGAGCAGATCGGTCGATCGTTCCTGCGCCGTACCGATCGATTCGCGCTCCGACTCGAACAGCCCGTAGTGGAGGTAACGGACCACCCCCTCCTCATGCGAGAGAACGTACATGAAGACGTTCAGCGGGTAGTAGAACTCGCGGTACGGCAGGTCCTGCGGCACTGATCCGATTCTATTCTCAAGGACAGTGGATTAGCGGCCGCCCCGCGGCGGGGCTCCGCACAATCCAGACCTTCCGCTCGTCCGGCAGCGTGTCGCGGAAAGTGCCGAGCTGCGCCGCAGTGAACTGGCTCTGGTGTGCGGCGGCGACTTCGACCAGGTACGACCAATGCGCTGCGGCGTCGAAGACGGCCGCGGGATCCGCCCCGGCGCCGAAGCGGTAACGGCCGTCTTCGAGGCTCACGGTCGTTTCGAGGAGGTAGACCGGGGGCGCGCCCGGGCCGAGGCGCGCGAGCGCCTCGATGACCAGCGCGGCCGTCTCGCGATGTGCCGGATGGCAGGTCGTTCCGTGCTGCGGAGAGAAGGTGAGGACGGCGTCGGGATGCTCGGCTACGATCGCCTCCGAGATCCGCTGGAGGAGCGCCTCGCGGCCGCCGGCGCTCTCCGACCAGGCGGATCCAACGCCATCGAGGACATCGGGGAGGTCCCACTGCACGACCGTCCCTCGGAAGATCGCCGCGGAGGCCTGCATCTCGCGCTCCCGGACCGTCCCCAGATCGGGGGTGCACGCCGGCAGGGCGCAGATGCCCCCCTCCCCGCGGGTCAGGACCAGGAACGAGCACGTTCCGCCGCTCTCGAGGCAGAGGGAGGCCAGAAGCGGCGCGGCCACCACTTCGTCGTCCGGATGCGCACCGACGAACACGACGTGGCCGGCCGGCACGATCGACCGCTCCGCGGCCCGGCGCCGGGCCGGCGCCGGCTGTGCCACGAGCAGACAAACTAGCAGTATCATCATCGGACGCATATGAGCAGCCGGTCCTTCGTCATCTTGTACGCTGCGGCCGCCCTGATCGTCGTGTCGTGCCGCCGCGAAGCCGCCGCTCCGCAGGAGGGCGGCCCGGGACCGACC
>DATLEX010000170.1:0-6850 GCA_035525045.1 Thermoanaerobaculia bacterium | reverse complement strand
CGTCTCCCGCTGCTCGCCGCTCAAATCTCCGTGCAGGCGGATCTCGACCCGGAACCGGTGGATGTACCCGCTCTTGCTCATGCAGTCGGCGCAGTCCTTCGCGTGCTGGCGGTCGTGCGAGACGGTGAGGTCGACCCCCTCCAGCGGCAGCCCCTCGCGCTTCGCGTAGAAGTGCAGGGTCATGGCCGTGCAGCCGCCGAGGGCCGCGGAGAGCATGTCGTACGGCGTGGGGCCGAGGCCCTCGCCCCCGGCACTCTCCGGCTCGTCCATGGTGAAGCGGTGCGAGCCCGCCTGGACTTCCGTCCTGAACGATCCGCGGGCGTGGAGACTGACGGACGTGGTGGCCATGGTCCAACCTCCTCGAGATCAACGATATGCTGCGCCTGATGAGCGCCGATGTGGACGATCGTATCCTCGTTTCGCGGCTTCTCCGCGGCGATGAGGAGGCCTTCTCCCGCTTCTTCGAGACGAGCTTCGAGCCCCTGCTCGATTTTGCCATCGGGCGGGCCGGCGGTGACGCGCCCGCGGCGACGGCCGTCGTCGAGGTGACGCTGCGACGGGCCGTGCGGCAGCTCGACGGCTGGCGCGCCGAGCTCCCCCTGCAGCGGTGGCTCGAAACGAAGTGCGCCGAGACGCTCGCGGAGCCGCCTCCGCTCCGCCGCGGTGCGGCGGACGCGCGTGCCGCCGTGCACGCCGAGTGGCAGGAGGAGACGACGCGCCGGGCCAGGAAGCGTGTCTTCACCTCCCTCGCCGTCGCGGCAGTGCTGGCGGCCTTCGTGGTCTTCGTCAACTGCCCCAAATTGCACTAACATCTCGCCGATCAGGGAGGTCCGCCGATGAAGCGAACGATCCGCTTTCGAGTGAACGGGAATCCCGTCACCCTGAACACCGAGGACGACAGGACGCTGCTGTGGGTCCTGCGCGGCGACCTGGAGCTGACCGGCACGAAGTACGGATGCGGCCTCGGCATCTGCGGCTCGTGCACGGTCGCCGTCGGTTCGGAAGCCGTCCGCTCCTGCCAGACCACGCTCGCCGGGATCGAAGGAAAAGAAGTCCTCACCATCGAAGGCCTCGAGACCGACAGCCGCCTCCATCCGCTCCAGCAGGCCTTCATCGACCACGGCGCCTTGCAGTGCGGCTTCTGCACGCCGGGGATGATCATGAACGCCTACGCGCTGATCGAGCAGCAGAAGAATCCCTCGCGGGCGGCCATCGTCGAGGGGATGGACGACAACCTCTGCCGCTGCGGCGCGCACCAGAGGATCGTCGCCGCGATCGAGGATGCGGCGAAGCGGACCGGGGGTGCGCGATGAGAGCCGTCGACCGCCGCTCCTTCGTCAAGCTCCTCGGCGGGGGGATCATCGTGCTCGTCACCTCGAAGCCGGCCGACCTCTTCGGCCAGCGCCGCCCCTACCCGGAGGACCTCAACGCCTACCTCCGCATCGACGAGAACGGGCACGTGACCATCTTCTCCGGGAAGGTGGAGATGGGCCAGGGCATCCACACCTCGCTGGCGCAGATGGCCGCGGAGGAGCTGGGCGTCTCGCTCGACTCGATCACCATGGTCATGGGCGACACCGACCAGGTGCCGTGGGACGCCGGGACGTGGGGCTCGCTCTCCACGCGGATGTACGGTCCGGCCCTCCGCGCCGCCGCGGCCGAGGCGCGCATGGTCCTGACCGACCTCGGGGCCAGGAAGCTCGGCGTCGGCCGCGAGAAGGTCGTCGCCGCCAACGGCGCCGTGTCGGTCGCCGGCAATCCCTCCCGCAGGGTGCCGTACGGCGAGCTTGCGCGCGGGAAGCAGATCGCACGGCTGGTGGACGAGAAGGCCGTGCTCCGCTCGGTCAAAGAGTTTAAGGTCATGGGGAAACCGACCAAGCGGCTCGACGGGCGGGAGAAGGTTACCGGCGCCGCGCAGTTCGCCGGAGACGTGCGCCTCCCCGGCATGCTTCACGCCCGCATCCTCCGCCCGCCCGTGCACGGCGCGACGCGGAAGTCGCTCGACCTGTCGAAGGCGAAGGAGATGGCGGGCGTCACGGTCGTGGAGCAGGACGGCCTCGTGGCCGTGCTGCACGCCGATCCGGAGATGGCCGGCCGCGCGCTCGATCGGATCAAGGCGGAGTGGGACATGCCGAAGGCGGCGTTCGACACCGAGTCGGTCGGCGAGTACTTCCTGAAGAACGCGCCGGAGCCGGACGTGAGAGTCACGCGGGGCGACCTCGCTGCCGGCGGACCACGGAGATTCGAGAGGACGTACAGGACGGGGTATCTCGCGCATGCGCCGGTGGAGACGCACACGGCCGCCGCGGAGATGAAGGGCGGCAAGCTGACGGTGTGGGCGGGGACGCAGAGCCCGTTCGGCACGCGGGCGCGGCTGGCCGATGCGCTGGGGATGGAGGAGACGCAGGTCCGCGTGATCACGCCGTTCATCGGCGGCGGCTTCGGGGGGAAGAGCGCCAGCGGCCAGGCCCTCGAGGCGGCGCGGCTGGCCCGCATCACCGGCAGGCCGGTGATGGTGGCGTGGACGCGCGGCGAGGAGTTCTTCTACGACACCTTCGGTCCCGCCGCGGTGGTGCGGATCGCCTCGGCCATCGACGGCGACGGGAAGATCACCCTGTGGGACTACAACGTCTACGCGGCGGGGGACCGCGCGGCGGAGGTGCTCTACGACGTGCCGAACGCGCGCGTGCGCTCGTACATGGGCCGCGGCACTCCGGGAGGGAGAATGCACCCGTTCGCCGTCGGACCGTGGCGCGCTCCGGGCGCGGGGACGAACGTCTTCGCCCGCGAGTCGCAGATCGACGTCATGGCTGCGGAGGCGAAGGCCGATCCGCTGGAGTTCCGCCTCCGCAACACCTCCGACCAGCGCGCGCGCAACGTCCTGAAGGCGGCGGCCGGCGCACTCGGCTGGAAGGCGGCGGCGGGACCGTCGAAGCTGGGACGGGGCATCGCCGTCGCCATCGACTCCGGCACGTACTGCGCGCTCGCGGCGGAGGTCGCGGTCGATCGCTCCACCGGTCAGATCACGGTCAAGCGAGTCGTCGCCGCACAGGACATGGGCATCGTCGTCAACCCGGAGGGGGCGAAGATGCAGATGGAGGGATGCGTGGCCATGGGCCTCGGCTACGTGCTGCGCGAGGAGCTGAGCTTCCGCGGCGGGAAGATCCTCGACGAGAACCTCTCCACCTACCAGATCCCCCGCTTCTCCTGGATGCCGAAGATCGAGACGGTGCTCGTCGCCAACGACGACCTCGCCCCGCAGGGCGGCGGCGAGCCGGCCATCGTCCCGATGGGAGCCGCGATCGCCAACGCCTTCTTCGATCTCACCGGCGTGCGGATCTACCGGCTGCCGATGACGCCGGAGCGGGTGAAGGCGGCGCTGGCCTGACCGAGCACTCGGCGCTGGCATGTTAGACTAGTCGTCGACTAGTCAACTCATGCGCAAATTCACGGCGTTCCAGGCCAAGACCCGTTTTGGGGAGCTGCTCGACCGCGTCGCCAAGGGGGAAGAGATCGTCATCACCCGCCACGACAGGCCCGTGGCGCGCGTGGTGCCGGAAGGCGTTCAACGTTTCGACGACGTCCAGCGGGCGGTGACGGGCCTTCGAGAGCTGCAACAAAGGATCCGCCGAAGATCGAAAGCCAAGCTCTCCGACCGCGAGGTGCGGGCCGCCATCGACAAGGGGAGGTTGTGATCGACGCCTTCATCGCCGATGCCTCGGTCGCCATCGGGTGGGTGCATCCCGCGCAGGCGACGAGCGAAACCGAGGCGATGCTCGACGCGATCGCCGCGGGCGCCACACTCGAAGTGCCCGCGCTCTGGCCGTTGGAAGTGGCCAACGCTCTCACCGTCCTCGCGCGCCGGCGAAAGCTCACCGAGGCCGAACGCCAGATCGCGCTGGAATGGCTGGCGCGCCTCCGGTTTCGCATCGACCACGAAATGGCCTCGCTGGCGTTCTCGCGCTTGCCGGAGTTGGCGTCGACGCATCAGCTCTCCGTCTACGACTCGGCCTATCTCGAGCTGGCTCAGCGACGAAAGCTCGTCCTGGCGTGCGGCGACGGGCCGCTGCGCGCCGCGGCCGGGCGGTCCGGCGTGCGTCTGTGGTGAGGGCCAGCCGGTCGAGCGGAGGAGGCCTTTCGCCCGCGGGTGTGCACGACTATCCTGACCCCACACGATGACCCTGCAGAGCGGAACGCGCCTCGGGCCGTACGAGATCGTCGCGCCGATCGGCGCAGGCGGCATGGGAGAAGTCTTCCGGGCCCGTGACACGCGCCTGGAACGCAGCGTGGCCATCAAGGTGCTCCCCGCCGAGCTGGCGGCAGACGCCCAGTTCCGCCTCCGGCTCGAACGCGAGGCGAAGACGATCTCCCAGCTCAACCATCCCCACATCTGCACGCTCTACGACACCGGCCACGAGAACGGCGTCGATTACCTGGTCATGGAGCTGATCGAGGGGGAGTCGCTCGCCGGCCGTCTGGCCCGCGCGCGTACCGTGACGGGGTTCGACGAGCCGCGGCTGCTGTTCACGCACCACAAATTGATCGACGCCTTCGAGGCGCTCCCCGACGGCGCGCGCCTCGTCCTTGTCGAGCGCGACGAGGACGCCGCCTCCCCTCCCGTGCACGTCGTGGTGCGCTGGCCGGAGACGGTGGGGAGGCGGCGATGAGAGTCTCCCGCAGAACGGCAATCAAGACCCTCGCCGCGGCGGCGATCGGAGCGAAGGCGCTCGCCCAGCCCCGCCCCATCCCCCGCAACGCCCCGAACGTCCTCTTCATCATGACCGACGATCAGCGGAAGGACGCGCTGAGCATCTACGGGAACGAGATCCTGCGCACGCCGAACATCGACCGCATCGGCGCGGAGGGGGCGCGGCTGGACGAGTTCTTCGTCACCAGCTCGCTCTGCGCGCCGAGCCGGGCCACCTTCCTGACCGGCGTCTACGAGCACGTCCACGGCGTGACGACCAACGGCTTCGGCGAGCCGTTCCTCAACCAGGGCGGCCTGCGCGACGAGCAGCCGACGTTCGTGCAGCTCATGCAGCGAGCCGGCTACTACACCGGCCTGATGGGAAAGTGGCACCTGCGCTCCATCCCCACCGGCTTCGACCAGTGGGCGGTCCTCCCCGGCGGCGGCGGGCCGTACCTCGATCCGGCCATGATCGCCAATGGCGTGCACGTCAAGATGCGCGGCCACGCCGACGACGTGGTCGGCGACCAGACGCTGGAGTTCCTCCGAACGCGGCCGCCGGAACGCCCCTTTCTCCTCCTGATGCACTTCAAGTCGCCGCATCGCAACTGGGTTCCGGCGAAGCGGTTCGAGGATGCCTTTGCCGGCATCGACATCCCGCTCCCGCGGACGTACGAAGACCGGCTCGACAGCGACGCGCTCCGCCGGGCGAAGATGGCCATCGCCGACATGCCCGACTTCAAGGCCCGCGGCGTCCCCGAGTCGTTCCCGCCCGAGGAACGGAAGCGCCGCAACTACCAGGAGCTGGTGAAGAACTACTACCGGACGCTCCTGAGCGTCGACGAGAACGTCGGCCGCGCCCTCGATCTCCTCGACAGCAGCGACCTGATAAAGAACACCGTCGTCGTCTTCGCCTCCGACAACGGCTTCTTCCTCGGCGAGTACGGCCTCTACGACAAGCGCCTGATGTACGAGGCCTCCATCCGCGTACCGATGCTGGTCCGCTGGCCCGAGCGGATCGAATCGGGGAGGACCGACTCCTCCCTCGTCATCAGCGTCGACGTCGCGCCGACGCTGCTGGAGATCGCCGGCATCACCATCCCGCCGTCGATGCAGGGACGGAGTTTCCTCCCCCTGCTCGATGGAAAGAAGATCGCCTGGCGCGACGCCTTCTACTACGAGTTCCACGAGTATCCCGACTACGACCACTGCGCGCGCAAGCACCGCGGGATCAGGACCGAGCGCTGGAAGCTGATCGAGTTCTGGGAGCGCCCCGTCGAGTACGAGCTGTACGACCTCCGCGCCGACCCCGACGAGACCAGGAACCTCGCCGCATCGAGCCCGCGCATGGTCCGCGAGTTGAAGGAAAGGATGGAGGCGCTGCGACGCCAGCTCGGCGCCGTGGACCCGCCGGGGCCCGTGCCGGAGGTCGGACCGTGCGGGACGTGAGCCTTGAGCCCTGAGCCCCGAAGAGCCCAGTCTTCACCGGGCAGTAGTACGATGGGGGTCGCATGAACGCTCTGATGTTCGAGCCGCTGCTCCGCGACGCGACGATCAAGGCTATCGACGCCGTGGCCCGCAAGCTCGCCGGCGCTCACGGCACGAAGGAGAACGCCGTGACCCGGCTCCTGAATCGCTGGAATGCCATGACCCGCGAGGAGAAGGAGCGCGCCGCGACCATCGTCGTCATCTCCACGGCCACGGCGGTGACGGCCCTGGCCGCCCTGCGCGGCGGGAAGAAAAAGGGCGTCAAGCGAGCGAGCAAGAGCGCGGCCCGAAAAGTGGCCAGGCGGATCGCCGGGTAACGCAGGGCGCCTTCAGTCTCTCCCCTTGCCTTTTCCCTTGGCCCGCCTGGCCTTCTCCAGGCCGCGGTCATCCCCATCGCGGTCGTCGCCAGGTGGCAGCCGCATCTCCGGCTGGACGGGCGGCGGAAGCTTGCGCCGCAGTTCCTCGAGCTGCCGTTTCGCCTCTTCGAGTTGCCGGTCGATCGCGTCGCGATCCTCCTGGCTCAGCTCGAACGGCTCGTCATCGTCGTCGCTCTCCGACGGCGGGCGGCCGGCGGCGGGATCGATCACGATCTGCACCTCTCCCAACCCCGGGATCTCCGCCGACCACTCCTCCGACTGCTCGGGGGTGATGACCGGCGGCTCCTCGAACTGGATC
>DATLEX010000169.1:0-4191 GCA_035525045.1 Thermoanaerobaculia bacterium | reverse complement strand
GGCAGTTCGGCAAGGGGGCGATCATGCGCCTCGGCGCGAAGGAGTTCGCCGCCGTCAGCGCGATCTCCACCGGCTCGATCGGCGTCGACGCGGCGCTCGGCGTCGGCGGCGTGCCGCGCGGCAGGGTCGTCGAGATCGTCGGGCCGGAGTCATCCGGAAAGACGACACTGTCGCTGCAGGTCGTCGCTGAGGCGCAGAAAGGTGGCGGACTCGCAGCATTCATCGATGCGGAGCACGCGCTCGACGCCGAGTACGCGACGAAGCTCGGCGTCGACGTCGACAACCTCCTCGTCTCGCAGCCCGACAGCGGGGAGCAGGCGCTGGAGATCGCCGAGGTGCTGGTGCGGTCGGGCGCGATCGACGTCATCGTCATCGACTCGGTCGCCGCGCTCGTGCCGCGCGCGGAGCTGGAAGGAGAGATGGGCGACAGCCACGTCGGCCTTCACGCCCGGCTGATGTCGCAGGCGCTGCGCAAATTAACAGGCATCGTTTCGAAATCAAAAACGTGCCTCGTTTTCATCAATCAAATTCGTGAAAAGATCGGGGTCATGTTCGGCAACCCCGAGACCACCACCGGCGGCCGGGCCCTGAAGTTCTACGCCTCGGTCCGCCTCGAGATCCGCCGCACCACCCAGATCAAGGAGGGGGAGGAAGTCATCGGCTCGCGGGTCAAGGTCAAGGTGGTCAAGAACAAGTGCGCCGCCCCGTTCCGCCAGGCCGAGTTCGACGTCGGCTACGGCCAGGGCATCTCCAAGACCGGCGAGCTGCTCGACATCGGCCTCGAGAATCGCATCGTCGAGAAGTCGGGCTCCTGGTTTTCCTATGGCGACATGCGCCTCGGGCAGGGACGCGAGAACGCCAAGCAGTTCCTCGCCGAGAACCCCGACCTGCTCTCGGAGATCGAGTCCAAGGTCCGCCGCGCCCTCGGCATCGGCGGCCCCGAGCTGACCGTCATCGAGGGCGGCGAGGCGGCCACCCAGAAGAAGGCCTCGAAGTAATCTGGCTGTGCCTTCTCCCCCGCCCCGCGGGGGAGAAGGTGGCCCTGAGCGCAGCGAAGCGCCGGATGAGGGGGGCGTGATTCGCGGAAACATCGAGCCCTCACCCGGCGCTTGGCGCCACCCTCTCCCGCAAGCGGGAGAGGGCACGACCACACCCTCATGCGCCTCGACCTCGCCCTCGCCTCCAGGCTCGGCATCTCCCGCCGGAAGGCGCGCGAGCAGATCGCGGCCGGCCGCGTGCAGGTGAACCGGCGACGGGTGGCCATCGCTTCGCGCGAGGTCGGCGAGCGTGACGAGGTCCTTCTTCTCTCCGATCCCGCCGTGGAGCTCCCAGTTCTGGCCATCACGCCGGAGTGGCTCGCGGTGGATAAGCCGGCCGGGCTTCCCACGCAGCCGGCGCGCGAGCGGAGCCGGGTCTCGCTCGAGGACCTGGTGCGAGCGGAGTACCGCACCATTTTCCTCGTGCACCGGCTCGACACGCCGGCCAGCGGCGCCGTTCTCTTCGCCCGCTCCCGGGAGGCGGCCGCGAGGCTCTCGGCGCTCTTCGCCTCCGGAGAGATCCGGAAGACCTACCTCGCCGTCGTCGAAGGGGTCCTCGATCGGCCCTTGACGATCGAGATCCCGGTGCGGGGAAAGCAGGCGGCAACGATCGTGCGGCCGCTTCGTGCGGTTGCGTACGGCACGCTGGCGGAGGTCGGGATCCGCACCGGCCGGACCCACCAGATCCGGGTTCATCTCGCCTCGAGGGGCCATCCGGTGGCCGGCGACCGCCGCTACGGCTCGACGATCAACGCGCCCCGCCTGATGCTCCACGCCTGGCGGCTGGAGCACCCCGAGCTCGGCCGGATCGAGGCGCCGGTCCCGCCTGAATTCGTCTGATACGATTCGGCGCCTATGAGCGAGGCGGTCATGCACGCCACGACAGTGATCTGCGTCCGGCGCGACGGGCAGGTGGCGATCGCCGGCGACGGGCAGGTGACGATCGGCAACACGGTCATGAAGCATGGCGCGGCCAAGGTGCGGCGCATGTATCACGACAAGATCCTGGCGGGGTTCGCCGGGTCGGCCGCCGACGCCTTCGCGCTCTTCTCCCGCTTCGAGGGGAAGCTCGAAGAGTATCGGGGCAACCTGGAGCGCTCCGTGGTCGAGCTGGCGAAGGACTGGCGGATGGACAAGTACCTCCGGCAACTGGAGGCCTTTCTCATCGTTGCCAACAACGAGAAGGCGTTCCTGATCTCGGGGACCGGCGACCTGATCCAGCCCGACGACGGCATTCTGGCCATCGGGTCGGGCGGCTCCTTCGCGCTGGCTGCCGCGCGGGCCCTGATGAAGCACACGCCGATGACGGCCGCGGAGATCGCCGCCGAAGCCATGCGGGTGGCGGCGTCGATCTGCATCTACACGAACGACAACATCACCGTCGAGACCCTCTGACATGGCCATTCAGCTCAGCGCGCAGCAGGACGAGGGGTCGGGCGAGCGGTTGACGCCGCGGGAGATCGTCCGCGAGCTGGACAAGTACATCGTGGGGCAGCGCGCGGCGAAGCGGGCCGTGGCCATCGCCCTGCGCAACCGCTGGCGCCGGCAGCAACTGGCGCCCGACCTGCGCGACGAGATCGCGCCGAAAAACATCATCATGATCGGCCCCACGGGCGTCGGGAAGACCGAGATCGCCCGTCGCCTGGCCCGCCTGACCCGGTCGCCCTTCCTGAAGATCGAGGCCTCCAAGTTCACCGAGGTCGGCTACGTCGGGCGCGACGTGGAGTCGATCGTCCGCGATCTCACCGAGCTGGGCGTCAAGCTGGTCAAGGAGGAGAAGAACCGGCAGGTCCGTTCGACGGCGGAGCACAACGCCCGCGAGCGCATCCTCGACATCCTCCTCCCCGACTCCCGCCATGCCCCGGCGCGGCCGGCCTTCGTTGCCGCGCCGCCGGCCGAGGAGCCCTCCACCGATACGCGTGAGAAGCTGGGCCGCTGGCTCGACGAGGGACGGCTCGAGGAGCGGGACATCGAAGTCGACGTGAAGGAACAGTCGTTCCCCTCCTTCGAGATCTTCACGCCGCAGGGGGTGGAGGAGATGGGGGTGAACGTGAAGGACATGCTCCCCGGCCTCTTCGGCGGGCGTTCCCGGCGCAAGAAGATGAGCGTGGGCGAGGCGCGGGAGATCCTGATCGCCGAGGAGGCGGAGAAGCTGGTCGATCAGCAGTACGTGGCCCGCGAGGCCATCGAGCGCGTCGAGCAGAGCGGCATCGTCTTCCTCGACGAGCTCGACAAGATCGCCGGGCGGCAGCAGTCCACGGGCGGCCCCGACGTCTCGCGCGAGGGCGTGCAGCGCGATCTGCTTCCCATCGTCGAGGGGACCACCGTCAACACCAAGTATGGGATGGTGAAGACCGACCACATCCTCTTCATCGCCGCGGGGGCGTTCCACGTCTCGAAGCCGAGCGACCTCATTCCCGAGCTCCAGGGGCGTTTCCCGATCCGCGTCGAGCTCGATTCGCTCTCCGAGGCCGATTTTGTCCGGATCCTGCGCGAGCCGCGCAACGCGCTGACCATGCAGTACACGGCCCTCCTCGGCACGGAGGGGGTGAGCCTCACCTTCAACGACGACGCCACGGCCGAGATCGCCCGCTACGCCGCCATCGTCAACGAGAAGACGGAGAACATCGGGGCCAGGCGCCTGCACACGATCCTGGAGCGCCTGCTCGACGAGCTTTCCTTCGAGGCCAGCGAGATGCGCGGCGTGGAGGTGACGATCGATGCCGCCTACGTTCAGCGCGTCCTGGCCGACGTGGTGAAGAACGAGGATCTGTCGAGGTACATCCTGTAAAACCGGTGTCATCCCGAGCCCTCTCCCGCTTGCGGGAGAGGGTGGCGCGAAGCGCCGGGTGAGGGCCCTTCGTCGCGCGACACGCCCCCTCATCCGGTCCGTCACGCGCTCCGCTTCCTGTATTGCCCGACCGCCAGCGTCACCATCACCACGGCGAAGATCACCAGGATCCCCATCGGCTGGGCCACTTCGCGCAGACCGGCGCCCTTGACCAGGATGGCCCGGGCGATGGTCACGAAGTGCCGCACCGGGTTGAGCTGCGAGACCGCCTGCACCCACGGCGCCATGCTGTCGATCGGCGTGAAGAGGCCGCTGAGCAGGAGGTAGATGTTCACCACGAAGAAGGTCACGAACATCGCCTGC
>DATLEX010000152.1:0-29510 GCA_035525045.1 Thermoanaerobaculia bacterium | reverse complement strand
TCGCGCTTCATGACGAGCACGCGCGTGCCTTCCAAGCGTCCCCACCAACATTGAAACCTGCTGGCCTCTACCACGGTCGTCCTTCGTGTCCGCCCAACTTTGAATTCGACAGCAGCATACCGCATCTCTTTTCCTGCGATTCCGACTGACTTGGCCGTGACTTGTCGTGGCGCGGTGTCGAGTAACCGGCGCGCCCGTGGGCGGGGTCGAGCGGGCTGCGAACGGCGTCGAGGCCGAGGCAAGACGAAGCCCTCAGGCAGACACGCCGGCGCTGCCGCCGCACGAGGTCCTTGGTCCAGGAAAGGGCGTCCAGAGCACGACCCCATCACCGCGGCAGGGGCCGGCAAGCCCGCTACGGCAACGGAGCGCGGCGGTCGCGTAAACCGTTATGCGGCGCGATCGCGGCCCGCGGACGCCGCGTAGCGCGTTATCCGACCTTCACCGCGGGGCGGATCCCCGGCATCGAGCATGTTCCCGAAGCGCTGGAGCGGAGGGGGGCGGTGCTCGTCAGCGGCACTCCCCGCACGGACACATCGCTCGCAGCCTCTCGAAGGTCACGATCCCGTACGAATGGCCGTCGGCCCAGTTCGGCTGGAGGGCGTAGTTGCCGACCGCCTCGATGTCGCGGACCCGGAACGACTCGGGACGGTAGACGGGCTTGGGACCCATCGCCGTGCGGCCGAAGAGGTCGGGCTCGCCCGAGCACGCCGCGCAGGGGCAGGCGCGGCGCAGCTCTTCGAGCGGGTAGTATGATTCGTGGCCGTCATTCCAGACCACGATGAGAAGGTCTCCGAGAATCTGATATGACGCGGGCCGCATGCCGACCTACAAGCTGACGATCGAGTACGAGGGCACTCGATACTCCGGATGGCAGGCGCAGGGTAACACGCAGAAAACGGTCCAGGGACGGCTGATCGGCGCCGCCTCACAGCTCTTCGGCGAGGCCGGCATCGGTGGGGCGGGGCGGACGGACGCGGGCGTGCATGCCTCCGGCCAGGTCGCGCACCTCCGCATCCGCAACGCCGCCGATCCGGTGCAGATCTCGCGGAAGCTCAACGACCTCCTGCCGCACGACATCCACGTCCTTCAGGCTTCGCGCATCGGAGACGGCTTTCATGCTCGTCACGACGCCGTCTCCCGCGTCTACCTCTACCAGATCTCCCGCCGGCGGACGGCGCTGGCCAAACCGTTCGTCTGGTGGATCAAGGACCCGCTCGACGCCGGGGCCATGCGCCGCGCCGCGGCGCACGTCGCAGGGCGGCACGATTTCGGCGCCTTCGCCGACAAGCGCCTCCGGCAGGAAGAGTCGCGCACCGTGGTGGTGGAGTCGTTCGAGATCGCGGAGGCGGGCGATCTGATCGTGGTCAGGATCGCGGCCTCCCATTTCCTCTGGAAGATGGTGCGGAAGCTCGTCGCCGCGCTGGTGGAGGTCGGGCGCGGCAACCTCGAGCCGGAGGCGCTCGGCGCGATGCTGAGACCTGGCGCGCCGAACTTCTCTCCCACGGCGCCGCCGTCGGGTCTCTTCCTGGAGGCGGTGGTCTACCGCGGTGAGACGTTCGTGCGGCCGCTCGCGCCGGTCGTCGCCGTCACGAGCGAGATCCCGCGACGGAAGCCGTGATGAACGAAGACGAAATCGTCCGGCGGCTCCGGCAGCTCTTCTCGCCGCGCATCGGCGACGACGCGGCGGTGCTCGGAGAGGACGTCGTCACCACGGACATGCTCGTCGAGAACGTCGACTTCACCCGCACCACGCCGGCCCGGTTCATCGCCCGGAAGAGCCTCGCCGTGAACCTCTCCGACCTGGCGGCCATGGGTGCCCGCCCGGCCTGGGCGCTGCTGGCGCTGGCGTTGCCCCCCTGGTTCATGCCGGAGCTCGATGCCTTTCTCGAATCGCTGGCCGCCGCCGCCCGCGAGCAGGGCGTCGAGATCGTCGGCGGCGACCTCTCGCGCTCCGAGACCTTGATCGTGGCCATCACGGCGGCGGGGAGGCTGTCGGGGCGTCCTCTGCTCCGCAGCGGCGCCCGGCCGGGTGAGGGCATCTACCTCTCCCGGCCTGTCGGCGGGGCGGCGGCGGGGCTGGCGCTGGTCCGCCAGGGATGGAGCGCGACGGGGGAGGCGCCGCGCGAGGTCGTCTTCGCTCATCGCGAGTTCGCCCTTTCCGCCATCCGGCGCCATCTCGATCCCGAACCGGAGACGGCGCTGGGGATCGCCCTCGCCGGCATCGCCGAGGTCACCGCCTGCATCGATGTCTCGGACGGCCTCTCCACCGACCTCCACCACCTCTGCGAGGCGTCGCAGTGCGGGGCGGAGATCGAGCGGGAGCGCATTCCGCTGTTCCCCGATCTGCAGGGATCGGCGCCGGCCCTCGGCATCGACGTGCGCGACGCGGTGCTCCACGGCGGCGAAGAATTCGCGCTCCTCTTCACCTCCTCGCTCCGCGAGTCGGAGCTCAGCTCACGAGCCGGGCGGCCGGTGTACAGGATCGGCCGGATCACGGCCGGCCGGCGCGTGCTCATCCTCGACGGCGATGAGGCGAAGGTGCTGGAGCCGCGGGGGTGGGACCACTTCCGCTAGCGGCGCCGGCCGGTGACCGAGGCGGCGGTGGCGCAGATGAAGGCGCCGATCCCCAGCATGGTGCGCACGGAGTGGGCGCGGGACCAGTTCTTGACGAGCGACTGCGATTTCTCGCTCGGATAGTCGGTGGCCGGCTGTTGTTCGAGCTCGCGGTTGATCGGCACCGTGACCATGATCGTGGAGGCGAGGACGCCGGCCAACCCGATGACCGAGGCCGCGTCGAGCATGCGTTTCACCGGGTGCTCGCCGCGCGTGGCGATGGCAAGGGTGACGGCGGTGCCGAGGGCCAGCGGTCCGATGGCGTCGAAATAGCCGGTGGAGTCGATGGGCCGCATCCTGTGCGGCAGCTCGTCCTTCCATCCCGGCACGAGCGCCGCCCCGCCGAATCCGAGGGATCCGGCGAGCAGTCCGGAGGTGGTGAGGTTCACGAAGCGAAGAGCCGACTCGATCGTGCGATTCATGGCAATACAGAGATTATCGTCATTTTCTCGCGTCTTCGAGCTGTTTGATGCGGCTGACGACATCGCGGTAGTTCGAGTTGATGCCGTAGACCTCCATGAAGGCCTTCTGGGCACTCTCGGTGTCGCCCATCTCGACTTGCGCCGCGGCGAGGTCGTAGAGGAGCCCGATGTGCTCGTCCTCGGTGATCTCGGGCATCTCCAGCCCCTTGCGATACCACTTGATGGCGAGCTGGGGCATGCCCTTCTCAAGGAAGCAGAGCCCGAGCATCGACGCGCACTCGACGGCGCGCTTCGGGTCCTTCGAGGCGAGCTGGAACTCGCCGATAGCCTCGTCGATCAGCCCCATCTCCTTGTAGGCGATGCCGAGGTTGTAGTGCGTGTCGTAGTCCTCGCTGTCGAGCTGCTGCTCGACGCCCTTCTTGAACTCCTTGAAGATCTCCTCGAGGGACTGCTCCTCTTCCGACAGCGACACCACCTCGTCGCCGTCCAGCTCCGACTCGAGCTCGGCCGCCAGATCGAAGAAGTCGTCCTCGTCGGCGAAGAGGTTCTCCTCCTGCACCGGAGTGGCGGCCATGGGTGGCGGGGGGGGTGGCGGGGCGGCGGGGGGTGGGGGAGGCGCCGGGGCCGGGATCAACTCCTCGTCGTCGTCGGGAAGGGCCGAGAGGATCTCGCTCTCGATCTCGTCGCGCGAGAGGATGGGCGGCCGGCTCGGGGGAGGGGGGGGTGCCTTCGGCTGCGGCGCGGGCGCCGGTTCCGGAGGCGTCGCCGGCTTGGGCGGCGGCGGAGCCGCAGCCGCGGCTTCGATTCGCTCGCGGAGTGCCTCGAGATCGGAGTGATCCGGGTACGCCGTGGCCAGATTGTCGAGCCGGCTGCGGGCCTCGTCGAACAGCTCCTGCTCCAGATAGAAGTCGACCTCGGCGAGCTCCTCGGCGCTCGGCTCCGCGGCGGTCGTGCCGAGAGCTTCCACGCCGTAGAACGGCTCCTCGGCCGCGGCAGGCGTCTCGTCGAGCTTGGTCTCCTGCTCCGACTCCGCGGCGATCTCGATCTCGTCGACCTCGGCAGGCGCCTCTTCCGCGGCCGGCTCCGGCGCGGTCTCGATCTCTTCGATCTCGGCGGGCGGTGCCTCTTCCGCGGCCGGCTCCTCGAGCTCCATCTCGATCTCGAGGGGGGGCAGGCCGGCATCGAGATCGACACTGCTCTCCACCGCGGCCGGCGGCTCCGGCGCCTTCTTCTCGGAGGGCGCCGGGGCGAGTTTGCGCGTCGGGGCGGTCAGGGCGTGGCCGCTGCTGATGAACTCGTTGCGTACGGCATCGACGCCGGCCGAGTCGCCCTTCTCCTCCAGGATGCCGATGTACTCGGTGGCGGTGGCGCGCGCTTCGTCGACGTTGCCTTCGTCGAGCTGAATGCGGAACAGCCGGTCGTAGGCGGGGCCGTGCTTCGGCGAGCGCTCGATGACCGCTCGCAGGTGCTCGATGGCCTTCTCGGCCAGGCCGTACTTGGCGAAGACCTCGGCCTCGGTCAGGTGCTCGGTGATGAAATCGATGTCCTCGCCGCCCTCGACGTCACTCTCCATCGCGGCGAGCTCGACCGCCGGGATGATGGCCGGCGTCGGGGCGGCCGGCGCCTCCGGCGAGAAGTCGAGATCGATCGCCGGCCCGGAGTCCCCGAGGGAAATCTCGGGAGATTCATCGAAGGTCGGCTCCGGCTCCTGGACCTCCATCGGCACGGGGAGATCGACCGTCTTGGGGCGGATGGGGGGGGCGGCGGCCTCGGCGCCGCCGAGGTGCGAACGGACGAACTGGAGCTTGTTGCGGTGCTGTGCGTTCTGCGGCTCACGCTGGATGAGGCGATCGAGGACCGCGGCCGCCTTCTCATGCTCGCCGCGCGAGATGTGCGCCTCGGCCAGGCTGTTCATCGAGGAGAGGATGTTCGTCTCCTCGTTCAGCCGGGTGTAGAGGGCGACCAGACGCTCGAGGGTGGGCGTATGGCCCTGGTCGACGCGCAGGACGCGCTGAAGCATGTCCACGGCCGTGCCCCGGTCGCCGCGCGAAACGGCCTTCTCCACGAGCGGCACGATCATCTCCAGGCCGCTGTCGGCGTTGTTCTGGCGGAGGTAGAGGTCGGCGAGCGACTCGCGGACCAGGGGATCGTTCTCGTCGGCGGCGAGCCCGCGCTGGAGGGCCTTCATGGCCGAGGGGGCATCGCCCTTGGCCAGGAGGATCTTTCCCCACAGCGCCAGGAGCCGGGGGTGCTCCTTGTTGGTCTGGAGCGCCTGTTCGACGATGGCCTGGGCGTTGTTCAGGTCCTTCGCCTCGATCAGGGCCGTGACGAGCGACTCGACCAGCTCGACATTCTTGGCGTCGATCTTCAGGGCCTTCTTGAAGACCTGCACCGCCTCGTCGAGCATGCCGCGCTTGAGCAGCATCCGCCCGACGCGGTCGTACTCCTTGAGGGCCTCGGCGGTCTGCCCGACCTGGGAGTGGAGATCGGCGAGCTTGACATGGACGTTGATCGAGTTCGGGTCGAGCTCGGAGATCTTCCGGTAGGTGTTGAGCGCGTTGGCGGGGTCGCCGTGCTTGAGGTAGTAGTCGGCGAGCACCTGGTATTGGCTCTTGGCCTCCATGGCCAGGCCCTGCTTGGCGTAAAGGTCGGCCAGGCGGGCGTAGATGTCGAGCTTCGAGGGGTCGAGCTTGTTGATCTTCTTGTAGATGGCGATGGCTTTGAGGAAGAAGCCGTCGCGGGCGTAATGATCGGCGATCTTCCCGAAGGTCTTGACCGCCTCGTCGTTGCGGTTGATGCGGACCCAGAGGTCGCCGATGCGGTTGAGGGTGTTGACGTCGCTGGGGTTGTCGTCGAGGAGGCGCTCGTATTCCTTGATCGCCGGCTCGATCTTCCCCTTGGCGACCAGTTTCTCGGCGCTGGCGATGACCTTATCGCGTTGAACAGCCATCTTCCTCTTGCTCGCCGAACAGCAGCATCGGCTCGTCCACCCCTTCGAATGACTTGCGGTGTATCGGCGTTGGGCCGTACACCTTCAGCGCCGCCTGGTGTCCCTCCGTGGCGTAGCCCCGATTGTGCTCGAAATCGTAAACGGGGTAACGCCCATGATACGACTCCATCAACAGATCGCGATAGACCTTGGCCACGATGGAGGCGGCGGCGATGGAGAGGCTGCGCCGGTCCCCCTCGATCAGGGGGATCTGGGGCATGTCCAGCCCCTCCACGGTCACGGCATCCAGCAGGAGCACGTCGGGCCGGAGCGGCAGGTCCTCGACCGACTGCAGCATGGCCAGCTTGCTGGCCTGGAGGATGTTGATCCGGTCGATGGTCTGCGGCTCCACCACGCCGAGGGCCACCGCCCGGGCCCGGCGGAGGATGAGCCGGCAGATCGAGACGCGGCCGGCGGGGTCGACCCGCTTGGAGTCGTTCACGCCGAAGAGGGTGGGCTCGTTGTCGAGGATGACCGCCGCCGCCACGACCGGCCCGGCCAGGCAGCCGCGGCCCACCTCGTCGGTGCCGGCGATCGCCCGAAAACCCGAATCGCGAAGCCGGCGCTCGATCACCGACATCTCGGCGACCCGCGCCAGCTCCGCGAAGAGGGAATGGAGAACCTTCTCGTCTGCCGACGGCTCAGGCTTTGCGCTTCTCTTCGATGCGCGCTGCTTTTCCGCGGAGGTCCCGAAGGTAGTAGAGCTTTGCACGACGGACACGGCCATGACGTTCCACCTCGATGCGATCGATCGAAGGCGAGTAGAGTGGGAACATCCTCTCCACTCCGACCCCTCCCGACACCTTCCGCACCGTGAACATCTGGCGAGCTCCGCCGCCCCTGCGGGAGATGACGACGCCCTGGAACACCTGAATGCGCTCCTTGTCGCCCTCTTTGACCTTCACATGGACTTTGATCGTGTCGCCCGGCGCGAAGTTCGGAATGTCCGTGCGCGCCTCCCGCGACTCGACGATTTTCATGATCTCTGGCATGGCTCGACTCCAACGATATCTTAACGAACTTTCGCGCAGGTTTCGCGGCGAAAACCGCGCATTCTAACCTGGACGCGCGGCAGAACCACCGTTCACTCCGATTCATTCTCGATCCGCCTCAGGATCTCCCGCGCCTCCCCGTCCAGCTCCGCCTTCTCCAGCAGGTCCGGTCGGTCCCGGAGCGTCCGCCGGAGGGCCTGCTCCTTCCGCCACTTCCGGATGTTCTCGTGGTGCCCCGTCAGCAGAATCTCCGGAACCCGCATCCCCCGTACCTCTTCCGGCCGCGTGTAGTGCGGGTAGTCGAGGAGGCCCCTGAAGAAGGAGTCCTCCTCCACCGATCCCGCGTTTCCCACCACCCCCTCCACCATCCGGGCGGCGGCGTCGGCGATGAGCATGGCCGGAAGCTCCCCCCCGGAGACGACGAAGTCGCCGATGGAGATCTCCTCCGGGTGCAGCGCCAGCCGGACCCGCTCGTCGAACCCCTCGTAGCGCCCGCAGAGGAGGACCAGCCACCGCTTCGACGCCAGCTCCCTCGCCGTGGCCTGATCGAGTCTGCGACCCTGAGGAGAGGTCATGATCACCTTCGGCGCCACGGTCTGATCACCGGCGCTCTTCCTCACTTCCTCGACGCAGCGGAGAATCGGCTCGGCGAGCATGACCATCCCCGGCCCGCCGCCGTAGGCCTCGTCGTCGGTCGACCGGTGGCGGTCGGTCGCGAAATCGCGGAGGTCCCACACCCGGAGATCCAGGAGCCCCTGGCGGATGCCGCGGGCGATCACACCCTCCGCGAGAAAGGGATCGAACATCCGCGGGAAGATCGTGACGAAGTCAATCCTCAACATGGCCGAGCTCATCCAGTCCCGCGGGGAGGTCCACGACGATCCGTTTCCTCTCCAGGTCGATCTCCGTGCAGATGCCGGCGGCGAAAGGAACCTCGAACGTTCCCTTCGGTCCCTCGACGCTCAGCAGGATGCCGCCGCCGCCCTCTTCGGTCCCCTTCACGACGCCGCGGACGGTCCCGCCGGAGTCGACCAGAGTAAGCCCGACCAGGTCGTGAAGAAAATACTCGTTCTGCTCGAGCGGACGGGCGTCCGACTCCGGGATCTCGATGGTCCAGTTTCGCAGCGGGCCCAGCTCTTCCGGTGAATCGATCCCGGCGAACTTCACCAGGGCCCCGCCGGCGTGCGCCCGGGCGCTCTCGATCCGCGCCGGCCGCGTGGCCGCCTCGTCGGGCGAGACGAGATCGACCTCCGTCAGGTCGTGGAGACGCTGGGCCGAGTCGGTCCACAACTCGACGTTCGCCTCGCCGCGAACGCCGTGGGGCTTGCGGATCACGCCGACGGCGATGCGGCCGGCCATCTCAGTCGACGATGTCGAGGACGTAGCGCCGCCGCGCCTTCTGGCCGGCTGCGGCGAGGACGGTGCGCATGGCCCGGGCCGTCCGCCCCTGCCGCCCGATGACCTTGCCCAGGTCCGATTCCGCGACCTCCAGCTCGATCACCGTGGCGTCCTCGCGGTCGTAGGTGTGGACCCGCACGTCGTCCGGGCTGTCGACGAGCGATTTGGCGAGGAACTCGACCAGCTCTTTCATGACTCTGTCATCCCGAGCGTAGCGAATCCCCTTCGCCCGCGGGAGATCCTTCGCCCTTTGCAGGGCTCAGGATGACACGTTCCGTGTCACTTCTGTTTCTTGAGCAGCGACTTGACGGTCGGCGAGAGCTGGGCGCCCTTGCTGACCCAGTAGTCGACGCGGGTGCGGTCGATCTTCACGTCGACCGGGTTCTTCTTCGGGTCGTAGTGGCCGATCTGCTCCACGGTCGACGCGCTGGGCGTCTTCTGCGAGTCGGATACCACGATCCGATAGAAGGGAGCATGCGTGGCGCCGCCACGGCGGAGACGGATCTTAAGCATCTGAAAAAGGGCTCCTTAGCTGTGTTGGGCCGGCAATCCTACCGGAGCCGTCGGTCGAACAG
Source organism: Thermoanaerobaculia bacterium (assembly GCA_035525045.1). Classification (GTDB taxonomy): domain Bacteria; phylum Acidobacteriota; class Thermoanaerobaculia; order Gp7-AA8; family Gp7-AA8; genus DATLEX01. The sequence continues at coordinate 20,521 of DATLEX010000152.1, read as the reverse complement.
CAACAGGGGGGTCGGAATTCCGATTCCTGCAGGAACTCCGGCGGCAGGCCCTGCATCACCTTCCGAACCGCCGGAACGTCACCGGCGCGCATCGTGGCGGCGGAGCGGACTACGCCAGCGGAGGATCCGCTGGTCGGCGGTAACGAGCTGCGCACCGACCACCAGGGCTGTGGCCACGATGAGACGGTCGGCGGGGTCGCCGTGGAGGCGCTCCAGGCGAGCGGCGGCGATGGCGATCTCGCCGCTGACCGCAATCTCGTCGATTCCGAGCCGGAGTACGTCGACTCGCCACGTCACAAGGTCGACGGCCAACTCGATGCGTCGCCTGGCTGCGAGCATGGCCAGCTCCCAAAACGAAATGGCCGAGGCCGCGAGCTCCTCTCCCGCCAGGGCAGCGTCAATGAGTTTCCGGCTGCCACGCCCCAGAGATTCCTCACCCTGAACGGCCCACCACAAGACGTGCGTGTCCAGCACGATCAACGCTCCGCCTCCCACTCCACGTCGATCGGCGAGACGAGGTCGCCCACGGTCTTTCCACTGCCCCGCAACGCTCCGAAAAGCGTCTTCGGCCGTTCGTGCACCGGGACGAGCTTGCTCACCGGACGACCATTCTTGGTGATGACGATCTCCTCGCCCGTCCGATCGACCTCGTCCATGAGTTGAAGACAACGGGCCTTGAACTCGGAAGCCTTGATCCTCTTGAGGGGAGGCTTGGTGACCATGGTCATGGCTATGGTAACACGGCGCATCCAACCGAGCCCTACTGCAGGAACTCCGGCGGCAGGCCTTTCATCATCTTTCCGAACCGCCGCGCCCCGTGCCCCTTGGAGAGGGACTTCATCATCTTCTTCATCTGCAGGTACTGCTTGAGGAGCCGGTTGATCTCCTGCACCGTGGTCCCCGACCCCTTGGCGATCCGCTTCTTCCGCTGGCCGCTGATGATCTGCGGAAACTCCCGCTCCTTCGCGGTCATGGAGTCGAGGATGGCCTGCATCCGGACGATGGCATTCTCGTCGATGTCCTCGTCCTTCACCTTCCCCGCCACGCCGGGGAGCATGTTCACGATCGCCGACATCGGCCCCATCTTCTTGACCTGCTGGAGCTGGGAGCGGAGGTCCTCGAGGGTGAACTTGTCCCTGGCCACCCGCTGGGCCAGGCGTTCGGCCTCCTTCTTGTCGACCTCGGCCTCGACCTTCTCGATGAGCGAGAGGACGTCGCCCATGCCGAGGATCCGGGAGGCCATGCGGTCGGGATAGAAGACGTCGAGGTCGGCATACTTCTCCCCGACGCCGACGAGCTTGATGGGGCGGTTCACCACCGACTTGATGGAGAGGGCCGCCCCGCCGCGGGCGTCGCCGTCGAGCTTCGTCAGCACGATCCCGGTGACGCCGAGCTTCTCGTCGAACTCCTTGGCCGACTTCACCGCGTCCTGGCCGGTCATGGCGTCGGCGATGAAGAGGATCTCGCTCGGCCGGACGTCGTTCCGGATCGTGGTCAGCTCCTGCATCAGCTCCTCGTCGATGTGGAGGCGGCCGGCGGTGTCGAGGATGACCGTGTCGTAGAGGAGCGTGTGCGCTTCCTGCACCGCGTTGCGCGCGATCTGAATCGGGTCGCGAAGTTCCCCGATCTCGTGGAACGGCACCTTCACGTTGCCGGCCACGATGCGGAGCTGCTCGATGGCCGCGGGACGATAGACGTCGCAGGGGACGAGGTAGGGACGCCGGCCGCGGTTCTTGAGGTGGAGGGCGAGTTTGCCCGCGGTCGTGGTCTTCCCGGAGCCCTGCAGTCCGGTCATCATGACCACGGCGGGGCTGCCCACCAGCGCCAGCCCCACCTCGTTCCCGCCGAGGAGGGCCTGCAGCTCGTCCCGGACCACCTTCGTGACCTGCTGGGCGGGGGAGAACGCGGTGAGGACCTCCTCGCCCACGGCCCTCTCGCGGACGCGGCTGGTGAAGTCCTTGACCACCTTGAAGTGGACATCGGCCTCGAGCAGCGCGATGCGGATCTCCTTCAGCGCGTTGTCGATGTGCCACTCGTTGAGGCTGGCCTCGCCGCGAAGGGTCTTGAAGACCCGGTCCATCTTGTCCTGCAGGTTGTCGAACATGGCCCCAACAAGCCTCCCCAGACAAAAAATAATCCGCTCAGCGGCCGCCGCAGCGTCGTTCCGGCTTTGTCGCCGGAGCCCAGAAGCGGTTCTTCTCGACCGCCTCGATCGTCCCGTCCGAGAGTGCGACGTAAATGTTGTTCCGGGTGAGGACGAACACCGGAACTCCGGTTGTGATTGCGGTCTTTGCGTCCGCTACCGATGGGCGTGGGCTCGCCTCCGGATGCGTATGCACGATGGCGATGGTCGCGTCGGGGACCGAGCCGCGGAACTGTTGACGGTGTAATTCACCCAGAAACGGCCATGAGATGCAGCGGTAGCTGGATTCCCCCTCGAGCACCAGAAAAGCGGCGGCCTCGGTCTGCCGATACCCGAGTCCGCCCTGGCGCAGCAAGTCGGCGAAAAACCGACGGATCACTTCCTCCGTTAGCAGGTGATCGATGGGGACGACGAGGAACCGGTTGCCCTGATCGTCGGCCGAAGCGGCGGCCGCAGACGACAGGCACACGAGGAACAGGATGAGCGACCGCACAGCAGGCCTCCCTCGGCCCGCGTCGCCGCGGGCTTAGAATGGCCTCGGCCACGGGCCGAGGTGCGGTGCTGCGCAGCACGCACGTCCAACGTGGTGCCGGGTCGCTCCAGGGTCGTAACTGATCGGAAGGTTTTCGGCAGGTGTACGCGTGCAGGTGCGTTTCGGCGAGTTCCTCTTCGACAGCGCGACACGCCAGGTGACGCGGCGCGGTGAGCCGGTCCGTCTCGCCCCGAAGGCTTTCGATCTCCTTCAGATCCTCATCGAGGAGCGGCCGCGCGCGGTCAGCAAGCTCGAGCTGCGCGACCGCCTCTGGCCCGACGTGGTGGTCCAGGAAGCGAATCTGAAGAATCTGGTCGGGGAGATCCGGGCTGCGCTCGGGGACACGAGCGTCATCAGGACCGTTCACCGCCACGGCTATGCATTCGTGTCATCTGCGGACCTCCCCTCCCGGCCGCTCCCGGCCCGGTTGTTGGAGGGCGACCGGATTCACCGCCTTGCGGCAGGTGTGAACGTGATCGGCCGCGATGATGACTGCGCGGTGATCATCGACTTCACCGGTGTCTCACGGCGTCACGCAAGGATCACGGTCGGGGAGGCGCGGATCACGCTCGAGGATCTGGGGAGCAAGAACGGCACGTTCGTCAACGACGTGCGCGTGGCGGGGGAGGTCGAATTGCGCGACCGGGACCGAATCCGCCTGGGCGGGCTTCCGCTGACGTTCCGGTCGAGCTCGCGGCCTCTCACCACCGCCACCAGGCGGGAGTAAGAACGCCCAGGGCGTCACTGCTGCAGCTCCCGCTTCCAGTTCAGGACGACCTCGACCTGCCGGATCGGGCCGAGCTCCGAGACGTTCCGCGCCAGGAGGAATCCGTCGGCCGCCAGATCGTACGCCCAGATCTTCGGCATGGAAAAGAGGAGCCGCGGTTTCTCCGGCTGCACGCTCCCGCCTCGGAACGACAGCGGAACGACGAAGAAATCGTCGACCCGGCGATAGTAGATTGCTCGTTCGTCAGGCGCCCAATGCGGAAGGTGTCCTCCCTCTAGTGAAACCTGCCAGCGGCGGCCATCCGACGGATACCTCGAGACATAGATCTGTTGGGTACCGGACTCGTTCGACTGGTAGGCGATCCACTTCCCGCTCGGTGAGAACCTCAGAGCAAATTCGACGAACTCGGTTTGCATGAGCGGCGTCGGCGTCCTGTCGCCGCGGAGTAGGACGATCCAGAGGTCGCGGAGCGTGGCATTCCCGCCGCGCTTCGAGTAGGCGAGGAGCGATCCGTCGGGCGAACACGATTCAGGCAAGCCGGCCTCCTCGACGACTTCTTCGACTCCTCCGCCTCCGTCGGCAGGTCGCATCAGAATCCGGTCGCGGGCGAGGCTGACATAGATGATGTGCTTTCCGTCGGGCGTCCAGATCGGCCGTCCCTCATCTCCCCCTTCGAGACTGAAGCGCGACAGCCCTCCCGTGGCGATGTCGTAGAGCCAGATGTCGTCATTCGCGGCGCTCGCCTTCACGGCGATCTTTGTGCCGTCCGGCGACATCTCGAGCGACTCGACGTTGAATGGCAGCGTGGCAACGGGACGCGACCTCCCGGCCTCGTCGGCCATCAGCAGCTCCGTACTTCCCCTCTCCGCCCCTCCGGCGAGGTAGACCAGATTGCCTTCGTCGCTCACGCTGTAGTGAACGCTACCCGAGTTCGGACTCGTCACCACGCCGTCGATCACCTGGCGGCGCGCCCCGGTGATGGACAACGACTGGAGGTCAAAGGGCGCGGCATACAGCGCGCCGTTTCGTCCGAACAGAAGATGGCCTGCCACGTAACGCCCCTGCGTGCCTCCTTCCAGCACAACCTTCCACTTCCCGCTTTCGAGCGACAGGACCGCGATCTTCGCCTCGTCGAACGATCGGATGTTCTCCGTCCGAATGGTGAAGAGGAGGTGCTTGCCGCCGGGCAGGAGATGCGGCCAGCGATGACTGTTCTCCCCGGCCGCCCGGTCGGGCTCGGTGACACGTTGCGGCGGGCCGCCGGCAGCCGTCGTTTTCCAGATCCCGCTGCTCGGCGCCCGGTTGAAGTAGATCGTGCCATCGTCGGCCCAGGCGGCGCCGCGTCCCGTCCCCATAAGCCCGCCGAAGATCAGTTGCGCGGTTCCTCCGGCGACTTCCACCTTTTTCAAATGCGCGAGAGTGGCGAACCCGATCCACTGCCCGTCCGGCGAGAAGAACGGGCCGACACCGCCTTCAGACCCGGCGACCGGCACGGCCTCTTTTGCATCCAGGCGACGCACGTAGATCTGCCGTCTTCCGTCGACGGCGGCGGAATATGCGATCTGCATTCCGTCCCGCGAGAAGGCCACATTCGAAATCCCGCCCCAGACCACGCTGTCGGGGTCCCCGGCCGCTTTCCCCGCCGGCAGAGGAATGGAGAGACGGGCCACTCGATCCACCGGAGGATCGGGTGATCGCGTCCAGAGGGCGATGCCAGCCGCTCCTGCAGCGGCAGCAGCAATGCCCACGAGCGCCGGCCACTGTCGCTTGGGCCCAGGCGGCGGCGTGCTCTCCCGGACCCACCGCAGCTCTTCCGCGAGATCGTGTGCCGACTCCCACCGTTCGTCCGGATTCTTCACCAGGCATTTCCGGATGAGCCGCTCCAGAGCAGGAGGAGCGCCTGGCTGGAGAGCGCGGACCGGCTGCGGCTCGCGCTCCAGGATGGCAGCGATGACACTCGCTTTGCTCGTTCCGCTGAATGCCGCCGTCCCGGTGAGCATCTCGTAGAGGACGGCGCCGAGGGCGAAGAGGTCGCTGCGGGCATCCGCCTCGCCCCCGCCGAGGACCTCCGGGGCCATGTAGGCGATCGTGCCGAGGAACGTTCCCTCCTCGGTCACATGAAAGGAGGTCGTAGCGCCGCTGTCCTCGCTCGGCACGCCCGCGACCTGTTTGGCCAGGCCGAAGTCGAGGAGCTTGATGCCCGACCTGGTGATCATGATGTTCGACGGCTTCAGATCGCGGTGGACCACGCCGGCGCGGTGGGCCCGGCCGAGGGCCTCTGCGATCTCGATGCCGTAGCGGAGCACCTGCTCGAGCGGGAGCGGGCCGCGCTCGAGACGGTGGGCGAGGGTCACCCCCTCGCAGTACTCGAGCACGAGGTAGTCGAGCCCGTTCTCACGCCCGACGTCGTGCAGCGTGCAGATGTGCGGGTCGCTGAGCGCGGAGATCGTCTTCGCCTCGCGCTCGAAGCGGGCCCGGAGCCGGGCGTCGGCGGCGAATTCCGCCGGCAGGACCTTGATGGCCACGCTGCGGGACAGACGGGTGTCGCGGGCGCGGTAGACCTCGCCCATCCCTCCCGCCCCTACGCGCTCGACGATTTCGTAGGGCCCGAGCTGGGTTCCGGATGCAAGTTGCACGGTGTGTAGGTAAGCATACTCCCGAGGCCGGCCGGTCAGCGTCGGATCGGTGTCACTCGAGGGTCGCCACCCAGATGTCCGCCTCCGGCTCGGAGGTCGCGAAAAAAAGTGAACGATCGGCCAGATTCGACAAGCTGTACGGCGAGATCGCCGTCGGGTGCGTGTAGAGCTTTGTCCTCTCTTTCGACTCGCGGTCGACGATCCATAGCTCGCGCACCGTCTGGAAGAGGAGGCGCCGTCCGTCGCTCGTCCATTTCGCGTCCCTCCCGAAGTCGGTGAGCTGCTCGTATTCCTTTGTGACGAATGAGTACGTCACCACTCCTCGAGCCGGGGCATGCGCAGGAAACGTTCGGTGGCCGGCCAGCAACGTGCCGTCGGGTGACCAACGGATGGCGAAACGCGCACCGGCGAGATCTCGTACTATCTGCGAGTCACGCAGGCCGACGGGCATCAGGCATGGTCGTCGCCGGTGTGGGTGAAATGAGAGATTGCACCCATTGGCGCTGCAGTCATGACCGATCGCGATTCTTCGGACCACCTGCTGTCCGATGCTTGAAAACCAGGGCGCCATCAGGAAGCGCTCGACTTCGTTCGCCGATTCGACGCGCACTGTCCCGACAGCAAGGACATTGCCGGTCGTGTCGTCGAGCCTCCTTCCGTGCCGTGACCGTCATGCTCTCGGTCATTTCGGCCACACCCATGTCCACGTCGATGACGGAACCCTGTTCCAGCACAACGGCCACACGCCTCGACTCGCCGGCCGCGGTGGATTTCAGCGACCGCCGGCCACGTTACACCAGCCGATGGCGCAGCCCGCTCTTCGCATCGAGCAGAACGTCCCCGGCGATTTCTTCGTCGATTCCACCTGCATCGACTGCGACGCCTGCCGGCAGATCGCCCCTTCCGTGTTCCACGATTCCGGCGAGAACTCCACGGTCTATCGACAGCCGGAGAGCGAGGAAGAGCTTCTCCAGGCCCAGAAGGCGCTGATCACCTGCCCGACGGCATCGATCGGAGACCTCGCCAAACGCGACATGAAACGGGCGCTCGCCGCCTACCCGGAGCTGGTCGAGGACGACGTCTACCGCTGCGGCTTCACCGCGGAGAGCTCGTTCGGCGCCTTCAGCTACTTCATCCGGCGGGACAGCGGGAACGTGCTGATCGACTCGCCGCGCTTCGCCAGCCCGCTGGTGAAGAACCTCGCCTCGATGGGCGGTGTGCGGCGCATGCTCCTGACTCACCAGGACGACGTGGCCGATCATGAGAAGTTTCATCGGCGATTCGGATGCGAGCGGGTGCTGCACCGCGACGACGTCCGGTCGCATACCGCCTCCGTCGAGCACCAGCCGGAGGGGAGCGAGCCGCTCGAGATCGAGCACGACCTCCGGATGATTCCTACTCCCGGTCATACCAGAGGGCACGCCGTGTTTCTCTACCGCGACAGGTTCCTCTTCACCGGCGACCACCTCGCATGGAGCGAGTCGCGCGGACACCTCTACGCCTTCCGCTCAGCCTGCTGGTATTCGTGGAGCGAGCAGATTCGCTCCATGGAGCGCCTCCTCGCGTACCGCTTCGAATGGGTCCTCCCGGGCCACGGCCGCCCCGTGCGCCTCGCCGCGGACGAGATGCGCGCGAGCCTCGAGCGCTGTATCGCCTGGATGAAGAAGCGGTGAGGTGAGTGCGCACTTTCGTGTCATCCTGAGCCGACGCAGCGCGGCGAAGGATCCCCTGCGGCGAACCGCGCCGGTGCCACGGGGTCTTCGCCGTCTTCGCGGCTCAGGATGACACGCAGAACGACGCTCAGGGTTGTCGGGGGCCTGGTGGCGATCCTCGTCCTCGTGATCGCCGCGCGGACGCTCCCCATCGCCGCCTGGCTGGAGCAGTTCAAGGACTACGTGCAGGGCATCGGGCCGGCCGGCTGGGTGCTGTATGTGATCGTCTACGCGATCTGCTGCGTGCTGCTCATCCCGGCCAGCGCGCTCACCCTCGGCGCGGGGGCCATCTTCGGATTCGCCACCGGCAGCATCATCGTCCTGATCGGCGCCACGCTCGGCGCGGCGGCGGCGTTCCTCCTGGCCCGGACGATCCTCCGGCGGCGCGTGGAAGCGATGGCCGTCTCCAGCCCGCGGCTGGCCGCGGTCGATCGCGCCATCGCCGCCGAAGGGACGAAGGTCATGTTCCTGATGCGCCTGTCCGGCTTTCCGCCGTTCACCTGGATCAACTACGCACTCGGGGTGACGGGGGTGGGCTTCGGTCCCTACGTGATCACCACGGTCGTCGGAATCATCCCCGGCGTGATCGCCTTCACCTGGGCGGGAGCGGCGGGGGCGGCGGCGCTCACCGGAAGCGGCAATCGTTTGACGCTGATCGTGACGGCGGTGGGCGCGATCGTGGTCAGCGCGTACATCGCCCGGATCGCCACGCGCGCCATCCGGCGGGCGGGCGTCGCGCCGTAGAGCGCCGCGCGATATGCTGTCCTCCCCAACATCTCCTGGAGGTCGCATGAACAATCCCCTCGCAGAGCTGGCAAAAACAGGCCAGAGCATCTGGTTCGATCAGATGGAGCGGAGGCTCGTCTCGAGCGGCGCCCTGCAGCGCATGATCGACGAGGATGATCTTCGCGGGCTCACCTCGAACCCCACGATCTTCGAGAAGGCCATCGGCGGCAGCGAGGACTACGACGGGCAGCTCCGCCAGCTCGCCTCGCAGAACAAGCCGGCCGCCGAGATCTACGACGAGCTCGTCTTCGAGGACATCGCCAACGCCGCCGACGTCTTCCGGCCGGTCTACGACCGCACCAGGGGGCTGGACGGCTTCGTCAGCGTGGAGGTCAGTCCCCTCCTCGCCCACGACACGCAGGAGACCATCGACGAGGCGCAGCGGATCTTCACCCGCCTCGGGCGCCGGAACGTGATGGTGAAGATCCCGGCGACCGAGGCCGGCATGCCGGCCATCGAGGAGTCGATTGCCCGCGGCATCAACGTCAACATCACCCTGATTTTCTCGAACGAGGTCTACCGGCGCGTCATCGAGGCCTATCTGCGCGGCCTGGAGCGCCGCGCGGCCGCCGGTGAGCCCATCGGCGACATCGCCTCGGTGGCCAGCTTCTTCGTCAGCCGCATCGACACGCAGGCCGACAAGGAGATCGAGGAGAACATCGCCCGCACCACCGACCCGGCGGCGAAGCGCGAGCTGGAGTCACTCCTCGGAAAGATCGCCATCGCCAACGCCAAGATGGCCTATCTCCTCTTTCGCGACATCTTCGGCAGCGAGCGATTTCGAAAGCTCCGCGACAAGGGGGCGCGTCCCCAGCGGCCTCTCTGGGCCTCGACCGGCACCAAGAACCCGAAGTACAGCGACGTCCTCTACGTCGAGTCGCTCATCGGCCCCGAGACCGTGAACACCCTTCCCCCCGCGACGTACGCCGCCTTCAAGGATCATGGCCGCGTGATCATGACGCTGGAGGCGAACCTCGAGGAGGCGCGCGAGGTGCTGCGGAGGTTCGAGGCGCTCGGGATGAGCCTGGCCCGCATCACGCAGCAGCTCACGGTCGACGGGGTCAAGTCGTTCGACCAGTCGTTCGTCTCCCTGGCGCAGATCATCGAGGCGCGCCGCGACGCCGTGGTGCGCGGACTGGGCGAGCGCATCACCTTCCACCTCGGCCGGCACCAGGGGGTCGTCGACGCCGCCGTGCAGCGCGCGGACAAGGAGAGGTTCGTCGAGCGCGTCTGGAAGAAGGACGCCTCGCTCTGGAAGAGCGAGGAGGAGCACCGGAAGCTCATCGCCAACGCCCTCGGCTGGCTCCGCGCGCCGGAGGAGATGCAGAAGGAGCTCGACGAGATCGTCTCCTTCGCCGAGAGCGTGCGCGGCGACTTCTCGAACGTCGTGGTTCTCGGCATGGGAGGCTCGAGCCTTTGTTCCGAGGTGCTGCGCCGCGTCTTCGGCAGGCGGGAAGGCTATCCGGAGCTCCTGGTGCTCGACTCCACCGTCCCGGAGGCGGTGCGGCGTCTCGAGTCGCGGATCGATCTCGCCAGAACGCTCTTCATCGTCGCCTCGAAGTCGGGCACCACCACCGAGCCGGTGATGTTCCATCGCTACTTCTACGATCGCGTGAAGTCGGTGAAGGGAGGCCGTGCCGGGGATAACTTCATCGCGGTTACCGATCCCGGCACGCAGCTCGAGCGCGACGCCGGCCGGGACGGCTTCCGCAGAATCTTTCTGAACCCCCCCGACATCGGCGGCCGCTACTCGGCCCTCTCCAAGTTCGGGCTCGTCCCGGCGGCGCTGGCCGGCGCCGGCGTGCGGGAGCTGCTCGACCGCGCCGTCCACGCCGCGCACGTGGCGATCACTCCGTCCGTGCGCAAGAACCCGGCCGCTCTTCTCGGCGTCGCCATCGGCGCTCTCGCCGAAGCGGGGCGCGACAAGCTCACCCTCATCACTCCGCCGCCGCTCGATACCCTCGGCCTCTGGATCGAGCAGCTCGTGGCCGAGAGCACCGGCAAGGAAGGGAAGGGCATCCTCCCCGTGGCGGGCGAGCCGCGGCTCGAGCCCGCCGCATACGGGGATGACCGTCTCTTCGTGGCCGTCCGCCTCCGGAAGTCCGACGAGACGCAGTTTCTGCGCGAGCTTACGGCCGCGGGGCATCCGGTGATCGACGTCGTGCTGGAGGACTCGCTCGATCTCGGCGAGACCTTCTTCGTCTGGGAGCTCGCCACCGCCGTCGCCGGGGCGATCCTCGGCATCAATCCGTTCGATCAGCCGAACGTGCAGGAGTCGAAAGAGAACACCCGGCGCCTGCTCGAGGAGTACAAGCGCACCGGAACGATGGGCGGAGGGGAGCGTGCCGGCGAAGGTGCGGTGGCGTCGCTCATGGAGAGCGTCGAGCCGGGCGACTATGTCGCCTTCACCGAGTACTTCGCCGAGACGCCGGCGCGCGAGAAGCTCATCGCCGCCATCCGCGAGACGGTCGCGCGCGAGCTGCGCGTGGCCACCACCACCGGTTACGGCCCGCGCTTCCTCCACTCCACGGGGCAGTTGCACAAAGGAGGGCCCGGCAACGGCGTCTTCATCCAGCTCACCGGCGGCCCGGGCGAGGAGGTGCCCATCCCGGGCGAGCCGTTCGGCTTCGGCGTGCTCGCGCGGGCGCAGGCCATCGGCGATTACCAGTCGCTGCTGAGCCGCAACCGCCGCGCCACCAGCATCGATCTCGGCGAGGACGTCGAGCGCGGCCTGGAGAGACTCCAAGAAGCGGTGAAGAACGCCGTGGCGAAGGTTTAGATGACCCGCTCCCGGTTCGGGATCGCCGGCCTCGGTGTCATGGGCCGGAACCTCGCCCTGAACATCGAGGAGCACGGCGTTCCCGTCGCGGTGTGGGACGTCGAGAGGGCCGCCGTCGAGCGTTTCACCGAGCGCAACGCCGGGAAGCAGATCACCGGCGTGAAGTCTCTGGAGGAGCTGGCGCGAGCGATCGAGCGGCCGCGCCGGATCATGATGCTGGTCCCGGCGGGGGAGGCGGTCGAGCAGACCCTCGCCGGCATCCTGGCGCATCTCGACGCCGGCGACGTGCTGATCGACGGCGGGAACTCCTGGTTCCTCGACACGCGCGAGCGCAGCCGGCGCCTGGAGGCGGCGAAGATTCACTTCGTCGGCGCGGGGATCTCCGGGGGAGAGGACGGCGCGCGGTTCGGCGCCTCGCTCATGCCGGGCTGCACGGCCGAAGCGTGGCAGGCCATCCGACCGGTGTTCGAGGCCATCGCCGCGCGCAGCGACTCGGGGCCGTGCGTCACCCGCGTCGGTCCCGACGGCGCGGGGCATTTCGTGAAAATCGTGCACAACGGCATCGAGTACGCCGACATGCAGCTCATCGCCGAGACGTACGAGTTGCTGCGGCGGGGGGCGGGCATGGCGGCGGACGAGATGGCCGCCGTCTTCGAGGAGTGGAACCGCGGGCCGCTCCAGTCGTTCCTGATCGAGATTACGGTCAGGATCCTCCGCGTCCGCGACCCCGAGACCGGGCAACCGCTCGTCGACCGGATTGTGGACAAGGCCGGCCAGAAGGGGACAGGCAAGTGGGCATCGAGCGCCGCCCTCGACCTCGCCGTCGCCGTGCCGACCATCACCGCCGCGGTCGACGCCCGGCTGATCTCCTCCTGCAAAGCCGAAAGGAAGGCGCTCAGCGCCGTCGCCGCCGCGCTGCTCTCCTCACCGGTGCCCGACCGCGGCCGCTTTGCCGATGACCTCCACGACGCTCTCCTCGCTTCCCGAATCTGCGCCTACGCCCAGGGGATGTCGCTGATCCGTGCGGGGTCGGAGCGGTGGAGCTGGAACATCGACCTGGGCGAGATCGCCCGGATCTGGAAGGGCGGCTGCATCATCCAGGCGCGTCTGCTCGACACGATCATGCGCGCGTACGAGAAGCAGCGCGAGCTGTCGAACCTGCTGCTGGCCGAAGAGCCGCGGAAGGCGATCGCCGAGAGGTCCGGGCCATGGCGGCGAACGGTCTCCTTCGCGCAGTCGAACGGCCTGGCCGTCCCGGGCATGTCGGCGAGCCTGGCCTGGTACGACGCCTGGCGCACGGCCGACCTCCCGCAGAACCTCACCCAGGCCCAGCGCGACCTCTTCGGCGCGCACGGATACCAGCGGAAGGACGGCGGCGAGGAGGCCCCGGTGGTGCATGGGGAGTGGAAATGACATCGTGTGTCATCCCCCTCATCCGGTCCTTCGCTCCGCTCAGGACCACCTTCTCCCCCGCCGGAGGCGGGGGAGAAGGCGAATGACATTCACAACTGCCGTTTGAAGAGGTCGGCGAAATTCTCTTTCAGGCGGTCGAACAGCGGCCGGCGGAACCACTTTGGGAGGGTGATCTCGCGGGAGCGGTCCAGGTCCTCGAGGAACATCTGCTCCATCCGGCCGGCGATGCCGGCGTCGTAGATGTTGACGTTCACCTCGTCGTTGAGGCGGAAGCTGCGGTCGTCGAAGTTCGACGAGCCGACGGTGGACCAGAGTCCGTCGACCACCATGGTCTTGGCGTGCATCATGGTCGGCTCGTACTCGAAGATGCGGATGCCGCGGCGCAGCATCCCCTCATAGAGCCAGCGGCTGGCCTGGCGCACGATCGGGACGTCGACGTACTGGCCGGGGACGATTACCCGCACGTCCACGCCGCGGCGGACGGCACCCTCCAGGGCCCGGCGCGTGTCGGGGTCGGGCACGAAGTAGGCGTTGCTGATGTAGATGGAGCGCCGGGCGCTGACGATGGAGATGATGTAGAGCAGCTTCACCGTGGAGCTTCCCTCGGACGGCGAGGACTTGCTGACCTGGGTCAGGTGCGCGCCGCGCGGCTCGATGGTGGGAAAGTAGTCGAGTCCGGCCAGCAGCTCGCCGCGGCTCTTGATCCAGTTGTCCATGAACGCGCACTGCATCTGCGTGACCACCGGCCCCTCCACGCGCACGACGGTCTCCCGCCAGTGGTCCGTGGCGTCGGCGTCGCCGAGCCATTTGTCGGCGATGCCCACTCCCCCCGAGAAACCGATCTCGCCATCGACGATCAGCAGCTTGCGGTGCGTGCGATGGTTCACGCGCGAGAGCGTGTACCAGCGCAGGGGGTGATACCACTCCAGGTCGATGCCGTTGCGCCGCATGAACTCGATGAGGGTGGGCGACATGCCCGCCGAGCCGACGGCATCGAGGATCACCTTCACCTGCACGCCGGCGCGGGCGCGCTCGGCCAGCGCCTCGGCGAACTCCCGCGCGATCTCGCCGTCCCAGAAGATGTAGAACTCGAGGTTGATGGTGCGCCGCGCATTGCGGATCGCGGCGAGCAGGGCCGGGAAGATCTGCACGCCGTTCTTCAGGATCGTCACCGCGTTGCCCGCCGAGAGCGGCGACCCCGTCAGGGCGTGCATGGTCTGGAGGAAGGCCACGTCGTCCACCCCGAACTGGTGGCGCATGTGATAGCGCATCGGCAGCCGCCGCCGGACGATGGGCAGAGCGGGTCGTCGCGGGTAGCGGGGAGCACGCCGGCGAAAGAAGGGAATCATGTCAGGCGCTGCTGGGTGATCCAGATCACCGAGGCAATCGCGGTCAGCATGGCCAGCACGGCGAAGGCGGCGACGATGATCATCACCAGAATCGCCGCCGCGGCGATCTCGATCATCCGACGCGGCGGCAGCCGCCGGTTCCGGTACTGCATCAGGATGCGCATGTTCTTCGTGTTCTGCTTGTGCAGCGCGTCGAAGAGGTCGCCGGCCAGAGGCACCGCGCCGATCACGATGTCCGCCACCAGGTTGAAGAGCATCCGGAAGATCTTCTTCACCGGAACGCGGTGCCGGAGGGCCCCGATGATGATCCAGGTCGACATCGCTCCGGTGACGATGTCGCCGATGCCGGGAAGCAGCCCCACGATCGGATCCAGCCCCACCCGCCGGCTCGTCCCGGGGACGAGGAAGGCCTCGTCCATCAGGTCGGCGAACCGCCGCAGGGCCACCAGGTCGGGCGGCAGTTTCTCGTCGGGCTCGATGACTTCCGGGATGTGGACGGGATTCATGCCTTTCCCGGCGATTATGCACGGCCGCTGCCGAATGTTCGGCCCGCTTGTTGCGTTTCCCTCAGCCGATGGCCCAGGACCGTGGTGAGCCCGGCCCCCCCCCGCGCCGCACCCTTGCCCAGCGGCTGGTCGTGGGTTGGACCGTGCTCTGGTCGTGGCTCACCGATCCAGCCGTCCTCGTCTACCGCCGGGCCGCCCATGGGCGAAAGCGCGCCCGTATCCTGATCGTCGAGTTCTTTCTCCTGGTCCGGGAGGTGACCCGCGAGTTCTGGATGATCGAGGGCACCTCTCGTGCCGCCTCCCTCGCCTACACGACCCTCCTCTCGCTCATCCCGCTGCTGGTGGCCTTCACCGTGCCGCTCAAGCGATACCTGGCCTCCATTCTCCCCGACTTCGAGACCACCATCGACAACGTCCTGAACGTGGTGATCCCCTACCACTCACCGCAGGTCTCCTACCACCTGGCCCGATTCGCCGACAACGCCGCCACGGCCTCGACGCTGGGCATTATCGTCTTCCTCGTCATCGCCTTTCGCCTCTTCCTGGCGGTGGAGGGAACGGTCAACCAAATCTGGAAAGTGCCGGGCGCGCGGGGATACCGGCAGAAGATCATCGCCTTCACCATGCTCTTCTTCTGGGGTCCGCTGCTGATGGGCCTCTCGCTCACCACCACACGCTCGCTGGAGCGGAGTCCTTATCTCCGCCTCGTCTTCCGGTACGACATCGCCTTCACCGTCGCGCCGATCGTGCTGCTCTTTCTCGCCTTCACCATGCTCTTCTGGCTGGTGCCGTCGACGCGGGTGAAATTCTCGGCGGCCGCGGCCGGGGCGCTGGTGACCACCATGCTCTTCTCGCTGGTGCGCTGGGGCTTCGGCAACTACGCCGACCAGTTGGCCGCCGGCAGGTTCAACATCATCTATGGCACGGTGGCCTTGGCGATCATCTTCCTGATCGCCATCGAGCTGATGTGGATCGTCATCCTCCTCGGGGTGGAGATCAGCTACGTCTACCAGAACCTCTACGGAGTGCTGCGCGCCTCGGAGCAGCAGATCGACGACGAGCCGCGATTCGACCTCTACTTCGCGCTGCGGGCCATGATCGAGGTCGTCCGCCGCTTCGAGCGGCGCGAGGAAGCGCCGTCCTCGTACCGCCTGGCCGAGCAGTTCGGAACGACCGATGCGCAGATGCTGCGCGTGCTCCGCCGGCTCGAGGAGGGGAAGCTGGTCCAGGCCACCGGCAGCGAGTGGACGGGGTTCGTTCCCGGCGGCGATCCCGACCGGATCGGCGTCGAGGAGGTGGTCGCGCAGGTGGAGGGCTCGCAGCGCGCCCTTCCCGCGCTCGGACCCGACGACGAGGAGCGGCGTGTGGTGGGCTCTCTCTTCGCCACGCTCAACGCCTGCACGGCCAACGCGCTCGACCGCATGACCGTCGGCCGGCTGGTGCGGGAGCTCTACTCCCCCCGAGCCGTGCGCGGTGAAGCTGGGGCGCGGGCGACCCCGCCCGCGTAGCCCGGGCGGAATTCGCTCCGCCGTGCGATCATTCTCCCTGAACGTCCGACGGTTGGGAGGGAGCCCTTGTCCCCGGAACATCGATTGATCGCCTTGTCGATTCTCGCCGGCGCCGTGGCCGCGGTGCCGCTCTATCTCATGAGCCGGCATGAGCCGGCGCCGCCTCCGGCCAGGCCGCCGCTGCAACGGCAGGTCGTCATCGACTGGCAGCCGGAGCTGCCCGATCTGCACGCCGAGCCTCCCGCCGCGGCCGCGGAGCCGACGCTCTCGGAGGAAGGCGAAGAGCAGATTCAGCGCCGCCTCACCACCCTGGCGCGGGAGCTGGCCCGGATGTGGACCCGCAGTCCCGAGCGGCTGGTCCAGGTGATCGACAGTGCCTCGCGCGCCGTCGACAAGTCGCCCCCCGTTACGCTGCTGCTGGCCATCGCCCACGCCGAGACCAACGGGAAGATCCTCGACATCTCCGAGGCGGGGGCGGTGGGCCTGGCACAGGCGACGCCGGTCGCTTATCTGCAGGAGAAGTTCTCCGGAAAGCTCTACATCACCGATGACTACGTCAACGGCTCGCGCGCGTACATGGTGAAGAAGCCTCTCGGCGACGCCTACAAGATCGCCACGGTGGCGCTGGAGCGGAGAAAGGGCTCGGCCGAACGGGCCGCCAGGCTGCTCCGGTCGGCCAGGAGCCTCCGCCGCGAAGGCCTCGAGGAGCTGAACTTCCTCGTGCCCTACGCCAGCCCCGGCTACGTCGAGTCGATCGAGCGGGCGGACCGCTACAACCGCGACACGCTGGCCCTTCTGGGGAAGCTCCTGCAGGACGGAGACCGGGAATCGCTGGAAGCGTTCCGCGACCGGATGAAGCGCGAGTACGCCGGCCTGCGCGAGGAGCAGGCGCGCGACTGGCGGCGGTATCAGCGGGATCTCGTCGCCAGGCGTGACCAGGTGCTCATGACCCGGTACGGCGCTCCCGTGGCCACGCTCGACGACGAGTTGGTCTACGAGGCGAGCGAATACCTTGCGCGAACGCTCGACGACCGCTTCTCCGCCACGAACATGGCCGCCTTCCTCGTCCAGCACCTCGAGACCAAGCGGCTGGAGGCCCGGAAGCTGGCCCGGAGCTCGAGACAGGTCGAGGCCATGACCGCCGCCCTCTACAACGGCGGCTCGCACAACGTGAAGCGCATGCTCTCCGGCCTCATCGCCTCACTCCCCGAGACCGACCACTACATGCGCAAGGTCCCCGCCACCCGCCGCCGCCTCGACGCGACAGTGGCCATGGCGGAGGGTGGGGACAGCAGGAGTGAGCGTACACGCTGAACGAGGTAGAAGGGGCGAAGATGAAGGATCGTCATCCTTCATCCTTCATCCTTCTGAAGGCACGGACCATGCGGATCCTTCTGAACGCCTCGTAGGCGACCGTGGCCACCGTGGCCCAGAGGACGCCGGCGGCGATGCCGGCGCCGATGTCGGAGATCCAGTGAACGCCGAGATAGACGCGCGATAGCGAGACGGCGAGGATGGCCGTGGCTGCGGCGGCGAGGCCCGCCGCCCGTTTCCACCACGGCGCGTGCGCACGCACGATCAGGTAGCTGAGGGCGCCGAAGACGATGGTGCTGCCCATGGCGTGGCCGCTCGGAAACGAGTAGCCGTGTGCCGAGCGGAGCGCCGCGGCGAGGTCGGGGCGTGCTCTGGCGAAGAGCAGCTTCAGCTCGATGACGAGCAGCGCTCCGATGATCGCGGTGCCGGCCAGGTACGCGCACCAGCGGTAGCGGCCTTGCATCGCCAGGCCGGTCACGACCGCGGCCACGATCAGTCCCAGCCCGACCGGCGTCCCGACGTACGTGAAGAAGGTGAAGAAGAGCGTCGCCGCCGCGGAGTGCCGCCCCCGCGCCCACTCGTGCACCTCCGCGTCGATCCGCTGGAGGGTCTCGCTCCCGCTCTGCACGTGCTCGGCGAGATCGAGAAACTGGTCTCCGGCGGCGGCGGTGACGATCGCGCCGGCGAGGAGCAGGATCACTACCGGCAGGTAGTCGCGATAGCGGAAGGCCGCGGTGCGGTGACCGAGATGGCCGAGGGCCCGGCCGATCAGCGGTCCGGCCGGGACGAAGAGGAGCCAGAGGAGAAGGAAGAGCGCGAGGAACCCGGCGACGAAGAGCAAGCGGTCAGAAGCCGCCGGACATGTATTTCCACTGCACGATCTTCTCGTTGATCTCGCGCAGGCGGCGGCTGATCATCCGGCAGAGGAGATTGAGGAACTGCAGCGACGCGTTCGGGTCCATGGAGAGGATCTCGTTGAGCGTGGCGCGGTCGATGGACAGCACGGTGGCGTCGGTCTCGTGGGCCTTGGCATCGGCCGAGCGGGCCTTGTCGTCGATCAGGGCCATCTCCCCGAAGAAGTCGCCGCGATCGAGCACCGTGAGCGCCTCTTCTCCGACGCCGGGGATGAACTTGGAGATGCGCACCCTCCCGTCGAGCACGATGTAGAGCTTGTCGCCCTTCTCTCCCTCGCGGAAGATCATCGACCCGGTCCGGAAGCGCTCCTCGTTCGAGAACGTGGCCAGGAGCTTCATTTCCGCGGCCGAGAGGCCGCGCTCCTTGAACAGGTCGACCTTGTCCTCCGACTTGACGGTGACCTGCTGGACCTCGCGCGTTCCCTCCACGCGCTTCCGCCCCGCCCCTCTCTTGGCGTCTTCCTGGAAGAAGAGCTTGAGCTGCTCGTTGGCGTCGCGCACCTTCTCGGTGAGGGAGCGCCAGAAGGCCCAGTGCAGCCCGACCGCCATCTCCTTGTCCTCGTCCATGATCTGGTCGAGCGCGCTGAAGGAGAAGATGTAGCAGGCCGACGACTCCACCGCCACGGCGTCGCTGGAGCGATGGGTCCGGTCGATGAAGTTCATCTCGCCGAAGATCTGATCGGCGGTCAGGGAGCCGAGGATCTGCGGGCCGAAGGGCGTGTCCTTCCGGATCTCGATGCGGCCCTCCCGGACGATGTAGAAGTCCATGGAGCGGTCCTCCTCGCGGAAGACGTAGTCGCCGTCGACCAGCCCCTCGATCCGCACGAACTTGGAGAGGCGGAAGATCTGCTCGTCCTTCATGTGCTGCAGGACGTTGAGCTTTCGCAGCTCCGCGGCGACGGAGATGAGGTCGTCGCGCTTCTCCGCGGCGCGGGTGATCTTCTGCAGGATCTCCTTGAAGTCGCCGTGGCCGATACGGAAGAGATTCTCCTTCCGCAGCTCGAGCCGCTCGGTGCAGACCTGCAGGTACTCGACGCGCTCCTTGATCCGAGCGTTGAGGTCCTTCTGCTCGAGCCCGAGGATGCGTTTCAGCGTGTTGATCATCCGCCGCACGGCCTCGGTGGTCTCCCCTTTCTGATCGGTGGCCAGCAGGAAGGAGTCGATGAAGTGCTCGAGGGCCTGATCGAAGTGCTTCAGCTCGAACTCCACCCTCCCGGCCGTCTCCGCCACGCCGCGATCGAAGGGGTTGAGCTTGCGGGCCCGGGTGATCTCCTCGTACGCCGCCGGCCATTCCCCCTGCGAGTAGTAGAGACGGCCGAGGATCTCGAAGGGGCGATGGTTGTGGGGCGTCTTCAGTTTGGCGATCTCGAGCAGCTCGATGGCCTTGGAGATCTGCTCCTTGGCGATGTAGTACTGCGCCAGGCCGATGTACTGCGACGCGTCGATCTCGTCGCGGGAGCGCTCCGCGGCCACTTCCCGCCGCACGTTCGCGTAGCGGGAGTCCTCGGCCTGCTTCTTCAGGTCGCGCGTGCGGGCCAGATTGATGCGCAGCGAGATCGAGCCCGGCTTCAACTTCTCCGCCATCTCGTACAGGTGGATCGCCTCGTCGAACATCTCCTGATCGGCGTATCGTCTGGCCAGCGCGATCAGGTCGTCGGGCTCGATGGGGATGGCGGCATCGTTGGCCACGGTGCGGAACCGGGGTCGCGGGCTGACGGGCTGCTCTGACACGGTGTTGTGATTATATTGCCGGGCACTCCAAACCGATGAACATCGTCCGCTCCCTTACGCTCGTGTCCTTCGTCATCGCGCTGTCCGGATTGGCCTCCGAGTTCCGCCTCGCCACTCCCGGATACCACTTCCAGTTCCCTCGCGACCACGGCTCGCACGACGAGTACAAGACCGAGTGGTGGTACTTCACCGGGCACCTCCGGACCGAGAGCGGCCGGCGCTTCGGCTTCGAGCTGACCTTCTTCCGCGTCGGCATCGCTTCGCCGGGAACCGTTGCCCAGACGCCCTGGGACCTGCAGCACCTGGCCCTGGCGCACTTCGCCGTGACCGACGTCGGCGGGCGGAAGTTCCGCTACCACGAGAAGCTGAACCGCATGTCCCCCTTCACCGCCTCCGCCACGGCCGGCCGCCTGGACGTCTTCAACGAGGGGTGGCGGGCGGCCACGGCCGCCGACGGCAGTTGGATCCTGC
>DATLEX010000146.1:0-3853 GCA_035525045.1 Thermoanaerobaculia bacterium | reverse complement strand
AAGCGGGAGAGGGCAAACGGCGAGGAATCCGCTCTGCAGGCGGGGGATTCCTCGCGCTCTGCGGCGCTCGGAATGACACGATGGATCTCATCGCCCGAAGATGCCGGAGATCACCCTCGAGAAGGCCTCCGCGGGCGTGTCGCCGACTCGATACTCCTCCGCCGGCAACTGGTAGCGGAAAATGACACGTCCGTCCTTGATGATCGTGGCCTCCGCGTGGCGCCGCTTCCGGCCGCGGGCCAGACGCTCCAGCGTGCCGTCGAACTCGATGACCGTCGCCGCCGAGTCGCCGATGGCCAGGCCGTGGCGCTCGCGGATCCGCTCGAGCAGGTCCTCGTACATCGGCCCGTCGCCGCGCACGGCCACCTCCCGCACATTGGACAGCTCCTTCCGCACGTTCTCGATCAGTTGCTCGTTCACATCGGCGTCGCCGCGGTCGCCGTCGATGTAAGGGCGGACCGTTGCCGGTGGTCGCTGCGGGACGTGGCGGGTCTCCTCGGCCGGCGGCGGTTGAACGGCCGGTTGAACGGCCGGTTGAACGGCCGGCGGAGCCGGTCGCGGTCTGGGCGTCGTTGTCACGGGTGGGACGGCAGGAGCCCTCGTCGTGGAGAGCGTGGGATCGGGAATGTCGGTGATGATGGGATCGGCCGGCGCAACCGGCTTCGTCGTGGTCACGACATCGACGTCTGCCTGAGAGGGGACGACGGCGGGGGCGGCGGGATTGGCCGCCGAAGGGGGCGGCCTGACGGCGGCCACCTCGACGCGGTCGCGACCCCGCAGAAGGAGGTATGCGATGGCCGCGGCGGCGATCAGGAGAATGAGGGCGATGAGGGCGAACGCGGCGAAGCTGCCGTGCCGGGCCCGCGGAACCACCGCCGCGCGCTCGGTCGGGGCCGCGGCCAGCGGCGGCAACGGCGTACGGATCGTCGGCGGCGCCTCCCCGGCCGCGGTGCGCACGGTGTCGCGCTGCAGCGTATCGAGCTCCGGAAGCGGCGTCGGCGTCCAGGTGGCCTCGCTGTCGGAAGTCTGAAGGTGCATGGTCTTCATGGCGTTCGGATCGGGGAGCGACCGCTCCACCGCCTCGAGCGCGGCGGCGAAGTCGCCCGCCGAGGCGAAGCGCTTGTCGCGGTCGCGGTCGAGCGCCCTGGCCAGGACGGCCTGAAGCTGCGCGCCGCCGGGGAGGTCGGCGGGCAGGTCGAGCGGCTTGAACTGCGTCTCGCGCGAGTGCATGAGCACGTACTCGTGCGGCGAGGTGGCTTCGAAGGGAGGCCGGCCGGTGAGCATCTCGTAGAGCACCATGGCCAGCGAGAAGAGGTCGGCGCGCCCGTCGATGCGCTCCCCTTCCAGCAGGAAGCCGAGGTGTTCGGGAGAGGCGTAGCGCAGCTTCCCGACGAAGACGCCGACGCGCGTGGCGGCCTCCCCCGGCTCTTCCATCTTGGCCACGCCGAGGTCGATGACCTTGACCCGCTCGCTCTCCTCGCGCGTGATCATCAGGTTCTCCGGGCTGATGTCGCGGTGGACGATGCCGGCCTTGTGGATCGCCTCGAGCCCGTGCAGGGCCTGGATGATCACCCCCACCGTGTAGCGCGGCTGAAGCCGGCCGCGGGCTCGGATCCGCTGCGCCACGTTCTCCCCGTCGATGTATTCCCACACCATGTAGTGCGAGCCGTCGGGGAGGGCGGAGAAGTCGTGGAGCGTGGCCACGTTCGGGTGCTGGATCCTGGTGGCGGCCCGCGCCTCGCGGAGGAAGCGCTCGTGCGCGTCCTGGCTCTCGGAGATCTGCGGGCGGATCACCTTGATCACCCGGGTGGCGCCGAGGTAAGTGTGGGTGACCTTGTAGACCTCTCCCATCCCGCCGGCGCCGAGGCGTTCGACGATCTGGTACTTCCCGTCGACCGGCTCCTCGGCGTAGCGGCGGAGAAAATCGGTCACCGGCTCTCCGCAGTGCGGGCAGGCCATGTAGGACTTGTCGATTTCGCGTTTGCAGCGGATGCAGTGGAAGGGCATGAAGGGGGCAATGATAACGTGACCGGCCTCACGGCGCCGCCGCCTGGTCCTGCCCATCTTGACGCTTGTCATCCCGAGCGTAGCGAGGGATTTGGGCGGGAGGGGACACGCAGCGCTACGCTCGGAATGACAATGTTTGCCTGGAGCTGTGGCGCGGTGCTATACTCTGCTCGTCCCACCTTTCAAACAACGTATTTCAGACGCAGGAGAAGGTTTCTTCGGGCGCCGCCGTATTGGTTTGGTCCCAGCGGGAACTTGCGCCCGACGGAACAGGAGGAGAAGCCGTGAAACAGATGAAAGCTGTCGTCGCAGGGGTCCTTTTGGCAGGCGCGGTGAGCGTCTCATCATGGGCTGATACGCCGCGGATCGCGCGGGAGGAGTTCCACTCCCACGCCCCAGCCGTGGTCACCGCGTTCGCCTCGGTGCACAATTCCGCGGCCCGCGTGCCGTTCCTTCACAACCTCGGCCCGCTCTCCCCCGAGGAGCGCGAGCGGCTGCTGGCGCCCGACCGTCACACGCAGGCCATGAAGGTCGGCATCGTGCGAGCCATCCCCGGGAAGGTCGCGCTCGATGCCCTCGCCGGTGAGCTTCCCGGCGAGCGGGAGACCTCGTTTGCCGGCGGTCTGCTCGAGAGCCTTTCCGGCGGCGACTTCATCTGGACCGCCGGCTTCGCCTCGCCCGGTGCCGGCGCGCTCCGGCTGAACCTGAGCCGCCTCGAGCCGAGTCACGCCAGCGTGTACATCTACTCCACCGGCGGGGAGGTCCACGGTCCGTACCGGGCAGCCGGGATCGGGGAGAGCTTCTGGACCAACACGGTGTTCGATTCCTCGATCTACGTGGAGGTGCGCTTCAAGCTCGGGGCGGAGGAGCGGGTGCATCTGGAGATCCTGGAGCTGCTGCACATCGAGCATCCGGAGTTCGCGCCGCCCGCCGAGCCGGTCGTCCGCGTCTCCGAGCTCCGCGACCAGTACCCCTGCTTCACCCAGGTTCCGTGCGTGCCGTCCTCGGAGTTTTCGGCCACGGCCCTCGCCGACCGCTCGAGAGCGATCGGACAGATGAACTACGTCGAGGGAGGGTCGAGCTGGGTCTGCTCCGGGAGTCTCCTGGTCGACCAGGACGCGAACACCGTCATCCCCTGGTTCCTGACGGCGAATCACTGCATCGGAAGCCAGGCCGTGGCGAACACGCTCGAGATCTTATGGGACTACAAACGGAGCACCTGCACCGGCACGGCCCCGAACAGGAGCAGCATGCCCCGCCAGCTCGGCTCGCAGCTCATGACCACCTCCTCGCACCAGGGGGGTCTCGACGTGTCGCTCCTCCGGCTGAACTCCGCTCCTCCCGGCTCGCGCTGGTACCTCGGCTGGAACGCCCAGACCGACCTCGCCAACACCGCGAACATCACCCTCTACCGCCTTCACCACCCGGGGGGAGAGCCGATGCACTACCAGCGGCAGGCGTCGCTCGGCACGCTGCAGGGAGCGACTCCCGGCTACGTCTACTCCCAGGTCACGTACGCGGCGAGCGCCGGGGGAAGCTCGGGATCGCCGATCTTCACCTTCGACTCCACCAGCGGGGCGCAGGTGGTGGGCTCGCTGACCGGCGTGGTCGCCGCGACGGAAGAGGACTTGAAGAAGTACTGCGAGTACGACAAGTACCTGAAAAAGGACAGCGCGTTCCACTCGTCGTTTTCGCTGCTCGCGCCGTACATTTCCAGCGTTCCGTCGCAGCCGCAGGCGTGCGTGCAGAGCTCCACGACCATCTGCCTGGTGAACAACCGCTTCAGCGTCCGGGTCGGCTACAACACCGGCGACGGCCCGAAGACGATGACGGCCATCAAGTACAC
>DATLEX010000145.1:0-4340 GCA_035525045.1 Thermoanaerobaculia bacterium | reverse complement strand
AAGCGGGAGAGGGCACAAACGACAAAGTTTTGCGAGCCGAAAAGCCGGGCACGGGATCGGGCTCGGGCTCGGGCACGGGATCGGGTCGCGATGTGTTGTGAGTCATGCGGCGGTTCCTTCCGGGCGCAGTCCCGGAAAATGCTTAGAAGCTTGAGCTCATGACCAGAGACGACGATCGCGCGCGGCACGACTTCACCGGGGAAGCGGAGGAGCTTCTCGAAACCCTCTCGCACGATCTGGCCGGCCTGGAGGCGCAGGGGAAGGACGTCCGGCCGGAGCTGGTCAACAAGATCTTCCGCGAGGTGCACTCGCTGAAGGGCCTGGCGGGGATGCTCGGCTTCACCGAGATCTCCGAGCTGTCGCACAACCTCGAGGACATGCTCGACCGGCTGCGGATGGGCAGGATCGCCATCTCCCGCGACCTGGTCGACCTTCTCTACGACTCGCTCGACACCCTCAACCGTCTGGTGATGGGCATCCACGATCCGTCGCTGGCGGGGGTCGACCTCACCCGCCTCACCTCGCGGATCCACCAGGCCGTGACCAGCCGGGCGCAGGAGGCGCAGCCCGACCTGCTGGCCGCGCTGACGCTGGACGAGCAGACGCGAAAATCGCTGACCGAATACGAAGAGCACCGGCTGATGGAGAACGTGCGAGGGGGGAAGCACATCGTCACGGTCGCGGTGACGTTCGACTTCGCCGACTTCGACGAGAAGCTCCGCGCGCTGACCGCGACGCTGAGCGAGGGGGGAGAGGTGATCTCCACGCTTCCGGCGATGGACAGCAGTGGGGGGGAGGGGATCTCGTTCCGCTTGCTGTACGGGTCGGCGCGGGACGAGGCGGCCGTGGCGGCGATGGCGCCGGAGGCGAAGGTGACGTCGCTGAGAAAAACTGGGGCGCAGGGCTCGGGGCTCGGGGCTCGGGGGGAGGCAGGCCCGAGCCCCGAGGAGCCCGACGAGCTCTCGCTGCGCTCGGTCTCCCGCACGGTGCGCGTCGACATCTCGCGGCTCGACCACGTGATGAACGTGGTGGGGGAGCTGCTGATCGAGAAGACGCAGCTCGAGGGGGTCACGCGCAGCCTGGCCGGGCAGCGGGCCATCTCCCAGGAGCTGATGAAGATCTCGCGCAACCTCGACCGGAAGCTGAACGAGCTGCAGCGCTCGGTCATCGAGATTCGCATGGTGCCGGTCGGGCAGATCTACTCCAAGCTCTCCCGCGCGGTGCGGAAGCTGGCCCGCGAGCTGAGCAAGGAGATCGAGCTGTTGCTTCGCGGCGAGGAGACGGAGCTCGACAAGATGATGGTCGAGGAGCTGATCGATCCGCTGATGCACATCATCCGCAACGCCCTCGACCACGGCATCGAGCCCGCCGGCGAGCGCGCCGCGGCGGGCAAACCGCCCGCCGGCCGCATCACCCTCACCGCCTACCAGCAGGGGAACTCGGTGGTGATCGACGTGCACGACGACGGGCGGGGCATCGATCCGGAGGCCGTCGGCCGCGCCGCCGTCAGCCGCGGCCTGATCGGGGAGGAGGAGGCCGTCGACCAGCAGCGCGCCCATGAGCTGATGTTCACCCCCGGCTTCTCCACGGCGGCGAGCGTCAGCGAGATCTCCGGGCGCGGCGTCGGCCTCGACGTGGTGAAGCGGAACATCCAGGAGCTGAAGGGGAGCATCGAGGTGATCTCCTCGCCCGGCGAGGGGGCGACGTTCCGGATCATGCTCCCCATCACCCTGGCCATCATCCAGGCCCTGATCGTCAGGGCCGGCGGGGAGGACTTCGCCGTGCCGCTGACCGCGGTCGACGAGTCGCTGCGCATCTATACCCGCGACATCCGCACCGTGGAGCGCCGCGAGGTCTTCACCCTCCGCGACCGGACCGTCCCCCTGCTGCGCCTCTCCGACGCCTTCAGGCTCGAGGGGCGCCCGGATGAGGGGCCCGACGGCAAGTGGTTCGTGGTGGTCACGCGATCGGGCGAGAAGTCCGTCGGCCTCCTGGTCGACCAGCTCGTCCGGCAGCAGGAGATCGTGATCAAGACCATCGGCACCCGGCTCAAATCGGTCCCCGGCGTGGCCGGCGCCACGGAGGTGGGGGAGGGAGAGATGGTGCTGGTGGTCGATGTGGGGTCGTTGATCGAGCGGGGGGGTGGGCGCGTAACCGTTACCGGCTGACGCCATGTTCGAAGAGCATTTCGGATTCGCCACCAGGCCGTTCGGGCGGACGCCCGATCCGGCCTTCCTCTACGAGAGCGAGCAGCACCGGGAGGCGCTGGCGCGGCTCGAGTTCGCGGTCGAGGAGAAGGATCTGGCCCTGCTGGTCGGCGATGTGGGATCGGGGAAGACGACGCTCTCGCGCGCGCTGATCGACCGGATCGGCGAGAGCCGGCCGGTGGTGCTGCTCATCAACCCGCGCCTGACGCCGGCACAGCTCCTCCGCTCGGTCGCCGCCGGGCTGGGCCTGACGCCGGCGCGGCTGCGCAACGAGCTGCTCGATCAGATCCACGCGAAGCTCTTCGAGCTCTACGAGGAGCGGCGCGAGCCGGTGGTGATCATCGACGAGGCGCAGCTCATCCCGTCGAAGGTGACCTTCGACGAGATCCGGCTGCTGACGAACTTCCAGCTCGACGATCAGAACCTCCTCTCGGTCATCCTGATCGGGCAGCCGGAACTGCAGGCACGGCTGCACCGCGACGCCTATGCGCCGCTGCGGCAGCGGATCGGCCTGCGCTACTCGCTCGGCCCGCTGTCGCTCGAGGAGACGGTCGCCTACATCGAGCATCGGATCGCAGTGGCCGGCGGCCGGCGAAACCCCTTCGACGCCGCGGCGATGGCGGAGATCCATGCCGCGAGCGGCGGGATTCCCCGCCTGATCAACACCCTGGCCACCACGGCCCTGCTCGATGCCTTCGGCGAGGACGCAGAGACCGTCGACGCCGGCCGCATCGCCTCGGCGGCGCAGGAGCACCACCTGGAGGCCCATGGTTAACCTGGCCAAGCTGCGCAAGAAGGCGAAGGAGAAGAAGGAGAAGAAGGCCACGGGCTCTGATGATCCGGCTCTCGGGCCCCCGAGCCCCGAGCCCCGAGCCCATCCCCCACCCCCCAGAGCCGAGAGCCGCATCGCCGAATACCTCGCGACGGCCGGCGAGTCGCGCAGCGACGCTGCTCAGGCAGAAGAGGAGCGGCCGGCCGACCAGATCGAGCTGCTGACGTTCGTCCTCGCCGGCGAGCAATACGCGATCGACATCGAGCAGGTGGTCGAGATCATCACGCCGCGGCCGGTGACGCGCGTCCCCAACGCCGATCCGTCGGTGGTGGGGATCCTCTCCCTGCGCGGCGCGGTGGTCACGCTGATCGACGCGCGAGGACGGCTGCGCCACGGCGGGGCGGGGGAGGGGGGGGCTGACGCGCGGGTGATCGTGGTGCAGCACGATGGGGAGACCGCGGGCTTCCTGGTGGATCGGGTGCTGCGGGTGGTGAAGGTCGACCGGGCGGAGATCGAGCCGCACCCGGTGGTGCACAGCAGCGAGGCCGGCGAGTCGGTGCGAGGGGTGTTCCGGCAGGGTGACGCGTTGACGATTCTGCTCGATTTGAGCAAGCTGATTTTCGCAACCAGCGAATGGAACTGACGTGCAGGCAGTGCGGGTCGAGGTTTCGCGCGGCGGTTCCCTCACCGCTCACGGCGCCGGTGCGCGTGGTCTGCCCCTCCTGCGGCTTTCAGGCGGTGCTGCGGCCGAAGACGGAGAGCGGAGCGCAGCCGGTCCCCGCCGTGGCAACGCCGCGCAAGCGCGTGGCGGCGATCGCCGATGAGCCGCGCCCCTTCCGCGCCTCTCTCGGCGAGCTCCTCCGCCGGCTGGGGTTCGAGGTGGCCTACTTCGAGACCGGCGAGCCGACGCTCGCCTTCGTCCGGCAGCAGCGAGCCGACCTTCTCATCGTGAACGTCTACCTGAAGGGGAAGCTCGGCGTGGAGGTCTCGGAGGAGATCAAGAACGATCCGGCGCTCGGCGGGACGCGGGTCATTCTCATCGGCGCGCTCTTTCGGGCGAACCGCTTCCGCGCCAACCCGACGAACCTCTACGGCGCCGACGAGTACATCGAGGAGCAGATCCCGGAAAAGGAGTTCAAGCGGATCCTCCGCCGGCTCTTTCCGGAGCTCGGTCCGACGGCCGAGGTGGCGCTCGAGCCGCGGGAGTTCGACGAGGCCCGGCGGCTGGCGCGGCTGATCCTCTCCGACATCATTATCTACAACACGGAGAAGGTGGAGCGCGCCATCCGCTCCGGCAACTTCTTCGAGGTCCTGCACAAGGAGATCGAGGAGGGGCGCCACTATTACGAGTCCCGCGTCCC
>DATLEX010000261.1:0-12685 GCA_035525045.1 Thermoanaerobaculia bacterium | reverse complement strand
TTGCTGTCATCGGAGGTCTTGTTCCCGCTGGCGTCGACGGTGTCGTTCTTGTCGAACCGGGCGCCGATGTTGAAGCTGAGGTTGGGACTCAGATCCCAGCGGTCGTTGACGAACAGCGACTGCGTCTCCAGGTTCGAGAAGAGCGCCGACTCGAAGATCGGCGTCCAGCGGATCAGAGCCGCCGGAGCGCGGTCGCCCGGATTGATGGTCGGGTAGATCGTGCCGTCGACCCACTGCACGTCGTTTACGAACACGCGGAAGCCGGAGCCCGACTGGTGGTTGTTGGCGTAGCGCATCTCGCTGAACTGCTCGACGCCGGCCACCAGGTTGTGCGTGCCGATGCTGCGCGTGGAGAGGAAGTAGTTGGCCTTGGCCACCCATCCTTCGTTGTTCCGCCACTCCCGGTCGCAGACGCCGCAGAACGTCGGCGAGTTGAATCGCGCCGAACTGTCACCGAGGTTGAGCATCAGCGTGCCCCGGATCGGATCGGTGAACTGCGAGCCCGATCCGTGTCCGATGCCGTACTCCATCTGCGAGTAGCGCCCCTCAACCAACAGGTTCTGCGAAAGGATGCCGTTGTAGAAGAGACCGAGGAGCTCCTTCGGGTCGCTCCGGTTGGAGAGGCTGTCGAGGTCGTATGAGGCCGAGGTGAAGCGGGTGTTCGTGGAGCTTGAGTCTTCGTTGTAATACGAGCCAACCAGGTTATGGCTGGAGGTGATGCTGCCGGTCAGCTTCACTTCATACTTCGTATTCTCATTCGTGCTGACGAAGCGGGTGGTCGTCCGATTCGGATCCCCGGGAACCGGCCGGGTGAAGAGATCGTTGCTCGTCTCGGCGAGGCGGCCGGCGGTGAAGAACCAGAGGCGGTCGCGCATGATGTAGCCGCCGAGCGTCGCTTCGTACACCTGCCCGAGCTCTTCCGTCGGATCGGGCTGCGTGGGCCACGGCGTCTTTGCCGTCCAGGCCGGGTTGGAGAAGCTGTCGCGGAACGAGCCGCTGAACTCATTGCCGCCCGACTTGGTGATCGCGTTGACCACGCCGCCGGTGAAGCGGCCGAACTCGGCTGAGATCGCGCCGGTCAGCACCGTTGTCTCCTGCACGGCATCCTCGATGTAGAGCTGCAGCATCTGGCTCCGGACGGCCTCCGTCACCACCACGCCGTTGACCATGACCAGGTTGTCGTAGCCCGGGCTGCCGGAAATCGAGAACTGCGCGCCCGAAACGGTATTGTCGTTCACGCCGGGCGAGAGCATCGCCGCCTGGAAGACGGTGCGCGCGATCGGCAGGTTGTCGACCAGCGCATGCGGCACGTGCGAGCTCACCTGCGGCGTCTCGAGGACCGACGGCGCAGCCGCCGTGACCGTGATGGCCTCGGCCACCGCTGCCAGGCGCATCGACGCGTCGACCCGTCCGGTCTGCGCCACGCCGATATTCACGGTGCGCGTCACCGTCTGCATCCCTTCGAGCTCGAAGATGACGGTGTAGCGGCCCGGCGGGATGCCGGGGAGGTTGTAGCTGCCGCCCTCACCCGTGACCGTGGTGCGGGTGCCCTGCAGGGCCGGCGAAGAAATGCGGACGCTGACACCGGGGAGCGGTCCCCCGTCCATGGTGACGGTCCCGGTCAGGTCGGCCGTTGTCACCTGTGCGAACGCAGGCATGCTGAGGAGCAGGCACGCCGCGACCGCCAGAACGCTGCGGGAAAATCTCATGACGCCTCCTTGTAGTTGAACCAGACGCTGCGGCGCGGCCACTCAGCGGACCGCGCGCCTCGGCCAGCGGGGGAGCGCATTATGTGCCGGAAGCGCCGGAATGGAAACAGAAATGTAACCGACTGTGCGTCAAGAAGTTGCGTCGGCGGCGGCCGGGGGGCCAGCAACTCACGATTCAGAAAGTCGGAGCGGGACGCCCACTTTTCCGTTCGGAAGAACCGCGGGACGGGAGCGCCGGCTGGGCGCCGGCGTTGCGGCGGGTCAGGACCGTGGTGTTCGGGTTGATGACCGGCCCCTGCAGGAAGACGCTGGTCGAGGCGCGACGAACGCCGAATTCCGCCGGTGTCGGAATGGTCAACGTGCGGTGTGTCATTCCGAGCGCCGAAGAGCGCGAGGAATCCCCTGCACTTGTACGCTGCGCTCCGTCGGCGGGGGATTCCTCGCTGTCTTCGCAGCTCGGAATGACACTGCGTCAACGGCTCAACTGCCGGTAGCGGATCCTGTGCGGCTGGCCGGCCTCGGCGCCGAGGCGCTTGCGCTTGTCCTCTTCGTACTCGGTGAAGTTGCCGTCGAAGAAGAAGACCCGGCTGTCGCCCTCGAAGGCCAGGATGTGCGTGGCCACCCGGTCGAGGAACCAGCGGTCGTGGCTGATCACGATCGCGCAGCCGGCGAAGTTCTCCAGCGCCTCCTCCAGCGCCCGCATCGTGTTCACGTCGAGGTCGTTCGTCGGCTCGTCGAGGAGCAGGACGTTCGCCCCCTCCTTCAGCATCTTCGCCAGGTGCACGCGATTGCGCTCGCCGCCGGAGAGGTTCCCCACTTTCTTCTGCTGGTCGGGGCCGGAGAAGTTGAACCGAGCCACGTAGGCCCGCGAGTTCATCTCCCGCGTCCCGAGCTGCACCAGGTCCGTCCCGCCGGTGATCTCCTCGAAGAGGGTCTTGTCAGGATCCAGCGAGCGGCTCTGATCGATGTAGGCGAGCTTCACCGTCTCGCCGATGCGGATCTTCCCGTCGTCGGGCTTCTCCTCCCCGACGATCATCCGGAAGAGCGTCGTCTTCCCGGCGCCGTTCGGCCCGATGATCCCGACGATCCCTCCCGGCGGCAGCTTGAAGGACATCTCGTCGATGAGCAGCTTGTCGCCGTAGGCTTTCCGCACGTCCTCGGCCTCGATGACCACCTGGCCGAGGCGCGGGCCGGGGGGGATGTAGAGCTCGAGATCCTGCATCTTCTCCTTCGACTCCTCGCCGAGGAGCTTCTCGTAGGCGTTGATGCGCGCCTTCCCCTTGGCGTGGCGCGCCTTCGGCGACATCCGGATCCACTCGAGCTCGCGCTGCAGGGTCTTCTGGCGCTGCGACTCCGACTTCTCTTCCTGCTGGAGGCGCGTCCTCTTCTGCTCGAGCCACGAGGAATAGTTGCCCTGCCAGGGGATGCCCTGCCCGCGGTCGAGCTCCAGGATCCAGCCGGCCACGTTGTCGAGGAAGTAGCGGTCGTGCGTGACGGCGATGACCGTCCCGGCGTACTTCTGCAGATGCTGTTCGAGCCAGCCCACCGACTCGGCGTCGAGATGGTTGGTCGGCTCGTCGAGCAGGAGGATGTCGGGCTCCTGCAGGAGGAGCTTGCAGAGCGCGACGCGGCGCCGCTCGCCGCCGGAGAGGATCTTCACCGGCGTCTCGCCCGGCGGGCAGCGCAGCGCGTCCATGGCCATCTCCAGCTTCGAGTCGAGGTCCCAGGCCCCGGCGGCGTCGAGCTTGTCCTGCACCTTCGCCTGCCGCTCCATGAGCTTGTCCATGTCGGCGCCGGGATCGGCGAAGGCGTTGTTGATCGCGTCGAACTCGGCCAGCAGGTCGATGACCGGCTGCACACCCTCCTCGACGGTGGCCCGGACCGTCTTCGTGTCGTCGAGGTGCGGCTCCTGTTCGAGGAACCCGACCGTGTAGCCGGCAGAGAGCACGGTCTCGCCGAGGTGGTCCTTGTCCACTCCCGCCAGGATGCGCAGGAGCGAGCTCTTCCCGGAGCCGTTGAGCCCGATGACGCCGATCTTCGCGCCGTAGTAATAGGAGAGGTAGATGTCCTTGAGGACCGGCTTCTTGTCGTAGAACCTCGAGACGCCGATCATGGAGTAGATGATCTTCTGGGTATCCTGGGTCTTGGCCATCGGGGGATTCTAATGACCCTTCACAAACGATGAGGAGGTTTCTGACAGCGGTCTTCCGCCGCCTCCTGAAGATCTTCTATAGCCGCATCGAGGTGGTGGGACTGGAGAACATCCCCGACTCCGCGCCGGTGGTCGTGGCGGTGAATCATCCGAACGGGCTGGTCGATCCGTTGTTCGTGCTCACCTTCATGCCGCGCCGGGTCTCGTTTCTGGCGAAGGCGTCGCTGTTCAGAATGCCGGTGATCGGGTATTTCGTGCGCGCCTTCGACTCCATCCCCGTCTACCGGAAGCAGGACAACGTGATCGGAACGAACGCGGAGACGTTCGAGCGCGCTCGCGAGATCCTGGAAGAGGGGGGCGCCATCGCCATCTTCCCGGAGGGGACCACGCACAGCGACGCGCACCTGCGCGAGCTCAAGACCGGCGCGGCGCGCATCGCCCTCGGCTCCTCCCTGCAGGGGACCACCATCGTTCCGGCGGGGATCTACTACACCGCCAAGCAGACCTTCCGCAGCACGGCCATGATCGCCTTCGGCGAGCCGATCCAGGTCGGGGTCAGTCGGGGCGGAATGTCCCCGGAGGTCGTTCGCGGCCTGACGGCCAGGATCGAGGAGCGGCTCGCCGCGCTGACCCTGCAGGCGGACTCGCACGCCGCGCTGGAGCTGATCGGCCAGGCGGAGGACATCTTCTTCACCTCGCACCCCGACCAGCCTCTATCGGAGGAGCTGGAACTGCGCAGGCGGTTCATCGCCGCGTACCACGACCTCCGCCTGCAGCGTCCGGCGAGACTGGCGCGTCTGGAGTCGGAGATCCGGCGCTTCACCGCGGAGCTGGGGGAGGCCGGGCTCGAGCTTCACGAGCTGGTGCCACGGGTCGGCGCCGGGACGGTCGTGCGGCTGGTCCTCCTCTTTCCGATCGCCGCCGCCGGAGCCGTGGTTCACTATCCGTCCTACCGGCTGGTCGATCTGCTCACCGCCCGTTTCTCGCGGGGGGTCACCGAGCTGACGGCGACGGTGAAATTCCTTTCCGCGCTGGCCGTCTATCCCCTGACCTGGCTGCTGATCGCCGCGCTGGCGTGGAGGTTCGCCGGCGGCGCGGTGGCCTTGGCCACGCTGGCCGCGCTTCCCTTTCTCGGCTACGCCGCGCTGCGCGTGCTGGAGGACACCGACGACGCGGTGGGAAGGACGCGCGCGCTGCTGCACCGCCTCTTCTCGAGCGACGCCCACGCCGAGCTCGTGGCGCGCCGCCGGGCCATCCGGAGGGAAATCGCCGCGCTGGCGTCCGAGCTCGATGTACCGGCCTCCGGCGTGCGGTGAGCTACCATTCCTCATCGTCCATGCGGCGACTCGAGGAGATCTGCGCGATCCTCCGGCGATGGCCCCGAACCGTGCTGCCGGATTACCGGACGCTCGCCTGCGAGTGCGCGGAGCAGGCGCGCGAGCTCTTCGACGCCGGCAAGACGCTGCTGGCCTTCTCCGAGGGGGACGAGCCGTGGCTGATGGTGGCCCAGGCGGCGGCGCGCGGGACGAGCTGGCGCGAAGAGGAGGAGCCCGACCGGCCGCTGGTCGACGAGGGGCTGGCGGGGACGACGTTCCTCTACACCCCCGGCCGGCCGGCCAGGCTTGCACCCGACGGGCGCGAGTCGGCGGTGAGCGAGCCGATCCATCCTTCGATCCTCGGCGAGTACGACGAGGCCTCGATTCTGTGCGTGCCCTTCGAGTCGGAGGAGAGCCGCGGCCACCTCTTCGTCTTCTCGCCGCGCGCGGAGCCGGAAGCGATGCTCGCGGCCGGCGAGGTGGTGGGGGCCCTGCTCTCGATGCGTTTCGAGGCCACCGGGTACAGCTCCGCGGCCGTGCGCGAGGCCGTGGCCCGGGAGCAGACGCGCGTCGCCCGCGATCTGCACGACGGCCTGTTGCAGTCGTTCACCGGAGTGGTCCTGCAGTTGGAGACCATTCACAGCACGCTCGACACGCGGCCCGACGAGGCGCGGCGGAAGATCACCGAGGCCCAGGCCCTCATCATGGCCGATCAGCGCGAGCTGCGGCGCTTCGTCGAGCAGTTGAAGCCGCGGGCGACGCGCCGCGACACGCCGTTCGATTTCACGGGCCGGCTGGAGGACCTTCGCACCCGCTTCGAGACGCAGTGGGGCATCCACGTGGTGTTCGACGTCGAGCGCATCGAGCCGCTCGTGGGGGCGTTCCTGGGGCAGGAGACCTTCCGCCTCATCCACGAGGCGGTGACGAACTCGGCCAAGCACGGAGGCGCGTCCGATGTTCGGGTCTGCCTCCGTACGGGGGGGAGCGAGATGCAGATCGAGGTCTCCGACAACGGCTCCGGCTTCTCGTTCCACGGCCGGATGACCCTGGAGCAGATGCGCGAGTCGGGAAGCGGCCCCAAGGCGCTGGCCGAAAGGGTCCAAGCGCTGAATGGCCACCTCGTCGTAGACTCTACGGTCAGCGGTTCCACCGTCACCATCTCGATCCCCCTCGGCTGGGGCGGAAGTTAGACTGATGGCCACCACGCTCGTACTCGCCGACGATCACCCCATCATCCTGGAAGGGCTCTCGCAGCTCTTCCAGCGCGAGAGGGAGTTCAAGGTGCTCGCGACCTGCACCTCCGGCGACGACACCATCAGCGCCGTCCGTACCCACCGCCCCGACGTGCTGGTGCTGGACGTCCGCATGCCGGGCGGGGACGGACTCATGGTGCTCAAGCAGATCCATGAGGAGAACATCCCGACGCGGGTGGTCCTCCTCACCGCCTCCATGCACGACGACGAGGTGCTGCAGGCGATGGAGAGCGGCGTGTGGGGTCTGGTCCTGAAGGAGGCCGCCGCGGTCTCGCTGGTCGATACGGTCCGCCGCGTCACGCGCGGGGAGCGGACGCTGGACCAGACCATGATCGTGCGCGCGCTGGACCGGATGCTCGAGCGCCAGAGCGGGATGCGTCACGCCGCCGAGGTCCTCTCCCCGCGCGAGGCCGAGATCGTGAAGATGGTCGCCGCCGGGCTTCGCAACAAGGAGATCGCCAACAAGCTCTTCATCGGCGAGGGAACGGTCAAGACACACCTGCACGCCATCTACAAAAAGCTGGGGGTCCACGGCCGCGTCGAGCTCACCCTCTACGCCCAGGAAAAAGGGATGGTTTAGATTCAGGGCCCCCGAGCCCGAGCCCGAGCCCGAGCCCGAGCCCGGTTTTCATGCGACAAAGGCCGGGCACGGGCTCGGGCACGGGCTCGGGTTGGTTACCCGGTTGGGCGGCGGGACTTGATCAGTTTGGTCAGCATCTGTGCGATGCGTTCGAGAAGGCCCTTGTTGCCATCCGTGAGAGTGGCCGCGATGAGATTGAGCTTTCGACAGACGTCGAGCACGGCGGCGCTCTCGGTCGCGGAAGCACGGGCGCGTGTGTAGAAAAGGGCCTTGTCAGCGGGAGAAAACTTGCCGGCGCCCTCCGCGATGTTGAGGACGATGCTCAGAGCCGCGCGCTGGAGCTGATCGGCGAGATAGCCCCGCCCTCGTGGCAACCGCTCGATGACGTCGTTCGCTCCGGCGACGAACTCGATCGCCAACTGATACACATCGAGTCTCTCGTGGTCGAAAGCCATAGAAACCCTCTCCTCGTGTCCCGATTCTCTCCCGAGCCCGCGCCCGAGCCCGAGCCCGGTTTTGACGCGGCGAGAAAAGCCGGGCTCGGGCATCGGGCACGGGCACGGGCTCGGGCTCGGGCACGGGCTCGGGCTCGGGCTCGGGTGGTTATCCGGATGGGTGGCGGGACTTGGCCTCCCCTCTACCGTTTGGTATACCTGCCCCTCCATCGGGTATACCCATAAATCCATCCATCGCTGGATGGTGGGCCTTTCCCGGCCGGGCGTAACTTGTTAACTGAACCAGACCGTCAGACCGACGATGAAGAGCGTCATGAACGAACACTTTTTTGCACTCGACATGGTGGCAATTTTCCGGCAGACGCTGGACGGCCGCCTGCTCGATTGCAACGAGGCCTGCGCCCGGATGCTCGGCTACGCCTCGCGCGACGAGCTCCTGGCCGTGGGGCAGCTCAGCTACGTGAACGCCTCCGACTCGCTCTCCATCGCCGCGGCCCTTCCCGATCTGACCCGCCTCTCGAACGTCGAGCTGGCCGTCCGGAGGAAGGACGGCACCGTCGTCTGGGTCCTGCAGAACCTGAAGCTGGTGGAGGTCGAAGAGGCCTCCAAGGTGTGGATCGAGGCGGCGATGTTCGACGTCACCGAGCAGCGGGCGGCGGCGCAGCGGCTCGAGTTCCAGGCCTACCACGACGGGTTGACCGCGCTGCCGAATCGCTCGCTGGCCATCGACCGGCTCAGCGTGGCTCTGGCGGGAGCCAAGCGGCGCCGCCGGCCGGTCGCGGTCATGATCCTCGACCTCGATCATTTCGAGCTGATCAACACCACCTTCGGTCACGGGCTGGCCGATCGTCTCCTGCGCGAAGTGGCCGAGCGGCTGACCGGCTCGGTTCGCAACGAGGATACGGTCTGCCGTTTCGGCAGCGACGAGTTCATGATCATCCTGGCGGAGATGTCGGGCGAGACCGACGCCGCCATCGCCGCGCAGCGGATCCTCGATTCCGTGTCACGGCCGGTCGTGATCGACGGGCAGAGCGTCGAGATCAAGGCCAGCGTCGGCATCAGCGTCTCGCCGCAGGACGGCACCACCGCCGATGCGCTGGTCAAGAACGCCACCACGGCCATGTTCCAGGCCAAGGACCGCGGCCGGAACATGTTCCGCTTCCACGTGCCCGAGCTGAATGCCCGCGCCGTCGAGCGCGCCTCGCTCGTGGCCAGCCTGCGCCGCGCCCTCGAGCGCAACGAGTTCGAGCTGCACTACCACCCGGAGGTGAACGTGCAGACCGGACGGATCGACTGCATCGAGGCGCTGGTCCGCTGGCGGCATCCCGACATCGGGCTGGTGGCGCCGGCCGACTTCTTCCCCGCCGCGGAGCAGGGAAACCTCGACGGCGAGATCGGCCGCTGGATCATCAACGAGGCCTGCCGCCAGATCAAGCTCTGGCACGACGAGGGGATGCCCGGCATCCGCATGGCGGTGAACCTCTCGGCCCGGCAGTTCCACGATCGCAATCTGCAGAGCCTGCTGAACGAGGCCATCAACGACGCGAAGCTCGACCCCGGCGCCCTGGAGCTGGAGGTGGCCGAGGCCACCATCGCCCGCAGCGCCTGGGCCAACGACATCCTGGCCAACCTCAAGGGCTTCGGGGCCCGGATCGCCGTCGACGACTTCGGCGCGGGCGGCTGCTCGTTCACCGACCTCCGCTCGCTGCCGGTCGACACGCTGAAGATCGCCCCGACCTTCATCCACAGCATGATGCAGCGCAACGACGACGCCGCCATGGTGCAGGCCATGATCACCATGGCCAAGGGTCTCGACCTCCGCATCATCGCCGAGGGGGTGGAGTCGAAGGAGCAACTCTCCTATCTCCTGGCCCGGCGCTGCACCGACATGCAAGGTTACTTCTTCGGAAAGCCTCTTCCGGCTTTCGCCCTCGCCGACACGCTGCGCATGCAGCATTGAGGCGACCGGCCGCATTGCAGAGAGAAGACGGCAGGGGCGGACCCGACGGTCCGCCCCTGTTGTTTTTGACGTAGACAGCCGGTGCCGAACCTTCGTAGGGTGAGCCGTGCGCCTGACCCGCCACTGGACCCCGGCGGCCTTCTACTGGACGGCGGTCGCGATCGGCGCCGTCTATGTCTTCGTGACGCCGGTCTTCACCGTCCCTGACGAGGCGGAGCATTTCTTCCGTGGTCTCGCCGTGGCGCGGGGGAAACTCACTCCGGCGCCGCGCCCGGCGCCTCTGGCCGTCGACGTCGACGAAGGCGTGCGCGTCTTCGCCTGGCATGGCCAGGTCACGGTGCACCGCACCGGCCGCTATGGCAAGGCAGACCTCGGCGTGGCGAGGCACATCCGGCGCCAGGGTGTCAGCGGGCCGCTGTTCGTCACACCGATCTACACTCCTCTCCCGTACCTCCCTCAGGCCCTCATCGCGGCGGCGAGCGATCGCGCGCGAGCGCGCCCTCTGCTGACCTTCTACGCCGGCCGGCTGGCGAATCTGGCCGTCTGGATGGGGGTCATCGCTCTGGCCATCCGCGTGGCGCCGCTCTGCGCGCCGCTCTTTGCCGCGGTGGCGCTCCTGCCGATGACCCTCTTCCTCTTCGCCTCCTGGTCGGCCGACGCGGCGGCGATCTCGCTCGCCATGCTCTTCACCGCGTTCGCCGTCCGCGCGGTGACGGCCTCCGGCGTGCTCTCCCGATCGGAGCTGGTGGCCCTCACGGCGAGCGCATTCCTGCTGACTCTCTGCAAGCCGGTCTACGGGTTGTTGCCGGCGCTGGTCCTGGCCATTCCGAGACGACGCTTCCCGGCGTCCTCCCGCCACGCGGCGACCGTCGTGCTGGTGGGCCTGGCCACACTGGCCGGCGCGGCCATGGCCGTGCTCTATTTCAACCGCGCCTACTTCAACATGCGGGTGGGCCTGCCGGTCGATCCCGCCGCGCAGATCGCGTGCATCGCCCACGCGCCGATGCGCTTCGTGCATGCCGTCATCGGAGACCTGATCGGCAACGCGCGCTTCTACGCCCGGCAGGCCGTCGGACGGTTCGGCCAGAACGAATTCTCCATCCCCGACGCGGTGATCGCGATCGAGTGGCTCGTGCTCCTGCTCGCCGCTCTGACCACCCGGACCGCCGTGGGCCGGCCGTTCCGCCTGGCCGGCGCGATCATCGCGGCGGCGAGCGCCATCGGGATCGTCGCCTCCCAGTACCTGATCTGGAGCATCGCCTGCGGCGACTCCGTGGAGGGAGTGCAGGGCCGCTACTTCCTGCCGGTCATCCCGGTGGCGGCGATCGCCGTGGGAGGCCTCTGGAACCGTCCCATCCCGCCGGCCGCAATGCTTGCCGTCGCCGGGGTGTGCAACGCGGCCGCCTTCGGGACGCTCCTGGTCACGTACTGGTGAAGCTACACTGGGCGCGTGAGTCTCCGGGAGATCGTTCCGACGGAGGATCTGCGGCCGTGGGTCGACCGATACTGGATGCGACCGGCCGCCGCGGAACCGCTCTCGCTCTCGATCCTTCCCGACGGATGCGCCGACCTGGTGCTCGATCTGAGCGGCGCGCCGGGGCCACTCACCGACGCGTTCGCCGTCGGGACGATGTCCAGGCCGCTCATCATCACGCAGCAGAAGATCCCGGAGATGTTCGGAATCCGTTTTCGCCCCGGCCGCGCGGCGGCGTTCTTCCGCGCTCCGCTCGCGCCGCTCACCGATTCCCGCGTCCCGCTGCACGAGCTGGCCGGCCGCGAGCTCGCGGCACTCGCCGGGCGCGTGGCGGAGACTCCTGCGGAGCGGCGGGTCGCCGTCGTGGAAGGAGCTCTTCGGAAGCGCCTCGGCTCCGCCACCGCGGAGCGCCGCGTGGAGGCCGCCGTCGAGGCGATTCTTCGCACGTCGGGAAGGCTGCCCGTCGAGGAAGTCGCCGGGCGGGCCGGCGTGACACGGCAGCATCTGGCGCGCCTCTTCGACGTGCATGTCGGCATTCCCCCGAAGACGTTCGCGCGCATCGTCCGTTTCCGGCGCGCCGTCCGACTCGGGAGGGGCGGCCGATGGGCCGACCTGGCGGCCCTCCTCGGCTACGCCGACCAGTCGCATCTCATCGCCGACTTCCGCGCCTTCGCCGGCACGACTCCTGTTCCATTTTTCCTAGAGCGGGAAGCGGGCGCGCCGCTACCTTGAGGTCATGTTCAAGAAACTGACGCCCGTCCTGGTGGTCGATGCCATCGAGCCCGTCCTCCCCTTCTGGACGGCGCTCGGGTTCAAGGCGACCGTGGAGGTGCCTCACGCCGGCCGGGTCGGTTTCGTCATCCTGAAAGCCGGCGAGGTGGAGATCATGTACCAGACCGTCGCCAGCATCCGGGAAGACGAGGGGAGCGTCCTCGAGGGGCCGCGCCCGATCGGCGCCGCCGCGGTGTACATCGAAGTCGGCGATCTGCGGAAGATCGCGCTTCCCGCCGGGACCGACGTCATCGCCGCCGGGCGCACGACTTTCTACGGCGCGACGGAGACGATCGTGCGCGACCCGGCCGGCAACGTGATCACCTTCGCGCAGATGAAGGAGTGAATCGCGTTACGATACGCGGCCGTGAAGAGACCGCTCATCGTCCTCTCCCTGTTCGTGGCCGTGAACGCCGCCGCCGCGACGCCGGAGGCTGCCGCGACGGCGGCCCGCCGCTACCGGATGGCGAACGAGCAGAAGATCGTCGACGAGCTGGTGCGGTTCCTGGCCATCCCGAACGTCGCTTCCGACACGCCGAACATCGAGAAGAACGCCGCGGCCATCGCGGCGATGTTCGCGAAGCGGGGAATCGAGGCCCGGTTGCTGCGCGTCGCCGGTGCCCCGCCGCTGGTCGTGGCCGATCTTCCGGCGCCGGGGGCGAAGCAGACCATCGCCTTCTATGCCCATTACGACGGGCAGCCGGTCGACCCGGCCCAGTGGAGTACGCCACCGTGGGAGCCGGTCATCGTGCCGTCCGGCGCGCTGCAACCCGAGTCGCGCATCTACGCACGCTCGGCCGGCGACGACAAGTCGCCGATCGTGGCCCTCCTGGCCGCGCTCGACGCGTTGCGCTCCGCGAAGATCAGGCCGTCCGTCAATCTCAAGTTCGTCTTCGAGGGGGAGGAGGAGGCAGGCTCCCCGCACCTGGCCGAATATCTGGAGACTTTCGCCGGCGAGCTCTCGCCCGACGCCTGGATCATCTGCGACGGGCCGGTGCATCAGAGCCGGCGGCCG
>DATLEX010000120.1:0-7511 GCA_035525045.1 Thermoanaerobaculia bacterium | reverse complement strand
CACGTGAGAGGATCGACCTCGTAGATGCGGCGGATCAGCTGAGCCCACGAGCGCCGCAGGCGGCGGCGTTCGGCGGCCCCGGGCTCGGGCACCTCGGACTCGAGCGCGACCTCTGCGCCCCCTGCACTCGGGGCTCTGCGGGCGCGGGCCACGTTGGAGTAGTAGCCGCAGTACCGGACTTGATGGAGTCTGGGCTCGGGTACGTGCCGCGGCAGCCGGGCGACAAACTCGGTGACCTCGAAGGTCTGCCCGCCAACCCTCGCGCTCGAGCTCTTCGCGCAGTAGCGCACGCTCCGACCCTCCAAATCCAACTCGAGGCGCTCGAGGGCCGGCGGGGCGCGGAGCAAGTACCTCGCGAGCTGCTCGATCCCCCCCGTGTCTCCCGGCGGCACGGTGGCGGCGTTGTGCGCCGAGAACCCGCTGTGGCGCTACGACATGAGCAGCGCGATCCGCTCCTCGGTCAACAGCCCCTCGTCACGCAGCATGGCGATCACCTGGTGACGGAAGAGGCGCTCGGCGGCCACCGTGCAGACGAACGGCATCGGCACGAAGGTCCCCGCGGCGTCCCATCCGCCCCTCGTCGCGATGGCGTGCACGTGCGGGTGCCATCCCAGGAGGTCTCCCGCGGTCTGCACCACGGAGACCATCCCGGGTTGAAAGCGGGGATCACCGACGGCGGTGGCCATCAGCTCACGCACGGTCTCCCACCCAGCCTGGCACAAGCGGCCCAGGAGCTCACGGTGGTGGAGGAAGAACGGTCGAAGCATCTTGGGGACCGTGAAGGTCCACAGACAATGCCCGATCTCCTCGAGGACCTCTTCGACCAGCAGCGCGCCGAAGGCGGCTCCGCGCTTCGCCGCGCACGAGGGGCAGAATCCGCGGCGCTGACATGAAAAGCCGACTAGAAACTCGGCGCGGCACTTGTCGCAGCGCACCCTGGCGAAGCCGCGCTCGAAGATGCCGCAGTCGAGGAAGCCGTAGTCCTAAACACCGGCCGGCTCACTCAAAGCTCGGCGCAATGCGTCTGGGATTTGAACTGGGCGCCGCGTTTCGGGCGAGATAAAGACTTGTTTGAGCCGCGCCACGAATGCCTTCTCCCCCGACATCAGCTTCCCGACTACCGAGTATGTTATTTCATGACTTCGAAGTTCCAAAACGCCAACTTCGATCTCGACCTCGGCATCCCATTCCAACGGTTTCAGGAATTCCACCGACAAAGCGCGAGCCGGCGGAAGTACACCCATGTTCAGAATCTGTCTTTCAGCTGGACCGCCAAGCCGCTCCGACAGGAAGTCCAAAACCGCCTCAACTACGAAGTAGCCCAGCCGCGGCGTGTAGATCACACCTCCCGGATCGCAGTCGCCGAAACGGATGCGGCGCTTCGTAGTGAACATTCTCTCTTCTGGCTTCTAACGAAGAGGGTTCTATCTGAAGCCCCGTACAAGGTTCTGGTGGCGCCGGCGGCTCGCCGCGGCTGAGATGGAACCTGGCTTAACGAAACCACGTGTCGCCAGCCACCGGCGCCTATGGGGCCACTACCCATTCTGTCCCGGGGGTGGTGCGAAGGGTGAACGGGTGCCGGGCGGTCCCAGAGCCCCTTGCGGGGCCTTCCGGGGCGCCGATTCGGGCTCCGGGAGCGCGACCACGGTTCTGACGGTGCCATGCGTTGCTTGCGAGTGTACCTGACTTCGACAGGGGGTTGCAATGCTGCTCCGGAGGCGAAGAGGGCGCGGGGGACTCTAGGGACACAGCGGCATCAGGCGGCCACCACCAGGCAGGCAGAAGAGAGAATTGACGGCGGCACCGACCAGCCCGTGCGTAGAAGAGCCGCTCCGATCAGGGCGAAGACACGGGGCTCCTTGACCGAGTTCGCAGTATTGGGCTCTGGAGGCGGTTCCCCCCGTGCCCACGGCTCGCGTAGCTTAGCCATCTACCGAGGAGGTTTGTCTCTCCATAGGCGGGGCCAACGTACCCTTTTCCATCCGACTCATCGTAGATGAGGTAGATGGCGCGCCAGTGGGATAGGGCAGATCTCCAGCGGGTCGCGAGAACGCCAAGCTCCTCCCAGGTGAGCACGATCTCCTTCCATTGTGGCATCGAAGCATCGAGAGCACTGTCTTCGAGGATGGCATGCACGGGCATTACGTTCCGGTGCGCTCTCCGCCACCATGCTCGCTCAGGCGGCGGTCACTCCACAATCAGCCTCCCCTTCCAGGCTGCATAGAAGTCAGTCAGAGCAAGTTCAAACCATAGGCAGGAAGTACGCGAGTCCACCTTGGATAAGCCCTGCATTCCGAACGCTAGCCTTTACCCCCTAGCTTTCAAAGGCGCGGCTTCTGCCCCTCGTGCGCCGCCAAGCGCGGCGCGCTCTCCGCCCCCGGGAGAGGTGTCCAAGGGCCGCGACACCTGGCGTGTTTTGCCGCTCGTTGTCGCATGTAGGGATGTGGGAAGGAAACCAGGAGAAACAAACCAGGAGAAACAAGATGGGACGAACTCCAGTTCGCGCCGACGACCGATCGGCAATACGTTGCGCCCTTCGGGTCTGGTGTCAT
This sequence comes from Thermoanaerobaculia bacterium, assembly GCA_035525045.1. GTDB lineage: Bacteria > Acidobacteriota > Thermoanaerobaculia > Gp7-AA8 > Gp7-AA8 > DATLEX01. The sequence continues at coordinate 4,959 of DATLEX010000120.1, read as the reverse complement.
CGGGCCCTCGCTCTGATGATGACCCTCCTGGTCGCCGGGGCCGCCTGGGCTGTGGCGGGAAGGGTCTCGCTGGCGGTCGAAGCCCCTGACGGCTCGGCTCTTCAGGGAGCCACGATCTCCCTCGACGGGGTCGAGATCGGCACCACCGACTCCTCCGGACAGCTCGAGTTCGAGGCCGAGGAAGGAGATCATCGGATGGTGATCGAGCACCCCGATCACGGCCGGACGGAGACCACGATCGCCGTACCGGCGGGCGGCACGGTCACGGAAACCGTGCGGATGCGCCGGCCGGCCCAGCAGCCTCCTTCGCGCACGGACGCGGGCGGGCGAACGGGGTTCGGCGTTCAGGTGTCGTCCGACAGCTCCGAACTCGAGGTCCAGTCCGGGACGATCACGGAGAAGGTGTTCGTCGACGACGACAGCGAACCGGTGATCGACGAGACGACCCGGGTGGATCCAGCCCAGGAGAACGCCGCCCTGGCCAAGACTCTGGAGGTCACTAGCGTGGCGGTCGAGGTCGCCTGGTCCTTCTTCGGCGGCGGCCCGAGCCTGTCGCTGCGCGGGCCGGAATCGAGCTTCGCGGCTCCGGGCGGGTCCCAGCCGGGTCTCGCCTTCTTCGATGCCCAGCAACGCTCCTTGTTCGAGGCCCGGCGACGGTACGGTGCCGAGGAGGGAGAGCTACCGCCCCAGCGGCGCTTCCGGCCGACGCTGAGCGCCTGGGTCGGCGAAGCCGAGGTCGAGCTCGAGGTCGACGGCAGGCAGGACCCGACGATCCACTTCGTGTTCGAGGAGGAGGGCCTGCTCTGGGGGGTGGGCTTAGACCTTGTATGGCTGCTCTGTGACGACTGTGGTTGGCATCTCGGTGCGGGCGCGCGATACCAAACAGTCGAGGACCTGGAGGCCGACCGGGATACACCACGCCAGATCGAAGGCGCCACGACGTTGAGAGACCGGGCCGAGCTGGAGTACGAGGCCCAGCAGGCCCAGCTCTTAGTGGGCTACGGGTTCCGTCGCGTCGCTCTCTACGCTGGCGCGCGCTGGCACAGGCGCGAGCTGACGTTCCGGGGCGAGCAGGTATTCGACTTCAGCGAGCGCTTCGGCTTGCCGGTGCGGGACGAGGTGACTTCCATCGTGGAAGAGGACGCCGAGGAGATCGAAGGTCTCGTCGGGGCCGTCGTCCGGTTCGGAGACTCCAGGTTCTACGGCCGCGTCGAGGCCGCCAGCGACGGCGACAACGAGACGGTGACGGCGGGGATGACGGTGGCGCTGGGGCGGAGGCGATGAAGAAGGCTGCCGGAGGGGTCGCTACGCGTCCGTTCTCCTGGCGGTTCCCGCTCGTGACCGTTGGGGTTCTCCTCCTGTCGTCTGCTGGTCCTGCCGTTCTACAGGCAGACGAGCCGCACGATATCGAGTTCAATCTGGCGATGGGAGAGAACATCAACAAGTTTTGGAATGACATCCCGGAAGTGCCCAACCCCCTGGGGTGGGATCGAGTTGAACTCGCAGATGGGACGGACGAGGGCTGTGCATTGTCGGCTCTTCGGCTCGCAAAGAGCGCCATCGTTGTGAAGGAGGGCGAGCTGGGAGCGGTGAAGTCGGTCAAGACGACACTGAAGCTCTCAAAGGACTTGCTGAGCCTCGGAGGATTCGGTGCCGCAGCTACGGCCGTCGACCTCACAGCGGCGCTGGTCACCGGTGTCGAGGATCCCGACGAAGCAATTCGAGAGCTGGAACGAATCGGCATCAAGAAGGCGACGACCAAAGTGGTCGGCGAGAAGGTGAAGGAGTGGGTGAACGACGCGGACGTTCGAAAACTGGTCACAAAGGGAGCCGCGAAGGTGGCAACAAGCCTTCACAAGGCTCTCACCGATTCATCGAACAAAAATATCTATAAGCAGCCGTGCCGCTCTTGCGCGTGCAGTCCGGTCAACGTGGAGTTCAAGATTGAGGACTCGGAAGACCTCGAATCCATCGAGGTTGACGGCGAGTGGATCGACATCCCGAAGCTCCAATTGAGGATGACGGTGACGACCATCAACTGTGACTGCAAGGCGGGAAGGCAGCCCTTTCTTCTCGAGTCGTACACGGTGGTCGGAGTCGCACCGATCGAGCTATCGGCCGAGTACGTTGAACCCGGTCTGTTCGGGTGGACTCGAGGCTATCTCTTGCTGACCCTCGCGGTCGATGGAGCAACGATCGAGTACTGGGTCGCCGCCGAATGCTGTACAGGCGGAGGCTCCGGCGACGACGACGGGAGCGGTACGCACCTCGGCGACGACGACGGAACCGACGCCTACGGCCTGGGCGGGGCCACCTCCAGGACGACCGGTACCGGCTCGTTCACCGTCTCGGTCGACAACGCCGAAACGTGCGACTACGGCGGCTCGACGGTGGTCGTCGACGGCGGCGATCCCACCACGACCGACGGCGGCGACGGCGGGGACGACGGGGAGGACGGAGGCACGACGCCCCCCGGTCCGACCCCGACCGGCCTGCGCCCCCCGGGCGGCGGGCCGACGATCGTCGTCACCCCCGGTTCGACACCCGACGACGAGGAGGACGAACCGGCGACCACGAGGCCTCCCCCGGATGACCCGGTCGACGACTGGCCGGTCTACCTCGGCAAGGTCACCAGGAGCACGATCGAGGCCGGCCAGACCGTCAGCCGGGCGGCGGCCAACGCTTTGATCCATCTCGGGCCGGTGGAGGACGCCGCGCTCCCGGTGGCCGAAAACGCGGGGACTCGCGACCCGGAGAGCGGTCACGCCGATCCACCGACGAAGGTGATGACGGACGAAAACGGCGAGTTCGAGATCGCCATGGGGGGTGGGGACCCCTCCTCGGACGACGAGCCGCGAACCGTCGTCATCCAGGCCGACGCGAGCGCCATGGACGGGGCGATCCAGAAGGTCGGGAGCAAGGGGTGCATGGGCCTCGCGAGCACTCTGCGAGATGACCTGAAGCCGTACTTGGCGAGCTGCGTCGACGCCCCCAACGGCGAGTCCTACGCGACCTATCGCTACCCCGACGGCACGATGGTTGGCGACGTGCCCGTCGAGGATCTCATCGACGACTCCGAATACGAGTACTGCGGCACGATCGCACCGCAACCGACGAGCGACCCCTTCTCGTCCTCGAGCGGCTCCTGGGGCCAGGACTATGCCGACCAGTGGGCCGTTCGCCGAGTCGGCTTCACGTCGCAGGCGGATTCGGCATGGCGGATCCTCGACGAGCCCCTCGAGCCGGTCATCGTCGCGGTCGTCGACACCGGACTCGACTGGAACCACCTCGACATGTCATGGGACAACGTCTGGAGGAACCCTGGAGAGATCCCGGGCAACGGCATCGACGACGACGGCAACGGCTACGTAGACGACCTGGTGGGCTGGGACTTCTTCGACCAGGACAACCACCCCTGGGACACCAACGGGCACGGCACGTTCGTGACCGGCCTCATCGCCGCCACCCGGGACAACGGCGTGGGCATCGCCGGGATCGCGCCGAACGCGAAGATCATGATCCTCCGGGCTCTCGACGCGTTCGGGCACACGCGGGCGACCAAGGTCGCCGAGGCGATCTTCTACGCGGCCGACAACGGCGCCCGGATCATCAATGTGAGCGTGGAGAGCCCTGGGCTGACCCGAATGGAGCAAGAGGCCGTCGACTACGCACGCTCGCAGGGTGCGCTGGTGGTGGTGGCGGCGGGCAACGAGGCCGTCGAGGCTCGGGGTCCCGCCCGTCTCGAGGGGGCCCTCGTCGTCGCGGCCACCGACACCAACGACGCCCGCGCGCCGTTCTCGAACTGGGGCTCGGAGATCGACCTCGCCGCTCCGGGCGTCGACGTCCTCTCGCTCCGCGCGCGGCGCACCGACTTCTCGTACCTCATGCCCGGCGTCGAGTACGAGCTCGGCATGGGCTGGGTCGGCGACGACCAGCGCTACTACCGCTCGGCGGGCACCTCCTTCGCGGCGCCGATCGTCAGCGGCACGGCGGCGCTGCTGCTCGGTCGGTGGCCCGAGCTGACCGTCGATCAGCTCGAGCGGATGCTCCTGCAGTCGGCGGAGGACGTCGACATCCCGGGCAAGGACCGGCACACTGGCTACGGGGTGCTCGACGCTCGGGCGGCGCTCGCCGCAGACCCGGAGTTTTTCATCGAGGCCGAGATCTCCGGCGTCGGTGTCGTGGTCCGGGACGGGACCCAGCTCATTCAGGTGAGCGGCACCGCCGATTCCGACCGCTTCGGCCGCGCCTGGCTGGAGCTCGGGGTCGGGAAGGCACCGGAGGCGTGGAAGCCGGTCGGCGAGCCGGTCCAGAGGCCCGTCCGGGACGACCTCCTCGGGGAGATCCCCGCCCGCGAGCTCGCCGGCTCGGCTCACTGGAAGCTACGGGTGACCGTCGAGCGCGACGACGGCAGGCGGCGCGAAGGCTGGTTCGAGATCGACCTCGAGTAGATCGCGGTTGAGCGTCGGCGCGAACCGGCTCAGCGGCTGGCCGGAATGCCTCCACGACAAGAGCAACTCGATCCGCTCCTGGCCTTCGACCACTGCGACGCCGCCCTCCTCCCGGTGACCGCGCCCGGCGCTTGCCGGGTAGCCGAAGGGCGGAGTATAATCGAGGTTCGTCGGCAGGCTCGAGGCCGACTGTCTCCCCGAAACCCTGTGCATCAGCGGCGCGGTCGCGGGCCGTCCCGAGGTGTTCACCCGGGTGGTGGGACCGAAGCCCAACGGCAACCTCTGGCCCAACGTGGTCAAGTTCTCCACCTCCCGGGTGGAAGTGTGGATCCACCAGATCGCGACCGGCACCCTGGCCTACTATGACCTGCCGCCGGTGGCCCCCGGCACCCAGCGGCTGGCGCTGGCCGGGCTGGCCGACAAGGTGGGCTTCCTGCCGCCTTGGTCGGGGGAGCCGGTGGGCGGCGCATCCGCCGGCACGGGACGCTCCGGGGAGAGCGCCCCCGCC
>DATLEX010000089.1:0-13596 GCA_035525045.1 Thermoanaerobaculia bacterium | reverse complement strand
TCCTCCTCGATGAAGTCGAAGTAGGGGCGGTGGATGGTGTCGGCCGGCTTGCGCCCTTCCAACTTCCAGCGCTCGTACTCCTCGTCGTTGCGCACGTCGAGCAGCAGGAGGCGCTCGCCCCGATCGATCTTCCGGAGAAGGGCGGCGATGGAGATCGAGGTGCTCATAGGAACAACGACACGCGGGCGTGTGCCGCCTCGGCCATGAAGGCGGCCACGCCGCCGAGCTCGACATCGTCGGCCAGCTCCCGCCGCTCGATCCCCATGACGTCCATGGACATCGTGCAGGCGATCATCTTCACTCCCAGCTCGCGGGCCAGGGCCATCATCTCCTCGACGGAGGTGACGTTCTTCTCCTTCATCATGGTTCGCAGCATCGTCGCTCCGACGCCGAGGAAGTTCAGATTGGAGACGCCCATCGACTCGGTCGATTTCGGGGTCATGAGGGCGAACATCTTCTCCTTGAGCGATTTTCCGGAGAGGCTGCCGGCGCCTTTCTTCTTCAGGGCGGAGAGGCCCCAGAAGGTGAAGAACATGGTGGTCTGGAGCCCGGCGGTGGCGGCGCCGGTGGCCAGGACGAGGGAGGCGAGCAACCGGTCGAGGTCGCCGCTGAAGACGATGATGGCGGCCTTGTCCTCCGGGCTGCGCTCGCGCAGCTCGGCGATCTCCCGGCGCAGGTGCTCGATCTGCCGGACGAGGTCGGTGGTGGTCGGTTCGGTGATGGTGGTGGACATGAGGACCTCCTGTTGAGTGATCAGCGGCCGCGGTGAAGCTCGGTGGCCAGACGGGCATGCCGCACCAGGCGCTCGCTGAGGCTGGTACAGACGACGTCGCAGAGATCGTATACCGCCGGGTCGTCGATGAAGCAGTAGACCTGGTTTCCTTCCTGGCGGCGGCCGATGAGGCCGGCCTCCTGGAGGGTGCGCAGGTGCTTGCTGACGTTGGGCTGGTTGGCGCCGGTGGCGGCGACGAGCTCGGAGACGCTCTTCTCGCCGCCGCGGAGCTCCTCGAGGATGCGCACGCGGACCGGCTCGCCGAGAGCGCGGAAGCGGGCGGCCACCATCTCGACGGCCTGGGGGGAGAGCCTGGGGCGGCGTTTCCTTCTGGCGGTGATCGATCGCATGCCGGATTCTTGACTATATGCCTACGTGCTCATATAGTCAACTTATCCCGCCCACCGCCCCGGCGGGAAGGGCAGGAGGTCCTCCACGAACGACGCACCCGACCGTGATACGTTCCGCGCCGTGTCCGAGCCCTTCCATTGGGGAAAGGTCATCGACCAGACCCGCTGCATCGGCTGTCACGCCTGCAGCACCGCCTGCAAGTCGGAGAACGCCGTCCCTCTCGGCGTGAATCGCACCTACGTCAAGTACGTCGACGTCGGCGAGTTCCCCGCCGCACGCCGCGCCTTCCAGGTCACCCGCTGCAACCAGTGCGACCATCCCCCCTGCGTCGAGGCCTGTCCCACCTCCGCCATGTACCGCCGCCCCGACGGCATCGTCGACTTCGACAAGAACATCTGCATCGGCTGCCAGGCCTGCATCGCCGCCTGCCCCTACGACGCCATCTTCATCAACCCGGAGGACCACTCGGCCGAGAAGTGCAACTTCTGCGCGCATCGGCTCGAGGTCGGACTCGAGCCGGCCTGCGTGGTGGTCTGCCCCACCGAGGCCATCCTGATCGGGAACCTGCGCGATCCCCAGTCGCGCGTCGCGCAGTACGTCAACCGCGACGTGGTGGCCGTCCGCCGCCCGGAGAAGGAGACCTACCCGAAGCTCTTCTACAAGGGGGCCCACCAGGCCACGCTCGATCCCCTCGCGGCGCGAAGGCCCGACGGCGGGATCTTCATGTGGAGCGAGCAGCCGGACGGCGTCGGCTCAGGGCATCCCGGACAGGCCAACAGCATCGCCGCGGCGATGCTCGCCTACGACGTGCCGCACCGCGCGCCGTGGGGCCTGGGCGTCAGCTTCTACGTCTGGACGAAGGCCATCGCCGCCGGCTCGTATCTCGTCGCCGCGTCGCTCCTCCTCCTCGGACAGCTCGACCCGGCCGGCGTCCTCTGGAGATGGACCACGCCGCTCCTCGCGGCGGTCTTCCTGGCCCTCACCTTCATGGTCCTGATCGGCGACCTGCAGCATCCCGCCCGCTTCTACCTGATCCTCACCCGCCCGCAGTGGCGGAGCTGGCTGGTGCGCGGCGGCATGATCCTGACGGCCTTCAGCGCGGTGATCGGTCTCCATCTTCTATGGAGCTTCCTCGGCCGGACGCCGCCCGCCGCGCTGGCCGTCGCCGGCGTGCCGCTGGCCGTCGCGTCCGGCACCTACACGGCGTGGCTCTTCGCGCAGGCGAAGGCGCGCGACCTCTGGCAGAGTCCGCTCCTCCCGCCGCAGCATCTGGTGGCCACGATCGTCGCCGGCGCGGCCGCGCTGCACATCGCCGGGCTCGATCTCGCTCCGCTGCTGGCGATGGCCACCGCGTTCCATCTCCTGCTCATCGCCGCGGAGGTGCTGACGCCCCACCCCACCGCCCACGCCCGGCTGGCCGTCCGGGAGATGGTGCGCGGCAGGCACCGCCTGGCATTCGGCGCCGGCGTGATCCTCCATATCCTGGCCCTCGTGGCCATCCCGTTCGGTGCGCCGGCCGCAGTGCTGGCCCTGGCCGGCCTGCTGGCCTACGAGCACGCGCACGTCGGAGCGGGACAAGCGGTGCCTCTGGCCTAAGGAGAAATGATGTCATCCTCGAACATGCGCTACCCCGGCCCGAGCGGCACTCACCTGGTGTCGTTCCCGCCGCGCGAGCGGTGGGACGACTGGACCGAGCTCGACTCGCGGGCCTGGCCCGACCGCGTGCAGCGCCGCTACATGCTCGTGCCGACCACCTGCTTCAACTGCGAGTCGGCCTGCGGCCTGCTCGCCTACGTCGACCGCGAGACGCTCGAGGTCCGCAAGTACGAGGGGAACCCCGAGCATCCCGGCTCCCGCGGCCGGAACTGCGCCAAGGGGCCGGCCACGCTCAACCAGGCCAACGATCCCGATCGCATCCTCCATCCGCTCCGGCGGAAGGGAACGCGCGGCGGGAACCAGTGGTCGGAGGTGAGCTGGGACGAGGCGCTCGACGACATCGCGGCGCGCATCCGGCGCGCCATCGTCGAAGGTCGGCCGAACGAGGTGATGTACCACGTCGGCCGGCCGGGCGAGGACGGCTACACCGAGCGCGTGCTGGCGGCGTGGGGCGTGGACGGGCACAACTCGCACACCAACATCTGCTCGTCGAGCGCGCGCAGCGGCTATCAGTTCTGGATGGGGTACGACCGGCCGAGCCCCGACCACGCCAACGCCGACGTGATCCTGCTGATCAGCGCGCACCTCGAGTCGGGACACTACTTCAACCCGCACGCGCAGCGCGTGATGGAGGGGAAGCAGCGGGGGGCGAAGCTGATCGTCTTCGACGTCCGCCTCTCGAACACCGCCACGCACGCCGACCACTGGCTCGCGCCGTGGCCGGGAAGCGAGGCGGCCATTCTCCTCTCCATCGTCAGATACATGATCCACGAGGGGAAGTACGACCGGGAGTTCGTCAGGCGGTGGTGGAACTGGGAGGAGTACATGGAGAGAGGGCTCGGGGCGCGAGGCTCGGGGCTCGGGCCCACCCATCCGGAGCCCGGCACCTTCGAAGCCTTCGAAGCCGCCCTCCGCGAGATCTACGACCCGTACACCTTCGATTTTGCGGCAAAGGAGTCGGGGGTCGACGCCGCTACGATCGCCGAGGTGGCGGAGATCGTCGCCTCCGCCGGCACGCGGCTCAGCACGCACACCTGGCGCAGCGCCACGGCGGGGAACCTGGGCGGGTGGCAGGTGGCGCGCGCGCTCTTCATGATCAACGCCCTCTCCGGCGCCATCGGCACCGAGGGCGGCGTCTTCCCGAACGCCTGGAACAAGTTCGTGCCGCGGCCCATCCACATGCCGCCGCATCCCCCGAAGTGGAACGAGCTGACGTGGCCCGACGAGTTCCCGCTGGCCTGCAACGAGCTCTCGTTCCTCCTCCCCCACTTCCTGGCCGAGGGGCGGGGGAGGCTCGAGGTCTACTTCAGCCGCGTCTACAACCCGGTGTGGACCAACCCCGACGGCTTCTCCTGGATCGAGGCGCTCACCGACGAGGCGAAGGTCGGACTGCACGTCGCGCTGACGCCGACCTGGAGCGAGACCGCCTACTTCGCCGACTACATCCTCCCCGTGGGCATCGGCTCGGAGCGGCACGACCTCCACTCGTACGAGACGCACGACGCGCAGTGGCTCGGCTTCCGGCAGCCCGTTCTCCGCGCCGCGCGGGAGCGGCTCGGGGAGACGATCACCGACACGCGGCAGGTGAACCCGGGAGAGGTGTGGGAGGAGAACGAATTCTGGATCGAGCTCTCCTGGCGCATCGATCCCGACGGCAGCCTCGGCATCCGGAAGTACTTCGAGTCGAAGAAGGAGCCGGGGGCGAAGCTGACGGTCGGCGAGTACTACGCATACATCTTCGAGCACTCCGTCCCCGGCCTTCCCGAGAAGGCGGCGGCGGAAGGAGTGACGCCGCTCGAGTCGATGCGTCGCACCGGAGCGTTCGAGCTGAAGACACGGGTGGGAGCGATCCACGAGGAGCCGGTCCCGGCGGCGGAGCTGGCCGACGCGCAGGTCGACGCGCTCGGCCGCGTCTTCACGCGCTCGCCGAAGCCCGATCAGCCGAACGTCATCCCGGTGCCGGCGCCCGACGGCGACGCGGAGGGACGGCGCCGCGCCGGCGTGGAGATCGACGGCGTGATCCGCCGCGGCTTCCCGACGCCGAGCGGCCGGCTGGAGTTCTACTCGAGCACGCTCGCCGCCTGGGGGTGGCCGGAGATGGCCATCCCCGGATATATCCGCAGCCAGGTGCACCCGGAGAGCCTGCAGCCGGGGGAGATGCCGCTCATCCCGACGTTCCGCCTCCCGGTCCAGATCCACACGCGGAGCGCCAACGCCAAGTGGCTCGACGAGATCGCGCATTCGAATCCGCTCTGGATCCATCCGAACGACGCCGCGCGCATCGGCGTCGGGAACGGCGAGCTGGTCCGGGTGGAGACGCGGATCGGTCACTTCGTGGTGAAGGCTTGGGTCACGGAAGGGATCCGTCCGGGCGTGGTGGCCTGCAGCCATCACATGGGGCGCTGGAAGACCGCGGAGAACGGGCAGCGGCAGATGATGGCCACCGTCACGCTCGATCGCGAAGGGACCGCGTGGAAGCTGCGGCGCGAGCGCGGAGTCCAGCCGTACACCTCGCGCGACGCCGACACGTCGCGGATCTGGTGGACCGACGCCGGCGTGCATCAGAACCTCACCTTCGCCGTGCAGCCCGATCCGATCTCGGGGATGCACTGCTGGCACCAGGCCGTGCGCGTCCGGAAGGCCGAGCAGGGCGATCGCTACGGCGACATCCACGTCGACGTGGCGAAGTCGCGCGCGGCGTATCAGGAATGGATGGCGAAGACGCGCCCCGCCTCGCACCACTCGCCCGACGGCACGCGGAGGCCGTACTGGATGCTGCGACCGCTCAAGCCCGCGCGTGAGGTATACAGACTGCCGCGATGAGCCGTGACATCGTCAGAACCTTCTCCCCGCCTGCGGGGAGAAGGTGCCCGAAGGGCGGATGAGGGACGACGTGACAGAAACCCCTCACCCGGCCTCTGGCCACCCTCTCCCCGCCCCGCGGGGAGGGGGCCTCACGTCCAACCTCTCCGCCGGCGCGACGGTCGCCCTCGTCGGCCTCCCGCAGTGTCTCGCCTACGCGCTGATGTCGGGTCTCCCGCCCGCGTACGGCCTGGCCACCGCGGCGGTCGCGGGGTTGGTGGCCGCGCTGGTCGGGCGCAGTCCGCAGGTCATCACCGGTCCGACGAACACCACCGGGCTGCTGATCCTCAGCGCGCTGCTTCCTTTTCTCGGCCCGAACGGCCTGCTGCGCCCGGACGCGTTCGGCGTTCTGGCCACGCTGACGCTGCTGGCCGGGGCGATCCGCATCGTCGCCGCGCTCGCCGGCGGCGCGCACCTGATCCGGCTGATCCCCGAGTCGGTGCTCATCGGGTTCACCGCCGGCGTGGCCATTCTCATCGCCGTGATGCAGCTCGACGAAGCGCTCGGCCTGCCGCCGGCGCGCGCCACGAGCTTCCTCGGCCAGATCGCCGCGATCATGCCGCACATCGATGAAGTGCAATGGCCGGCCATCGCTGTCGCCGTCACCACCGCGGCCCTGGTCGGGCTCGGACGCCGCTGGCAACCCACAGCCCCCTTCGCGCTCCTGGCCATCCTCGCCGCGTCGTTCATGGCGTGGGCGGTCCGTCTCGATGCCGCCTCCGGCCTTCCGCTGGTCCGCGACCGCCACGCCATGACCAACGGCTGGCCGCCCATCGCCCTCCCCGATCCGAGCGTCAGCCTGCTCCAGTCCCTCTTCATCCCGGCGATGGCCATCGTCCTTCTCGGGACGCTCGAGCTGGTGGTGACGGCCCGAGCCGGCGGCCAGCGCCCCGACATGCGCCGGGAGATCCTCGCGCAGGGTTGGGCGAATGTCGCCGGCGCGTTCGCGGGCGCCTTCCCCGCCTCCGCCAGCCTCGGGCGCTCGGCGCTGCTGCGAATCGGCGGCGCGAGCTCCCGCCTGGCCCCCGCCGCCGCCGCGATCATCACCGGCGTGGTTCTATTGATGGGGGGGAATCTCGTCGGCTGGATCCCACAGGCCAGCCTCGCCGGCGTGCTGCTGGTGATCGCCGTGCGGATGATCGACTGGAAGGGGATCCGCCGGCTGTGGGACGCCTCGCACGAGACGCGTCTTCTGCTCGTCGAGACCTTCGCCGCGACGCTGCTCCTTCCGCTCGAGTGGGCCGTTATCCTCGGCACGGGGACGGCGCTGGTCATCCACATCGCCAACACCTCCGCCCCCCGCCTGCGGCTACTGCGCCACGAGGGCGTGGCGCTCCTGCCCGTGGAGCCGGGCGACGAGCCGGACCTGGTCATCCTGGAGGTGAGCGGGAATCTGCACTACGCGGCGGTCGCGCCGTTCCTGGAGGAAGTGGAGAGGATCGTCCCCTCGTCGGCGCGGGCGGTGGTGATCGATCTCTCGCACGCGCACGCGATCCGTTTCGGCGCGCTTCGGGCGCTGGAACAACTGGCCGAGGAGCTGGCGCACGACGGCGGTGAGCTGTGGCTGGCCGGCGTCGACCCCTTCACCGCGCGCCTACTGAAGCGCTCGGGCAGCCCCCTGCCGTGGGTGCCCGAGGAGGCGGTGCCGGGCCTGAGCGTGCGCAAGTGCCTGAGCCGGCTGGGACACTGAGACTCTCTTGACTTCTCCCCGCCGCGGGCAGAGATTGCTGGGGCCGAGAAAAGGAGCGACTCATGCCGTCGACGATCGACCTCGCCGAGCGGTTCGCGAACATCATTTCCCTGCAACAGCAGATTCTCGCCGCCGCCACCGACCCCGACCGCGTCATGAAGCTGGTCGTGGACAAGACTCCGGGCGTGACCAGCGGCGCCGGCGCGGTGATCGAACGGGTCGAGGGAGAAGAGCTCGTCTACGCCGCCGCCTCCGGGCCCGCGGCCTCCTTCGTCGGCACGCGCCTCCCTGTCGCGGGAAGCCTCTCCGGTCTGGCGGCGAGAGAGCGGACCCTGCTCCGCAGCGACAACACCGAGATCGATCCGCGGGTCGACGCCGCGGCGTGCCATTCCATCGGCATCCGCTCGATGGTCATCGCTCCCCTGCTCGAGGGCGACGTGGTGACGGGCGTCCTGAAGACGTTCTCCCCGCGCGCGAACCGCTTCAACGACCTCGATGCGCACGCGCTGCAGCTCGTCGCCGGCATGACCGCCTCCGCGCTCATGCTCGCGCGCCAGTACCGGCAGCGGGAGATCTCGGAAGAGCGCTACCGGATGCTCTTCGAGCAGAACGTCGCCGGCGTCTTCCGCACCACGCTCACCGGCGAGATCCTCGACTGCAACCGGGCCCTGGCCGAGTCGCTCGGGTACGGCTCGCGCGAGGAGCTGCTGTCGCGCCAGTCGTGGGACCTCTACCCGCAGCGCGCCGATCGCGAAGGCTTCCTCGAGACGCTGCAGCGCGAGCGCGCCATGCGCAACTTCCGCCTCTCGCTCAAGCGGAAGGACGGCTCGGTCATGGCCGGGGTGGTCAACGTCAGCCTCATCCCCGCCGAGGGGGGCGAGAGCCAGCTCCTCGGCACCCTCGTCGCCGAGTGAGGGGGTCAGGTCTTCATTTCGATGGAAGTCGCTACTCCTTGTAGCGGATACCATCGAAATGAAGACCTGACCCCCATCAGTCTCAGCGGGCGGCAAGGCGGCGGACGGCCTCCTCGGCGTCGATGGCCGGTTCGGTCCAGCCGGCGATCAGCTCGTACTCGGTCGGCGAGAGGCAGCGCATCAGCATGACGCTGCGCACGCCCTGGCGCCGCTCGGGACCGAACGTGATCGCCGGCCCTGTCCCCTCGAATCCGTCGAGCGTTTCGAGGGCCTCGACCAGCTTCTCGCGCGTCAGGTCGCGGCCGGCCCGCCGCAACCCCTCCACCATCGGCTCGGCGAAGAGGAAGCCGGCGGCGGGAAACGCGCCCCAGTTGATGTCGGGATGCTTCTTCTCGAACGCCTGACGGTAGCGCTGCATCGTCGCGTCACTCGCGTCCCATGGATTTCCCAGCGTGGCGAAGGTCACGCCCGCCCAGAGGCCGTTGGTCACCTGGTGCATCATCGCCATGTCACTCAGCGTCGTCGACGCGAACCAGCGCGGCTTGAAGTTCAGGTTCGCCGCCGTCCCCACCAGAATGGCCGCCTGGCGCGGAAGCACCCAGAGCAGCACCCCCTCGGCGCCGGCCTGGCGCAGCCGGACGATGTGCGAGCTGAGGTCCGTATCCATGATCTCCACGGGGAGCGCGGCCACGATCTGCGCCCCTCCCTTCTCCGCCGCCATCTCCGCGCCGACCAGACCCCCCTTGCCGTAGTCGTCGTTCTGATAGACGACGCCGAGGCGCTTGACGCCGAGCGACAGCGCGTGATCGACGATCACCGCGGCCTCGTCGGCGTAGAGCGGATAGACGGAAAAGAGGTAGCGGTTCTGCGGCCATGCCCAATGGCTCGACCCGCTCGCCGGGGCGACCCACGGAATCCTGTTCGAGGTGATGAACTCGCGGACCGCCATGCCGGGCGCGGTGCCCAGACCGCCGGCGAAGGCGAAGACCTGCTCGCGCTGCACCATCTCCCGCACCGCGGCCACCGTGCGCGGCGGCTCGTAGCCGTCATCGCGATAGACGAAGCGGATCCGGCGGCCGTGGATCCCTCCCTCCTCGTTCACCAGCTCGAAGTAGGTCTCCATCCCCCGCAGCACCGACCCCCAGAGGGCTGCCGGTCCGGAGAGAGGTCCCCACGAGCCGATGATGATCTCGGTATCGCTGATCCCCGGATCAACCGGAGCGGCGGCGCGCTCGGCCGGGGCGCAGGTCAGGAGAAGCAGCGAGGCGGCGGCGAGCAGGCGAAGGCGAAACATGCGGGACCTCCTTGGGCGGCATTGTATGGGCTCAGGGCTCAGGCCCGCCCGCCCGGAGTTACGGCGAGCGACGTTTTCGAACCCTGAGCCCTGAGCCCCTTACTTCGTGCGTACGAGGGAGTCGCCCGATCCGTTATCGATCGACTGCAGGAAGGGCAGAACGCTGCCCGGCCCCTCGATGACCTCCACGTCGAGGGTCATGTTCCGCAGGTCGCCGAACGAATCGCGCTGCCGGCCGATGACGTCGCGCGCCAGGTCGCTCAGCAGCAGGTACTGCGAGGGGGCCAGCGTGAACTCCCTCGAGCTGGTGGCCTGCCCCGACACGAGGGCGCTGGCGGAGAAGGTGTAGGCCAGCGTCACGCGCACTTTGGCGCTCTGGCCGCTGGTCTCGACCAGGGCCAAAATGTTGCGGAAGGTGGCCGGAACGGCCTCGCCGCGGGATGCGGTCGAGGCGTCATCGACGCCGGCGAACCGTTTTGTCTGTCCGGCGCCAAGCGCTGCCCCACTGGCAACAACCGGCAGCCCCGTGCCGTGGACGTTCGAGGGATCGTCGTCCAGGATCGACCGCCCTGCCGCGCTGATCGCCCCGGCCGGCCCGGAGATCCGCACGTGCCCCGACCGGGCGCTCGTGATCCGGGCGATGAGCGTCTGCTGCGGAGCCAGCGTGACCGTCGTCACCGCGTTGGCCGTGGGCGGCACGGCGCTGGTGCCCTTGCCGGCGATTCGGCGCCGCCGGGCGCCGGCCGGCCGGACGTCAAGCGTCACCTCCGCGGCCGTCGCGCTCCGGTTGGTGGCGAACAGGAATGTCTCCGCGTCGTTTCCGGCGCTGAGGATGGGCATGACGAACGTGCTCTCGCCCGGTGACTCGAGCAGCGGATCGGTGACCGGCCAGGCATCACCCGTGATGCTGTTCGTCACCAGCGCGTGGGCGGCCAGCCGGCCGCCGGAGCTGTTGGTGATCCGGGCGGCGGTGGCGTTCGCCGGGCCCGCGTCGGCGATTTCCGCCAGTCCGAACCCGCTGATCGACTGGACCGGCAACGATCCGACGACCGTTCCGCTCTCGCCGAGAAACTCGACCTGGAAACTCCCCGCCGTCCCCGAAACCTCCTGAACGAACAGATCGGTCTGCGTCGTTCCGAACTTGAACAACCCGCTGAGCACGATTTGCTCGTTCAGCGCGGCCCCGTGGTCGGAGCGGAACACCGGCAGAGCCGTGCTGTACGTTCCGGCCGCCAAGGAGGTGTTCGTGCGGGTGGCCGCCACCGACACCTTCGATAGGTTCGTGCTGCGCACCTGCGTCGTCCCCGTGGTCACCGGCGCGCCGAAAAGGTTCTTCACCAGTCCCGGCAGCGCCACGGAGCTGTTGCCCTGCAGCGTGGGAAGAGTCGTGTTCTGGGCTACGCCGGTTCCCTGAAAGTACAGCCTCAGATCCGACACGGACGAGGCCTGCGTGTTCGACAGATACAGATCGCCCGAAGCCTGCGGCTTGTTCGGCAGCCCGGCGGCGAAGAAGGCCAGCTCACCGGGGACGAGCGGAGGGGGCGCTCCCTGCGAGACGCCCGGCTTGACGACATAGACAAGCGTGACCGACACGCTGGAGGTCGCCGATCCGCCCCCCTGGAGTTCGGCAGAGGACGATCCCCCGCCGCTTCCGCGGATGAAGATCAGAGAGAGCTTGCCGGTCGCGGCGCCGATGGGGAGATCGGGCGGACGTTTGCTCGGGTCGACCGTGAACGAGACCGAGACGGTCTGCCCGGGGCCAATGGTGATGATCCCCGATTCGGGCGTGATCCACGGCACGTCGACCACGACGATGGCCTGCAAGGTGGCGTTGCCTGTATTGGTGAACGAAACCGAGCCGGAGCCGCCCTGGCCGATTTCCGTGCTGATCTCGGCCCGCGCCACCGTCGCCCGCGGCTCGACGGTACCGCTCGGCGGATCGGCCGAGAGCATGCGAATGGGAATCACCGCGTCCGGAGGAACGCCGGTGCCGGAGACATTGATTGATCCCTGGTATTGACCGGCCGGCCGGGCATTGCCGACGATCGTCACCACCTGACTGGTGCCCGGCAGGAGGCTGAAGGTGAGCGGCGTGACGGTGACGAAGTCGGCGACCGGGCTGAGGGTGATGTCCACGGGATCTGTCCCTTCGACGTGGGAGATGGTGAGCTGATCCCTCCCCCCGCCCACCTCCGCGGGCTGCACGATGCCGCGCGGCGAGTTCGTCAAGGCCACCCGCGGCTGGGCGGCCCCCGTGCCGCTGCAGATGATGTAGTCGGGCGAGTCGGGCGCCAGCACTTCGAGGCCGGAGCCGGCAGGACGCGTCTTCACGATGATGATGTTGGTCGAGCCGCCTGCGCCCGGATCGAGGGCGTGGACGTGGATGTGGTACCAGGTGGACGGCCGAAGCCCCTCGATAACGGCCACCGAGAGGGGCGTTTCGAAGATGTTGCTGTGTGGAGGGAAGTCGCTGCACGTCGGATCGGCGCCGCCAAAGTACTCGGGCCCGAGATAGTCGACCGTGAAGGACGTGTTACCGTTGGCGTCCCACTCCAGAGAGAGCTGCGTATCGGTGCGGCTTATCGCGATGAGGTTGCTTGGATCCTCCGCGACGTTGACGGTCACCGTCGCGCTGGCACTGCCGCCGGGACCGGTGGCGGTCAGGGCGTAGGTCGTGGTCTGGATCGGACGGACCGTGACCGAGCCGGACAGCGGCTGCTGGCCGATCGCGTTGTCGATCGTTACCGAGGTGGCGTTCACGGTCGACCACCGGAGCGTCGCCGGCTCGCCGGGAGCGACCGTGGAGGGCTCGGCGGTGAACTCGCTGATCACCGGGACAAGAGTGGTCGAGGTCTGCATCAGCGTGAAGCTCAAACTCCCGTCCTCGAAGGTGATGTTCACGCTCATGGCGTTACCGCTGATAGTTCCGGTGAAGGGAACGAAGTCGAAATCTTCATCTTCCGTCGGAACGAAGAGCGACCCCTCGACGGAGCTTCCCATCACGTGTGCCGAGATGAAAAGCGGCGTCACAGCGGGTTCCTGCTCGATCCGGCAGTTGCCCTCCTTGTCGTCGCGGACCCTCATCGGCGACTCAGCTACGAAGATTCCGCTGAAAAAAGGACCGGTGTGGAAGATGCTTCCATCGAGAGTTCCGTTTTCGCTGAAGGTCCCATTGGGGCACATGAACGTGACGGTAAAAGAGCCCTCCCACGACCCGGTATGGGCGATCGAGGGCTGCTGGAAGTCGACCTGCGTCAAAGAGCCGGTGGCGCTGAACCCAGCCTCGGTTTCGTCCTTCAGGCTCAAGCTCATGCTGGTCCCGCTGACCGTCCCGCTCACCACGACGCTCTCGGACGCAACGAGCATCGTCGCCTCGAACATCGTCATCGTCGGACTCGTGCCGAACAGCGGAAACACGAATGAGGTCGTGACGTTCGAGTCGCACTCTTCTGGAACGCGGGCGATGAAGAGATTGGCAAAGAAGTCCTCACCCGTCTCGAAAACGTAGAGCTCCACCTGCGAGCTCCACTGAAACGGCCGTTCGACTCCGTCTTCGAAGCAGTGGTCGTTCACATTCATCGTGCCCGACCAGATGCCCTGCAGATGCGCGTTGGCGGCGGTGGCGAAGAAAGCCAGCAGCAGGGTAAGGAGGGCGAGGCGAGCAACTTCGCAGCGGTGCATGAAACACCTCCGGCCAGTTGTCAGGTGGGCGACTGGGATCGTGATCATATACGATTTCCGCGCGCTCGGGGCTCAGGGCTCGAAACGTCGCTCGCCGTAACTCCGGGCGGGCGGGCCCGAGCCCTGAGCCCTCGTCTCTGAGCCCTATTCCCCGTACATCTCCTCGATCAGCGCGCGGTATTTCTCGTGGATCACGCGCCGCTTGACCTTCATCGTCGGCGTGACCTCCCCCTCTTCCTCGTAGAGCCGCGTCGGGAGGATGGCGAACCGGCGCACCTGCTCCACCCGCGCCAGCTCGGCGTTGACCTTCTGCACCTCGCGGTCGATCAGGCCGCGAATCTCGCCGTTCGCCGCCAGGCCGGCGTACGTGCCGAAC
>DATLEX010000075.1:0-13001 GCA_035525045.1 Thermoanaerobaculia bacterium | reverse complement strand
AAGACGCTGGCTCGCACCGTATCTTCACTTCTACAACTTCCATCGAGCTCATTCAGCGCTTGCGTACAATGCGCCGATCAGTCGCCTGGTTAGGAAGAACGTTCTGAGACGCAACAGATAGACGCCGAGCCTGGTGGACTACGTTTGTCCCGGTTCCGCGACCGCGGTTTGCCTCCCAGGGCGACAAAATCAACGAACACGCGGAACAAGAGCAATTGACCGACGTAGTGCAGCAGGATTGGGGGCACGGCCGCTGCTTGCAGAATTCCGGGAGCGCGCCTGCACCCAAAGCCCCCTATATATAAGCTGCCCGCTATATATAAGCCCCCCCCCTTATATATAGGAGAAAATTCCTTCATATATGCAGGACGAGAGCCTCATATATAACGAGCGCCTCATATAGGTAAGGAAACGCGGGCTAATAGTTCAGCGGGTCAGATTCCTCGAATGAATGAACATTCGAAGCACGGAGTGCATGTGAAACAGAGCTAGACCCAGAGCAACCCCAACCAAATGTCAGAGGCCGTACGGAGGCAGCTCCGTACGGCCTCTCTGTTTATAGCCCGTTGTGAAAGGAGAGAAGATGAGCAATAGGAAGGCGGTTAACGCTGCGAACTACGTGGGCTGGCATCGGAGGAATTCAGGGTATCTAACTGAGTGCAGATATTGCCGTGTCTGGATCTAACTGAAGGAGGACTGGTGGGACGGTAAATGGCGGCCGTACGAAAGCTGGTACGCTGGCAACTGTGCTGAGAACGAATGGATTCCACACCGGTGCAGGGAATCGGCATAGCTGTTCCCGAGCCGCCTAACGGCATTGCCGCTGAGCCGCGGCGAACCGCACGCAAAATCGTATAGCACACGCGACTACGGTGACGCGGTTCGCCGTCGGCTCCAGCGGCGTGTTAGCCGTCTCAGATTTTGGGCAGCCTCTCACTGAAGCCGAGCCCAGGACTTTCTCGACCGGTTCCGGCACTTCAATGGAAACGAAGTATTTCTTGAGATACAAGTGGTCTTGGCCCGATTCGTCGATCACTCGAATCAGTCGAAGTTCTCCTCCCTTCGCGTCCGGCAAGGCCTGATAAATCTTGCCGACCAGCGTAGGATTCCCATACGCTCCGACCATGTGCAAGAAACTCTGTCTGATCGCGATCATCGCGGCGTTGGCCGCCCTCCTCGGTGTTGTTCTCGCCACAGCCTCTACGTCACCTCTCGCCGTAAGACGCGACGCTGCCAACGCGCTTTATGCGCCCGCTGGTCCCCGGAGCGCACAAAACCCCGCGTATTCGCCCGACGGTCGGCGCGTTCTGTCCACCATTTTTCACAACGGTTACAACAACGGACCGGCCGGGCTCTACATCCTGGACCGCATCAGCGGTGAGATCACGACACTGCTCGACGAACCAGACCAGGACAGCGTCAATCTTCCGGGTGCAAGCTGGAACGGCCCACGCGATCTGATCACCTTCTCGTCGGATCGGCAAGACCGCCACGAAGTCTGGACAGTGAATCCACGAAGCGGCGCTCTATTCCGCATCACCCGTGATGTGGATAAGGGCGAGTCGATCGAGCCGAGCTTCTCGCCCGACGGGGATTGGATCGTCTTCGAGGTCTCCAAAGCGAGAAACGGAGAGGAGCGGTTCGGCGCGCTGTGGAAAGTTCGGAGCGACGGTACCGAGTTGACCCGTCTCACTGGCGGACCTGGCGAGGAATGGGATGACCGGCAGCCCAACTGGTCCCCCCGCGGAGATCGAATCGTCTTTCAGCGCCGGCCGATCGGCGGAGACCTCTGGGGTCTTTATACGATCAGCCCGAACGGTGGAGCGGTCTTGCCGCTGCTTGTCTCCCCCTTCGACCATTCTGACGCGGCATGGTCGCCGGACGGACGTCAGATCGTCTTCTCCTCCGATCACGGCGGGTTGGCGAACCCCCAGATTTTCGTCATCTCGAGCGAAGGAAGCGTACCAGTTCGGGTGACCCTCGATGCCGGCTACTCCGACTCTGCGCCCTCGTGGTCGGTGGACGGTAGCCGCATCGCCTTCGAGTCGCACCTGACCGAGGCGTCGCCGGCGTCGCTATGGGAGATCGCCGCCCCGGTGGGTTCGCGCGCACGCCGCCGTGCGGTGAGACGCTAAGTCCACAAGTCAGGCAGTAACACGTTGCCGAAAGAACTCGCAGAAGACGGCTAACTTGTCGCTAAGCTGTCTTAGGCTGCCGCAGCCTAGCTTTTCCTTTGGCAGTCTATCACCAGCTCGGACGGCGTTGGGGTTGGTATCTTGTTGGTAGAGAAGGAGTTGGCTGGTGGTTTGGGGTTGGGCGGGGGATGGGCTGCGGGGTGGGCAGCCGATCGCTCGGGGGATGGGCTGCGCCGTTTTCTCACTCTTCCCTCCCCTCCAGGCGGTCCAGCGGGCTGCGCATTCCCCGCCGGCCCATCTGCTGGAGGACGTGCGTGTAGATCATCGTCGTCCGCACGTCGGCGTGCCCCAGCAGCTCCTGCACGTGTGGCAGACCGCCGGCTTGTCGAGCCCCGACTTCCGTACCCCCTCCCGCACCGCCCGCTGGATCACCGACTCGTCGAGATGGTGCCTCCCCCGCGCCCCGGTCTCCGGACTCGTCCACAGCCGCGTCGCCGGAAACACCCACTGCCAGGCGAACTCGCGCGAGGCGTTGGGATACTTTCTCTCCAGCGCGTCGGGCAGCCAGACGGCGCCGAGGCCGCCGCGCAGATCGCGCTGGTGCAAGCGGCGCGAGCTCTCGATCTGGGCGCGCAACGGCTCCTTGACCCCCTCGGGCAACATCGTCCGCCGGTCCTTGCCGCCCTTCCCCTGCCGGATCACGATCAGGTTCGCGGCAAAATCGATGTCCTTGACCCGCAGACGCAGCGCCTCGAGCAGCCGCAGTCCCCCACCGTAGAGCACCGACGCGACCAGCCGCGGAGTCCCTTCCATCGCCCCGAGCAGCGTCCGAACCTCGCCCCTCGTGAGCACGACCGGCAGCCGGCGCCGGCGTTGCGCCCGTACGATCTCGTCCAGGGGTGGAGTTGGACACGCCGGCCGCGATCACCGGAGGGATGACCGTAGAACGCTTCGACGCCGGCGAGAGCGAGCGCGCGGCGCGTCGTCACCGTCCGCGAGCAGCGGAACGCGCGCCTGGCGCGCGCAGGTGACCCTGGAACGGATTGCGCGAGTGAAAAAGAATGAAACGGCGGATCCACCCGACGTACGTCTCTTCGGTCCGCAGGCTGTCGTGTTTCGTCCGGACCACCGCGCGCGAAGTTTCTACGCCGGGTAGATCAGGCCTACTTCTTCCAGCGCAGAACCGGATTGCGCGCGGCCCGCGCTTCGTCGAGGCGGCGCACGGGGGTGGTGTGAGGGGCGCTGCGGACCAGCTCGGGGCGCTCTTCCGCCTCCCGGGCGATGGCCAGCATCGCCTCGCAGAAGGCGTCCAGCTCTTCCTTCGGCTCGCTCTCGGTCGGCTCGATCATCAGCGCGCCCGACACGATCAGCGGAAAGTAGATCGTCGGCGGGTGGAAGCCGTAGTCCATCAGCCGCTTGGCGATGTCGAGCGTGTGCACGTCGCGCGCGGTCTGGTGCTTGTCGCTGAACACGACCTCGTGCAGCGTCGGCGAGCCGTACGGCAGATGGTAGGCCCCCTTCAGCCGCGCCCGGATGTAGTTCGCGTTCAGCACCGCGAGCTGCGCGATGCGCCGCAGCCCCGTCGGACCCATCGAGCGCATGTAGGTCAGCGCCCGCACCAGCACGCCGAAGTTGCCGTTGAAGGCCCGCATCCGGCCGATCGACCGCGGGTGGTCGTGCTCCAGGTAGAACGTCCCGTCCTCGCGGCGCTCCACCGTTGGCGACGGGAGGTACGGCACGAGCGCCTCCGACACCCCCACCGGCCCCGCCCCCGGCCCCCCGCCGCCGTGCGGCGTGGAGAAGGTCTTGTGCAGGTTGGAGTGGATGACGTCGATGCCCATGTCGCCCGGCCGCGCCACGCCGACGAAGGAGTTGAGGTTCGCCCCGTCGCAGTAGAGGTAGGCGCCCTTGGCGTGGAGGATGTCCGCCATCTTCCGGATCTCGCTCTCGAACACGCCGAGCGTGTTCGGCACCGTGACCATCAGCGCGGCGACGTCCTCGGTCACCGCCTGCTCGAGCGCGGAGAGGTCGACCGTCCCCCGGCTGCTCGACTTCAGCTCCCTGACCTCGTACCCGGCGAAGGCCGCCGAGGCGGGGTTCGTGCCGTGCGCGGAGTCGGGGATGAGGATGTACTTGCGCGGGTTCCCGCTCCCGGCCAGCGCCTTATGGACCATCAGGATGCCGGTCAGCTCGCCGTGCGCTCCTGCCACCGGCTGCAGCGTGACGCGCGGCAGGCCGAAGATCTCCTTCAGCGTCTGCTCGAGCCACCACAGCAGCTCGAGGTTCCCCTGCACCTGGTGATCGGCCTGCAGCGGATGCGAGAGCGCGAAGCCCGGAGTGCGCGCGATCTCCTCGTTGATCCGCGGGTTGTGCTTCATCGTGCACGAGCCGAGGGGATAGAGCCCGGCGTCGATCGAGACGTTCAGCTTCGAGAGGCGGGTGAAGTGCCGGATGACGTCGACTTCCGAGACCTCCACCTCGCCCGCCACCTCCTCGCGGCGGAGCGCGCCGGGGATGAGCGTCTCCAGCTCCTGCTCGGGAACGTCGAGCGCCGGAAGCTGGTACCCGCGGCGGCCGGTGCGCGAATGCTCGAAGAGGAGACCCTCCCGGTTCGAGCCCTGCTTCACCTCGGCGCCGCTGGTGACCGGCGGCTGCTCGATGATGCCGGTCATCGGCGCTCCCTGGAGATGGCGGCGGAGAGTGTCGAGACGAACAGGTCGAGGTGCTCCCTGGTGTGCAGCTCGGTGACGGCGACGAGGAAGTCGTTCGGCTGTTCGGGGAACCAGCGTCCCAGCGGCACCCCGCCGAGGATCTTCTCGTGCTCGAGATCGGCCAGGATCTCCGCGGCCGGGAACGGCGTGCGCACCACGAGCTCGTTGTAGACCGGACCGCTGAAGGGAAGAATGACCGAGCCGGTCTGCTGCAGTTTGCCGCGGAGGTAGGCCGCCTTCTGCAGGCACTGCACGGCCACCTCGCGCAGTCCCTCCTTGCCGAGGAGCGAGAGATACATGTTCGCGGCAAGGGCGATCAGCGCCTGGTTCGTGCAGATGTTCGACGTCGCCTTGCCGCGCCGGATGTGCTGTTCGCGCGTGGCCAGCGTCAGCACGTAGGCGCGGCGGCCGTCGACATCGACCGTCTCCCCCGCCAGTCGCCCCGGCATGTGACGCTTCAGCGCGTCCTTCACCACCATGAACCCGACGTACGGGCCGCCGAACTGCGTGGGGATTCCCCAGGCCTGCCCTTCGCCGACGGCGATGTCGAACCCGTGCGCGCCGGGCGGGCTGACGATCCCCAGCGAGGTGGCCTCGGTGATGACGGCGATCTTCGTCGCGCCGGCCTCGGTGGCGATGCGGTTGACGGCGTCGTAGTCCTCGATCACGCCGAGAAAGTTCGGAGACTGGATGGCCACGGCGAACGCGCCGTCGATCGCCGGGCGCAGCGCCGACGGATCGATGCGCCCGTCGGCGGTCCAGCCCACCTCCACGACCTCCAGCCCGAGGTTCTGCACGTAGGTGCGGACGGTGGCGGTGTACTCGGGATGAACCGAGCGGGCGATAACGACCTTCTTCCGCCCCTTCCCGACCCGTTCGGCCAGCAGCACGGCCTCGCAGAGCGCCGTCGACCCGTCGTAGAGCGAGGCGTTGGCGACGTCGAGGCCGGTGAGGAGGCACTGGTGGGTCTGGTACTCGAAGATCGACTGCAGGGTCCCCTGCGAGACCTCCGGCTGGTAGGGGGTGTAGGAGGTCAGGAACTCGGCGCGGAGGAGGAGCTGGTCGATGCAGGCGGGCTGGTCGTGCGCGTAGGCGCCGGCGCCGAGGAAGGAGAGGTGGTCGGCGGCGCTCCTGTTCTTCGCCGCCAGGGCGCGGAACCAGCGGCGCGACTCGATCTCGGACCAGGGGCCGGGGATGTCGAGCAGCCGGTCGAGCTTGACCTCGTCGGGAATGGAGTCGAAGAGCCGCTCGATCGACTCCACGCCGACCACGCGCAGCATCTCGGCGATGTCCTGCGAAGCGTTGGGGATGTAGCGATGGGTGTTCGAGTCGTCGATGGGGTCAGGGAGATTCATGGTGAGTGGCGCGGGAGCCGTGTCCTATTTCGCACTTTCCTTCTCGACGTACTCCTCGTACTCCTCGGCGGTCATCAGCAGCTCGTCGGCCTCGTCGGGGGAGCTGAGCCGGACGCGGACCATCCAGCCGTCGCCGTAGGGGTCGGTGTTCACGAGCTCCGGCTTGTCGGCGAGGGCCTCGTTGACCTCGATCACCTCGCCGGTCACCGGGGCGAACAGCTCGGAGACGGCCTTGACGGACTCGATGCTCCCGAGCTCGTCGGTGGCATCGAGCTGCGAGCCGACCTGCGGCAGCTCGACGAAGACGACGTCGCCGAGCTCCTTCTGCGCGTAGTCGGTGATGCCGATCGTTCCGACGTCGCCTTCCACGTGCACGTACTCGTGGCTCTTGGCGTAGCGGTTGTCCTCGGGCGTATTCGCCATCGATCACTCCTCGAATTACTTCGCGCGCTTGTAAAACGGGGTCGGGACAACCCGGGCCGCGGTTTCTTTCCCCCGGACGAGGATCTTGAACTCGGAGCCCTGGGCCGATTTGTCGAGCGGAAGATATGCGAGTCCAATCGCTTTTTTCAATGTCGGCGAGTGCGTCCCGCTGGTGACCACGCCGATCTCTTCTTTTCCCTCCACGACAGGGTAGCCGTGCCGGGCGATCCCGCGGTCGACCATCTCGAATCCCACCAGCTTCCGCCGCGGGCCCTCCGCCTTCTCGCGCTCCAGGACGTCGCGGCCGAGGAAGTCTCCCTTGTCGAGCTTGACGATCCAGGCCAGGTCGGCCTCGATGGGGGTGGTGGAGTGGTCGATGTCGTTGCCGTAGAGCGTCATCCTGGCCTCGAGGCGCAGCGTGTCGCGCGCGCCGAGGCCGCAGGGCTTGACCCCGACGTCGACGAGCTTCCGCATCAGGCGGGGGGCGTCGGAGGGGGCGACGTAAAGCTCGAAGCCATCCTCGCCCGTGTACCCGGTGCGGGAGACGAGGGCCGGCATGCCCCCCACCCGGCCGCGGGCGAAGCGGTAGTACTTCACCGCGGGGAGGGCGATATCGGTCATCGGCTGGAGGATGCTCTCCGCCTCCGGGCCCTGCAGGGCGAGCTGGGCGTAGTCGTCACTGACGTTCCGGACCTCGACGTCCATTCCCTTCGCGCAGTCGGAGAGCCACTCGAAGTCCTTGTCGGAGTTCGAGGCATTCGCCACCACGAAGTAATCGCCGGCGGAGTTTTGGTAGATGAGGATGTCATCGACGAAGCCTGCCGTCGGGTAGAGCAGGCCGTTGTACTGCGCGCGCCCGCCTTCAAGCTTCGCCACGTCGTTGCAGGTGGTCTTCTGCAGGAGATCGAGCGCCTGCGGACCCTTGACGGTGATCTCGCCCATGTGCGAGACGTCGAACAGCCCCACGCGCGTCCGGACGGCCTCGTGCTCCTCGAGGATCCCGGAGTACTGGACCGGCAGCTCCCACCCTCCGAAGTCGACCATCTTCCCCCCCAGCTCCTTCTCCAGATCGTTGAGGGGGGTCTTCTTCAGGGGGTCTCCCATGGCGGGGGCGTAAGCTAACATAAAAGGGCTCGGGGCTCAGGGCCCCGAGCACCGGGAGGGCGGGCGGCATGATCGGCGAGTTTCTCAATTACCTGACGTACGAGCGAAACGTTGCAGGCAATACGGTCGAGGCGTATCGCGACGACATCGAGTCGTTTCTCTCGTTTCTCTGCAACGAGTACTTCACCCTGGCCCGCGATCAGCTCGACTTGCGTCGCGTCGACCACCTGGCCGTCCGGGCCTATCTGGCGCACCTGGCGCGCAGGAAGCTGCGCCGCTCCTCGATCGCGCGTCACCTCTCGGCGCTGCGCACATTCTTCAAGTACCTGATGCGCGAGGGCGTCGTGGAGGCGAACCCGGCGAGGGCCGTGGCCACGCCGCGCCGCGAGAAGCACCTCCCCGCGGTCATGCAGCCGGCCGAGGTCGCCACGCTGGTGGAGCAACCGGAGGGAGACGATGCGCTGACGCTTCGCGACCGCGCCTTTCTCGAGCTGATGTACGCCTCCGGCTTGCGCATCAGCGAGCTGGTGGGGATCGACCTCGACGACGTCGAGCTGCGCGCCCGCCTGGTCAAGGTCCATGGGAAGGGAGCGAAGGAGCGCATCGTCCCCTTCGGATCGAAGGCCGAGGCTGCGTTGCGCGCCTGGCTGGCCGCCCGGGTGGCGGAGCCGGACGAGCAGGCGCTCTTCGTCAACTACCGCGGCGGGCGGATCACGGCCCGCAGCGTGCGGCGGCTCTTCGAGCGCTACGTCGGCGCCGCGTCCCTCCGCTCCGGGATCTCTCCCCACACGATGCGCCACTCCTTCGCCACGCACCTGCTGAACGCCGGCGCCGACCTGCGCGCCATCCAGGAGCTCCTCGGCCACGCCTCGCTCTCCACCACCCAGAAGTACACGCACCTCAATGACTGGCAACTGATCGAGGTCTACCGGAAGGCGCATCCGCGGAAATAGGGCTCAGGGCGCAGGGCTCGGGGCTCAGGCCCGCCCACCCGGTCGACGATCGCGCATCCCGGTCAACCCCGAGCCCTATAATTCCACCGGCGTGATCCGCGCGATCGTCCATCAGGGCTTCATCGGCAAAGCGATTGAGTATTTCGCCGTCGTTGTAGGTCCGGACGTGGAGCGGCGCTACTTCTACGAGCAGATCGAGAACCCTCGCGGCGACGTGGTGCGCTACTTCGGCGGCGGCTCGGAGGTCGTCCTCAACCCGGAGGGAGTGCGCTTCCAGGGGAACGGCGGGATCTTCGGGGAGTACATGTTCGGCGGGCACCTTCCCGTCAATGACCTGCTGAACGACGAGGTGGTCAACCGGCTGGTCCTTTTCGGCGCCACGACCGACGCGAAGAGCGGCGAGCTGAAGTTCACCTACAACACCAGCGGGTTCGAGAACTACGACAGCCTCTTCCTGCAGGGGAACGCGGTCGCGAACTACGTCTTCTTCCTCGACGACCGGAAGCGATACGACGACATCACCGACCGGCAGTCGAAGACGCTGCGCAACGCCGGAAAGCTGATGAAGCGCTCCCGGAAGGTGGGCGCCGGGCAGTTCATCGGGCTGGCGCACGAGGTCCTCGACTCGCTCGACGAGCCGGAGTCGACCCTCCTTCTGCTCCGGGTGGTGCACCTCGCCAACCAGCGCTTCGCCGAGAAGTGCCGCGAGGCTTATGCGAGGCACACCAGCGTCGAGGAGCTCATGGCCACGGACGAGGAACTGGGACGGGTGGAGGCCTACCAGCGGGAACGGATCCAGATCGACGTCATCTACCGCGACCCGGCCAACCAGGAGCTGATCGACGAGTACAAGCGCATCCTCGCCTCCTGCGCCGGGTCGGTCATCAGCCCCTCGGCGCGGGCGCGGCTCATGCGCATCCGCACCTTGTCGCTCCGCAACGACGTCCCCCTCTCCATCTTCGACACGCTGGAGGAGATCGTCCTGCAGGAGCCGCACGACGCCTCGGAGCAGGTCGAGCCCGATTACATCGAGTCGACGCGGGAGATCCTGGGGGGGTTCCTGCTGGGGAAGAACATCCGCCGGAAGCTCTCCTCGCTGGACATGGTCCAGCTCATGGAGAACAAGCAGAAGGCGGCGGCGAATCGCGACCAGACCTTCGAGGAGCTGCTCCTCGAGACCGGGCGCCAGATCGACGAGATCGGCCGGGAGGAGGCGGACATCGAGCGGCTCGAGTCGTTCGGCGAGCTGGTCACCCTCTTCGACCGCATCGATCACACCACCACCATGATCAACAGGCTGGCCTTCATGGACGACGTCGAGCTGAGCCAGGAACAGGTCCGCTCCCTCCTCGGCAACATGCAGGTGTTCGAGTCGCTGCGGCGCGGGCTCTTCCAGCAGCTCTTCACCGACCCGGTCATGTCGAACGAGTACGTCCTCTCCTACGGGAAGAAGAAGCTGTACGCGCTGACGCTGGGAATGATCTCCCTGGAGAACAACGAAGCGTCGATCGCCGACGTGACGGCATCCATCGCAGGCATCAATCGGAGCGAGCGGGCCTACTTCGCCGTCTACAAGCTGGCCCGGCGCCGGATGGCCAACTTCTACCTCGAGCTCAACACCGCCGAGGGGCGGGAGACCTTCCGGCGGGAGATCAAGGCCGAGATCGGGCTCGACGACGAGCTGCACGAGCTGCAGGAAGCCATCACCGAGCCGCTCCTCGAGGAAGTGATCACCAAGATCCGGCTGGAGGCCTTCTACATCAACCAGCTCCTGCCGCGCATCATCGACGAGCAGGACGCGAAGCTGCGGAACGACTTCCTCTCGAATTCCGGCCTCGACCGTTTCCAGATCGAGGAGCTGGAGGGGGAGTACTTCGAGATGCGGGCCCTCCCGCCGCAGTTGCTCCACATCATCCAGCGCCCGCTGATGGCGGAGGAGGCCGCCACCCAGACGTGACCGTGTCATTCCGAGCGCCGCAGAGCGCGAGGAATCCCCTTCGCAAATACGCGCCACCCTCCAAACGCGGGGGAGTGACACGAGCATGGCACGCTCGTCGCTGCGATGAGTGACAGATGCCGAATCGCCTCATCTCGGAAACCTCCCCTTATCTGCTGCAGCACGCTCACAACCCGGTGGAGTGGTATCCGTGGAGCGAGGAGGCCTTCGCTCGGGCCCGGCAGGAGGACAAGCCGCTGTTCCTGTCGATCGGCTACTCGGCCTGCCACTGGTGCCATGTCATGGAGCGGGAGTCGTTCGAGAGCGAGGCCATCGCCGCGCTGCTGAACCGCGAGTTCGTCTCTATCAAGGTCGACCGCGAGGAGCGCCCCGACGTCGACTCCATCTACATGCAGGCCGTGCAGATGATGACCGGGCACGGCGGCTGGCCGATGTCGGTCTTCCTGACCCCCGACGGCAGGCCGTTCTACGCCGGGACCTACTTTCCGCCCGACGACCGGCACGGGCTGCCCGGCTTCAGCCGCGTCGTGTCCCATGTGGCGGAGGCGTACCGCACGCGGAGGAAGGACGTGGAGGAGGCGGGAATCGAGGTCCAGCGGGCCATCGGCGCCGGGATGCGCATCGAGCCGAGCGGCAGCGCCATCGATCACGCCTCGCTCGACCGCGCCGCGGCCGGCATCGCCCGGAACTACGACCCGGTGCACGGCGGCTTCGGCGGCGCGCCGAAGTTTCCTCCCTCGATGTCGCTCGACTTCCTGATGCAGGTGGCCCATCGTAGCGGCGACGCGCAGTTGCGGCGGATCGTCACGCACACGCTGACCATGATGGCCCGCGGCGGCATGTACGACCAGGTCGGCGGCGGCTTCCATCGCTACTCGGTCGATGCCAGGTGGCTCGTCCCGCACTTCGAGAAGATGCTGTACGACAACGCCCTGCTGGCACGCCTCTACACCCGCGCCTGGCAGTGGTCGAAGGAGCCGCTGTTCGCCCGCATCGCCAACGAGATCCTCGGCTACGTGCTCCGCGAGATGACCTCTCCCGAGGGCGGGTTCTATTCGACCCAGGACGCCGACTCCGAAGGAGAGGAAGGGAAGTTCTACGTCTGGGACCGCTCGGAACTCATGGACATCCTCGGGTCCGATGAAGGACGAGTCTTCTGCGCTCTGTACGACGTCACCGAGCGGGGGAACTGGGAGGGGAAGAACATCCTCAACATGCCGCGGGACCCGATGGACGTGGCCGCTGATCTCGGCCTGACCGCCGAGGAGCTCGAAAGCATCGCCGCGCACGGCAAGTGCAAGCTCTACGGAGTGCGCTCGGAGCGCGTCTGGCCTGGACGCGACGAGAAGATCCTGGCCGGCTGGAACGGCTGGATGCTCGCCGCCTTCAGCGAGGCCGCGCTCGCCTTCGACCGTGAAGACTACCGGGAGGCCGTCCGCCGCAACGCCGATTTCCTCCTCCGCCGCATCGACTCCTCGGGGCGCCTGACGCGCCACGCGCGCATCCCCGGGCTGCTCGAGGACTACAGCGGCGTGGCCTGGGGGCTCGGGCTGGCCTTCGAGGCCACGCACGAGCGGCGGTATCTCGACGTGGCCCGCACGCTCGGCGAGCAGATCATCACCCGCTTCGAGGACCGGCAGAACGACGGCTTCTTCGACACGCCGATCGATCACGAGAAGCTGATCGCCCGTCCGAAGGACCTCTTCGACAACGCCACGCCGGCCGGAACCTCGGTCGCCTGCGATGTCCTTCTCCGTCTCTCGCTCCTCTTCGGCGAGCCGCGATACGCGGAGATCGCCAGCCGTGCCCTCGATACGACCTGGCCGATGGCCGAGCGCTACCCGAACGGGTTCGGGTTCCTGCTGAGCGTGGCCGAGTGGCGCGCCGGGCAGCCGCGGGAGATCGCCATCACCGGGCCGCTCGACGAGGAGACCTTCCGCACCCTCCGCCGCGTCGCCGGGGAGACCTTCCTCCCTCACCGCGTCCTCGTCGCCGGTCCCGGCGCAGGCGACCTCCCGCTGATGGAGGGACGCAGTCCGGACGAGACGGTCGCGTATGTTTGTCAGGCCTACGCCTGCCAGGAGCCGACGTCCGATCCGCAGCGCCTCGGCGAGCTTCTGGTGATGACTGCCGCATGACAGTTCGTGACCGGGCCGAGATCGAGGTGGCCCCCGGCATCGTCACGCCCGGCGACGACTCCAACCGGATGTAGCTGCCGATCCTCGACGGACGTCTGGAGCCCGGCGCGGCGCCGCCCGTGGTGGAAGTGGCGGCGGTGAAGGCCGCCCGGGTCTCGTCCATGCGGGCGATGCGGCTGATCAGCGCCATGCGCGAGCCCTCCGAGCGGAGGAGGGAGAGGAGGA
>DATLEX010000072.1:0-15683 GCA_035525045.1 Thermoanaerobaculia bacterium | reverse complement strand
GTCGAGCGCGTGATCGACCGCTGGGTCTACTACGCCGGCTGGAGCGACAAGTACTCGCAGGTGGCCGGCTCGGTCAATCCGGTGGCCGGTCCCTACTACAACTTCACCGTTCCGGAGCCGACGGGCGTGGTCGGCGTCGTGGCGCCGGAGGAGCCGGCGCTGCTCGGCCTGGTCAGCCGCATCGCGCCGGCGATCGTCGGCGGGAACAGCGTGGTGGCCATCACCTCCGAGTCGCGCCCCCTCGCCGCCATCACCCTCGGCGAGGTGTTCGAGACCTCCGACGTGCCGGGAGGGGTGATCAATCTGATCTCCGGTCTCAAGAGCGAGCTCGTCCCGTGGCTGGCCGCGCACATGGACGTGAACGCGATCGACGCCACGGGCGTCGCCGCGGACAAGCTCGCGGATGTGCAGAAAGCCGCCGCCGGCAACGTGAAGCGCTACGTCCGCTTCGACGGCGAGGAGATCGGCTGGACCGACGAGCGCCTGTCGCAGTCGCCGTATCTGATCTTCGAGTTCCAGGAATTGAAGACGGTCTGGCACCCGATGGGGATGTAGGAATTGAGAATTGAGAATTGAGAATTGAGAAAGCGCGCGCGAAGCGCGCCACCGAAATTCTCAATTCTCAATTCTCAATTCAAGAAAAAAGCCCTTTCCGTGGCCTGCGGAAAGGGCTTCGGCGCGCTCGAGTGCGCCGGCTGGGCCGCTGTGAATCTTCGGAGCAGCGACGCGGCCTAATCTAATTCCGAATGGGGCGCACGTCACTACTATTCTGGAAAGCTGAGCGGTTTCTTCAGCGGACTTTCGTCCCGGCGGGCACGTTGGGGTCGACGCTGAGCAGCGACGGCTCCCCGTCGATCGACGCGGCCAGCACCATTCCGTTCGACTCGATACCCATCAGCTTCGCCGGCTGCAGGTTGGCCACGATCACCACCTTCCGCCCCACCAGCTCCTCCGGGGTGTACTTCGTGGCGATTCCGGCCACCAGGGTCCGCTCCGCGTCTCCGGTCGAGACGGTCAGCTTCAGCAGCTTCTTCGACTTCTCCACCTTCTCCGCCGCCCGCACTTCCGCCACGCGGAGGTCGATCTCCATGAACTGATCGATGGAGATCTTCGCGAGGTCTGGGGGGGCGGCCTGCGTGGTCTCGACCGGCGGCGGCGATTGGCTGTCACTCATGTTCTTCGCTTCTCCAATATAGAGGGCGGCGTCGGCGCGCGGGAAGATCGGATCGGCGACGCGCACCTGTGTGCCGTTCGGCAGGACGCCCCAGCGGAGCGCGTCCGCGCTGATGAAGTCGGGATCGGCGCCGAGGCGCGCGAGCGCCTCGCGTGAGGTCTTCGGCATCACCGGCGCGACCATGGTCCAGACGATGCGCAGCGCCTCCAGCACGTTCCAGATGATGCGCGAGAGCGACTCGTCCGCGCCGCTCTCCTTGTACTTCTTCCACGGCTCGCGGCCGACGATGTAGCCGTTGATGGCCACCAGCAGCCGCCAGGCCACGTCGAGAGCGCGCTGGAAGGCGAGCGCCTCCATCTCCCGGAGGTACTCGGGGATGAGCTCGGCCGATGCGCGGAGCAGGTCGTTGTCGTCGCACGGCGCCGGCGGC
The DNA here is from genome assembly GCA_035525045.1 of Thermoanaerobaculia bacterium. Classification (GTDB taxonomy): domain Bacteria; phylum Acidobacteriota; class Thermoanaerobaculia; order Gp7-AA8; family Gp7-AA8; genus DATLEX01. The sequence goes on along the minus strand of DATLEX010000072.1, from coordinate 14,079 downwards.
GTCTTCCCGCCGAAGTAGTCGCTCGACATCTTGATGCCGCGCGAGAGCGTGTTGCCGAGGTCGTTGGCCAGGTCGGCGTTGTAACGAGCCAGGAACGCCTCATCGGAGTAGTTCTGGTCCTGCCCGAACACCATCTCCCGCACCAGGAAGTAGCGGAGGGGGTCGGCCCCGAAGTCGTCGATGATGTTGTACGGCCGCACCACGTTCCCGAGCGACTTGGAGATCTTCTGATCGTCGCGCAGCCACCAGCCGTGGCCGACGATCCGCTTCGGCAGCTCCACGCCCGCCGCCATCAGGAACGCCGGCCAGTAGACAGTGTGGAAGCGGACGATGTCCTTGCCGATGAGCTGCAGGTCGGCGGGCCAGAAGCGGCGGAACTTCTCATCCTCCGCGCTGCCGAAGCCCAGCGCGGAGATGTAGTTCGTGAGCGCGTCCATCCAGACGTAGATCACGTGATCGGGGTTGCCCGGGAAGGGGATACCCCAGCGGATCGACGTCCGGGAGATGGAGAGGTCCTTCAGCCCCTGTTCGACGAAGGAGACGACCTCGTTCATCCGCGTCTGCGGGAAGACGAATCCGGGATTGGCCCGGTAGTGGTCGAGCAGGCGCTGGCCGTAGGAGGAGAGTTTGAAGAAGTAGTTGCGCTCGGTGGTCCACTCGACCTTGTGCCCGTCCTGGTCGGCGCCGTTGCGGACCTGGTTCTCGGGGACGAACGTCTCCTCGTTCTGGCAGTACCAGCCGGCGTGCTCGCCGAGGTAGATGTCGCCGGGGTTCCGCTCCTGGATGCGCCGGATGAGCTCGAGCACGCCGATGCGGTGGCGCGATTCCGTCGTGCGGATGAAGTCGTCATGGCTGATGTCGAGGCGCTTCCAGAGTTCGTGGTGGATCTTCACCACGCGGTCGGCGAGCTCGATGGGGAGGATCTTCTCCTTCGCCGCAGCGCGCTCGATCTTCTGCCCGTGCTCGTCGGTTCCGGTCAGGAACCACACCTCGTCGCCCATGCGCCGGCGGTGGCGGGCGATGACATCCGCCACGATGTTCTCGTACATGTGGCCGATGTGCGGGTCGTCGTTGACGTAGTGGATGGCGGTGGTGATGTAGAACTTCGGCATGGAAAGAGGCGAGATTCTACAACGGCGGGTGCCGGGCCTCTGTGTACCTCTGTGAGGGCACAGAGGAGCACGGAGTCAGCGTCCCAGCGCCCACGGCACAGCCGTGAACGCCAGGATCGTGATTACGATGATCGACAGCAGGTTCAGCCAGATCCCCGCCCGCATCATGTCGGGCATCCGGATGTGCCCGGAGCCGAAGACGATCGCATTCGGCGGCGTGGCCACGGGGAGCATGAAGGCGCAGCTCGCCGAGAGGGCGACCGCCGTGACGAGGACGAGCGGATCGATGCCGAGCCCCGGAGCCGCCGCGGCCAGGATCGGCACCAGCGTGGCGGCCGTGGCGGTGTTGGTGGTCAGCTCGGTGAGGAAGACCGTCGCCGCGGTGACGGCCGCCACCGTCGCCACCGCCGGCCAGTTCGCCAGGAGCGCCGCGCGCGTGGCGATGAGCCGGTCGACGCCGTTCGCCTCCACGGCCAGGGCCAGGCTCAGCCCTCCGCCGAACAGGAGGAGGACGCCCCACGGCAGTTTCCTCGCCGTCTGCCACTCCATCACGAATACGCGCCGCTTCGGGTCGACCGGAATGACGAAGAGCACCACCGCCGCGATCATGGCGATCCCCGCGTCGCTCAGCCCGGGCACCGGGAGGAACGGCCGGGTGAGCCACGCCCCCGCCGTGAGGATGAAGACGAGGAACGTGGCGATCTCGCCGCGGCCGGGCGGACCGAGCTCCTCGTATCGCCGCCGAAGCCCGGCAGCGTCGAGCCCTAGATCGAGCGTGCTGATCGGGAAGAGGACGCGGGTCAGCAGCAGCCAGACGGCGGGGAGCATGATGACGCCGAGGGGGAGTCCGACGCCGAGCCATCGAACGAAGCTCAGATCGATGTCCCACGCGTCGCGGGCGAAGCCGGCCAGGAAGAGGTTCGGTGGCGTTCCGACCAGCGTGACCATCCCGCCGATCGACGCCGCGTAGGCGATCCCCAGCAGTGCCGACCGCGAGAAGCGCGCCGTCTCCTCCGGGGCGAGCGAGGTGCCGGAGCGGGAGGTGGCCACGTCGGTCAGACTCAGCGCGATCGGCAGCATCATCGCCGCGGTGGCGGTATTCGAGACGAAGCCGCTCATCGCCGCGGTGGCCAGCATGAGCCCTGCGACCATCCGGTCGGGACGCGTGCCCACCAGCCTCAGCGTGAGCAGCGCGATGCGCCGGTCGAGCGACCAGCGCTGCAGCGCGGCGGCGAGGATGAACGACCCGAGGAAGAGGAAGATCACGTCGGAGGCGTAGGGTGCCGCCGCCTCGCGGATCGAGCGGATGCCGAGCAGCGGAAAGACCGCCAGCGGCAGGAGGGACGTGGCCTCGATCTCCACTGCCTCGGTCAGCCACCAGATCGCCATCCAGACGAGCACCGCCACCGTCGCGCGCGCGGCGGCCGAGACCTCGAGGGTTGCTCCGGTTGCGGGATCGAGGAGCCTCTCCGGCACGAGGTGGTAGGCCAGGAGCGCGGCGAGCGGACCGCTCGGGAGCCCGATCCATTTCACGAGGCTCATCGGGGCGAGTCCCGCCTTCCGTGCGGTGTGGGGAGGCGGGCGCGGATCGCCGCCGAGAAGTCGTCATCAGCGGCGAAGCGGCGTGAGCGCTCGATCCGGAAGGCGCCGCGGAGCCGCTCGAACGGGAGGTCGGAGTCGATCAGGCCGAGCCGGTACGCCAGGCGATCGGAGTACCCGGGAAGGATGGTGTGGAGGCCGGCGCGGACGTGTCCGGGCGAGATCGCGTTCACGTGCCGGACGATGTTGCTCGAACAGGAGCTGGTGAGCGTGTTGTAGAACTCCGGCGAGCGGGCGAGCTTCTCGGCGCGGGTGACCATGTCGAGAAAGGCGCGGCGCATCGCCTCCGGCGTGGCGCGGACCGGGTAGAGGTGGACGTCCTCCTGCCAGACGTCGGTGCGGAGCCCGATCACGTCGCGCTCAGTTCCGATCACGTACATCAGTTCGTACTGGCGCAGCAGCCCGCGGAAGGGGGAGTACGTTTCATCCGCCTCTTTCCGGGCCTCGACGGAGATAGCCACGTACTCGTCGCCGAAGCCGAACGTGAGGAACGAGTGGGCCAGGCCGGGGATAGCGCCGAAGCGGCTGACCCCGTACCAGACCGAGTCGAGCTTCCCGAGGTCGTATGTCCTGTCGACGTACTGCTGGTCGAAGTCAGCGTCGGAGCGATAGGCGAAGTCGCGGACGTTCCGGATCCCGACGCGGTCGCCGCTGACCGACACGCGCGGAAGGACGCGCTGCGCCGGATGCCACTCCCGGTCGTTGGACGGCGTGCGAACGATCCGGACGACGAGGAAGGGGAGGGAGAAAGCGAGGGCGGTCGCCACGGCAGCGAGCAGTAGGCGGCGACGGGTCGGAGGCGCCATTCCTCACCATTGTGACACTGCGGCGCGACGAGATCCTTCGGGCCGAAGGAGGGGCCGCGTCGAGAGCGTCCGGGAGCCGGCGTGGAGCACTCAGTGCGTGGATGTTTCGAGGCGTTCGACGCGCGCCAGAAGGTCCGCGACGGTGTGCGACAGTGTCGGCAACCCGTCGAGCGTCATGTCTGGTCGCTTCCATGCAGGGCCGGGTTGAACGGGGAACGGTCTCCAGCTCCCGTCCGGGTTCTGGCGGGATGATGGGTTGATTCGTGGGCGGAACGTTCAGCCGGGGAACCCGAACTCGGCGGAACATAGACAGGTGTTGACTGTGGCGGCTGCCTTGCGCGCGCCCGGCTAAACCGCGGTGCAGCGGCGTCACGGAGCCGCTCGTGATCATGATCGGCAGCGGCCGGACTCTGTTCAATAGAGGGGACCGGGTTGAGAGTTACCCTCACCTCGCTCCCGTTCCCCGAGTTGCGGGCCAAACTTCTGCTCAAAACTCGCGGTACCAGGCTGGCTGTGAGTAATGAGTGCGTGCCATCGTCTCTCCTTCGACAGAAATAGAGACGCTTCGGGTCACGCCTGGGAAGGGGGAAAACTCGCGTCGAAGAAGGCCACGTCACCACTGTGGAAAGAGGCAACAGCCGCGTTTGTCCCGAATCGAAGCCGACGCGAGGGAGCTCAGCTGCGCCTCCGACAACCTGCTTTGAAAAGGGAGCGCTTTCTGCAAGACTCTCTTCATGCCTCCAGGTGACGATCCGGCCGCGGGCGGTCTGCGGCGTGGCCCCTCCTCCGCCGAGGAGATCCCGGCGCGTGCCGTTGCGTCAGGTGATGACCACGCGCGCGAGGCTGTTGGGAAAGAGAACGGCAACGATTCCGGACCGGTCGACCTGCCGCTTTTCAACACGGGCGACGAGCTGGCGGAGCGTTACCGCCTGATCCGCTTCATTGCCAAGGGAGGAATGGGCGAGGTGTACGAAGCTGAGGATCTAACTCTGCACGTGCGCGTCGCGCTCAAGACGATCCGTCCGGAAATCGCCACAGACCGCACCGCCGTCGACCGGTTCAAACGCGAGATCAACGTCGCTCGCAAAATCACTCACCCGAACGTTTCCCGCCTTTACGACCTCGGCATTCATCGCGTACCGCACGAGACGCTCTTCCTGACCATGGAGCTCCTGCACGGCGAGACGCTCGCCGACCGCATTGTGGCCAAGGGCAGGATGAGCCCCGCCGAGGCGCTCCCCGTCGCCGAGCAGATCGCCGCCGGACTCGCCGCTGCGCACGACTGCGGCATCATTCATCGCGACTTCAAGAGCGCCAACGTCATGCTCGTGCCCGAACCGTCAGCCCGCCAACTGCGGGCGGTGGTGACGGACTTCGGCCTCGCCCGTCCGGCACTGAGCGATGAGGCCATCGCTACGATCTCCCAGGCAGGCGCGATGATGGGAACGCCTGCGTATATGGCTCCGGAGCAGGTGGAGGGACGTCGGCTCACACCCGCGGCGGACATCTACGCGTTCGGCATCGTTCTGTACGAGATGGTCACTGGCTCCCGGCCGTTCACGGGGACAACGCCCATGTCGATCGCCGTCAAGCGGCTGACGGAAATGCCTGTCTCTCCGCGACAGCTCGTGCCGAGCCTCGACCCGGTGTGGGAGACGGTCATCCTCCGCTGTCTGGAGCGCGATCCGGCGAGACGGTTCCAGAACGCACTCGAGGTGACGAAGGCGCTTCGAGAGGGACTCGCGGCAGCGATCCCGGCCGGCGCGGTCTCGCAGAAGGACACGCCGACGGTCGCTCTACGAGGTCGGACAAACGTGCATCCGACGGTCGGCCGAATCGGGCTTATCTCCGCAGTCGTGCTGGTTGCCGTCCTCTTCAGCGTCATGGGGTGGCGGTCATTGCAATCTCGGGCGAAGCCCTCCGTCACGCCGGTCACCGCTGCGACTCTCAAGCCGCCAGTCGCCGTCCGCCCCGCCGTGGCCGTTCTGGGACTCCGAAACAACACCGGCAGTGCGGACGCTGCCTGGCTCTCCACCGCGATTTCAGAGATGGTCTCCACCGACCTGGCCGCCGGCGGGCGAGTGCGCGTCGCCTCGGGGCAGGAGATCGCGCGCGTCAAATTCGATCTCGGTATGAGCGAAGACGAGGCTCTGGGGGAGGAGGCGCGGAGGCGGGTCCAACAGGCGCTCAACGTCGATTCTCTCGTCCTCGGCTCGTACACACTCATCGGCGACCGGGGATCGCGCCTCCTGCGCATCGATCTTCGCCTGCTCGACGCTGCCAGCGGGAACGTTCTGGCATCCTCCTCCACGAGCGGAACCGAGCTGCAGCTGTTCGACCTGGTTTCTCGCGCAGGAGGCGCCCTGCGGGCCAAGCTCGGCGTGGGCGCGCTGCCGGCCAGGCAAGCCGTCGAAGTCGCCGCGTCGGTTCCGTCGAATCCAGAGGCCGTTCGGTACTACAACGAGGGTTTGGCAAAACTGCGGCGGCTCGATGCCGCGGCTGCCAGCGAGCTGCTGACGAGGGCCACCACCGCTGATCCCAAACACCCTCTGACCTGGTCCGCTCTTTCGGCGGCTTTCTCTGCTCTCGGCGATGAACCGCGGGCGAGTGAAGCCGCCGCAAGAGCGGTCGCCCTTGGCGGTGCCCTGGGGCAGGAGCAGAAACTTCAGGTCGAGGCGCGTCTGCACGAGGCGGCCAGGGAGTGGGAGAGGGCGGTCGAGATCCGCACTACGCTCTGGGAGTCGTTTCCCGACAATCTCGATTACGCGCTCGAACTGGCGCAGGCTCAGATTTCGGCCGGGAAAACCAAGGAGGCGCTCGTAACGGTGGGCGAGCTGCGGAGGCTGCCCAGACCTCTCTCCGCAGATCCGCGGATCGATCTCGCGGAGGCGCGCACCTGGCAGGAAACCGGAGATTTCGAGAAGCAGAAGCTCCTGGCCAGAACCGCGGCGGCCAAGGGCCGGACGATGGGAGCGCGGGCCCTCGTGGCGCGCGCGCGCATGCTCGAAGCTACGGCGCTGCTTGCTCTCGGTGACACGCGGGGGACCACTGCCGCCGTGGACGAAGCGCGGTCGCTCTTCGCCGCAGCCGGGGACAAGGGCAACGTTGCACGTGCCGTCGAGCTCACCGCGCAGGTCGTCCACCGCCAGGGAGATCTGGAGGGCGAGCGCAGGCTCCTCGATCGGGCGCTGGCCGTTCATCGCGAGCTCGGCGACAAGGGCAGCATCGCTCGCGTTCTTGCAAATCTCGGAACGGTGCTGCTGTCGCAGGGCCGGACGGCGGAGGCAGAGAAGCGGTTCGACGAATCGGTCGCGACATTCCGCCAGATCGGCGCGAAGTTCCCCGCCGCCGTAACCGTGAACAGCATCGGCGTGATGATGTTCTACCGGGGCGACCTGGCCGCCGCAGTCAGGCGATATCACGAGTCGCTGGCGCTCTTCAGCGAGCTGGGTGAAAAGAGCGGAACGGCCATGGCCCTGACCAACATCGCCGAGGTGCTGCAGTGCCGCGGTGAATTGGACGAGGCTCGGACGATGCACGAAGAGGCTCTCGCCATCCACCGAGCCAGCGGAGACAGGAACGGAACCGCGTACGACCTCTACCGGCTCGGCGATATCTTCGCCTTTCGTGGAGAGCTCGTAGCCGCTCGGGACCGCTACCAGCAGGCGCTGGCAATCCAGAATGAGATCGGAGACAAGCTGGGAGCGGCGGAGACCCGCGCCGTCCTCGCGGGACTGGCGGTCGAAGAGGGGAGAGCAGCCGAGGCGGAAAAGACGGCTCGTGAGTCTGAAGAAATCCTCCGGACCGAGGGAGCCGCGGAACAGAGCGTCCTCCCGCTTACGGTGCTGATCGACGCGCTTGTGGCGCAGGGGAAGCAGACAGAAGCGCGCCAGGTCGCCGACCGGGCCTGGAAGACGGCCGGAAAGAGCGAGGACCGCCGCTTGCGATTCACCGTCGCGGTCAGTCGCGCGCGCGCGATCAGCGCCTCCGGAAAGCCTGACGACATCGATGCGGCAGTCGGGGCGCTCGAGGACACCATCGCGGAAGCGTCGCGAACAGGGTTCGTCTCCTCGGAACTCGCCGCTCGGCTCGCGCTCGGCGAAGTCGAGCTCGCGGCCGGACGGCCGTCAGCAAAAAGGCGCCTGGCGGCTCTGGAGCGAGAGGCGAAGGCGAAGGGCTTCGGACGAGTGGCGCGGAGGGCCGCCGCCGGTGCGGCGTAGCAGTGCCGCGACCTTACTTCACACCATTCCGCAGATCGTCGATGTGCACCGCCCGGATGAGAGTGGCCTGGGCGGCAAGGATGGGATCGGTGTAGCTGACGGCGGAGAGCGCGAGCTGCGCTCTTGCGGCGTCGAGCGCGGTCCGCAGGTCCTCGATGTCGATCGCTCTGATTGTGACACCGACGCCGATCGCATCGCTGAAGGCATATGCGCCGAGGCCGGCGAGCGTTCTGACCGCGTCGACTGCCATCCGTAGCTCCGTCACATGGGCCGACTTGGCCGTCGTGATGCCTGGGGTCAGACTCGGATCGGTGAAGACGACCGTCGTAGCCAGATCGGGGACGCTCAGCTCGGATGCGAAACCGAGACTGTCGATCGATTTGACGGCGTATAGATAGGCGGTTCCCGCCGAGGCCGCGCTGTCGGGGTAACTGTTCGTGTCACTCGAGCCGATCTTCGCGAAACCTCCCGCGGCTGCGCGCCGGTAGACCTCATAGCTCGCCGCGCCGGAGTCGTTCCACATAACCGTCACGCTCGTGGAGGTGGTGGCACTCGCGTCCACCCCGGTCGGCGCGGCCGCCGATCCCGATAGGAAGACCTCCACAGCCTCCGGCACACCGAGAGGGACGCCGCTCGCCGGCAGCTGTGCGCTTACGTAGTCAAGCCAGGTGATGTTCCCCCGGTTGTCCACTGCCTGGATCACGTAGGTCAGGCGCGAGACTCCGCTCATGCCGGCACTTCCGTGGAACGTCTGCGCGCCATCGTTCGCCAGATCGAGCGCGGTCCAGCGGCCCCGCCCCTCCCCGTCGACCGTGTTCGTGGTATAGACGATCACCACCCGCCACACGCCCGCCGGATCTGTGGCCGGAACCGCCCACTCCACACTCCCATCGCTGACCTGGTGGTACTGGCCGCCGTATGGGCCTGGATCGAGAGAGGGGCCGGCGCGGTCGCAGTTGTCTGCGGGAGTCGTACTATTGTTGAAGTAGAAAATCTCGAGGTCGATGTTCCGGTAGCGGCGGGCGATGGAGTAGACCTCGCCGCCGCTCGCCGGCTTCACCGCTTCCCCGGCCGCGAGCGTGATGCTGCTGAGCTCGAGATCGGCGGGACGGCAGTCCTCCAGATCAAGCCCCGGCACGACGCGCGGCGCTGTCGGCCGGATCATCATCGTGAGCGGCGTCGATCCATGATTCGAGCCGTCGCCGCCGTTGGAGACCAGCTCGGCGATGATCGGTTGCCAATCAGTCTCTTCGTCGTAGGTTCCTCCCTTCCAGAGCACGCCGTGCTGACTGGTCCCGGAAAGACGCGAGTCGTAGATCAGATAGGGTTGGATCGGCAGATCGCCCGATCCCGAGCCGCGGTCGACCAGACCTTGCAGGGTGTAGTAGCAGCCGTTGGTGTCGGGACAACCCGGACCGGAGGGGAGAACAGCGCCGCTTGAATCATGTTTCTCGTACACGCCTTCGGCGGTGAAGTCGAACGAGAGACTGAGCTGGGTTAGATACGGCGGCAGCGCGGTGGCTGTCACCGTGGTGCGCGCGGAACGGGAGGCGCTTGCGCCCTGGCCGGCCAGCGTTCGCGTGACCCGCACGGCCTCGAGGCGTTCTCCCTCGACGCTTTGAACGGTGGCCGCAGTCGTGCCCGCCGTACCGGTCTTGAGCGCGTACATGGGCAGCCCGAAGAGCGTCCACTGCATCGCGCTCTTCTCGTCGTAGGCGTCGTACCGCGGCGTCTCGAGGAAGTACCGCTGTTTGCTGAGTCTGACGGCGTCACCCACCGCGATGGTCCCGCTGCTCGTCACCTGTTCGGTGAAAATCTGCAGCAGACGCGCGCCGTATCCGATTCCGTACTTCAGCCCCCAGCCGTACCCGCTGTTGGCGACGTAGGCGACGACGCCGCGGCTGAGGAACGTCTGGGGTAGATCGAGAGAGCGGTCCGAGTCCGTCCGGCAACTCCCCGGCACGGGGAGTCCGCCGTGACATCCGGCCGCGTAGATGACTCCACCCGCCATATTGATCGATCCGAGAGTCGGCGTGCTGCACGAGTCGGCGCCATAGATGTCCGCGCTGGACAGCCCTTGGATGTCGAAAGGATCCGTCCCCGGAACGCCTTCGTCAAAGTGAGTGGCGTGTCCGGCGATGGCCATGACTCCGTACGGCGCGCCGCCGTTCCCGGACAGCGCCGTCCGCAGCGCCGTCTTACGTGAGGATACCGAGCCCAGGCCCCAGGAATCGCCGATCAGATTGCCGGCAACCGGCGCAATGGAATCATCGCTTGTGGTCACACCAAGCGATGCCTTCCATCGCGATCGCATGACCTTCGCTACGTTCGTCAGGAAGTCGTATCCGGTGATGAGCACTTTGTGATCCAGCAGGGAGAGATCGAGGATGCCGTCCTGGCTGATGTACGTCGCGATGGTGGTCGTCATTTCTTCCGGTGTTTCCACGAGTCGCCCGACGGCGAGATCGGGGAGGAAGAAGCTCGCGGCCAGATCGGTCGCCGATACCCGGTCGAGCACCGCGAGCGGATCGTCAGAGAGGTATTTCCCGTCCGCCAGGGCCTCCCCGACACGGGTGCCGAGGCTCCGGATGTCCCCGCCGGCGGGGTAGCTCGACTCGGGCAGCAGCACCGTGCGGTCCCGTATTCGCGCCATCGGAATAATCCCGTCGTCACCGACCAGTACGAGATACCTCACCCCGGAGTAGGTCGACTGCGCCGTGACGCCGAGCGCGACGGCCGGTTCATAGTCCAGCGCGACGAGCAGGTTCCGGATCTGGTCGTGGATTCCCCGGCGCTCCCGATCCGTGGGGCACCCGGTCGGGTAGGGAGGGTGACAACCGAACAGGACAGCGTTCGCCTTGTTCGAGTTCGTCGGATCAGCATCCCACGCTGCGTACAGCTCAGAAAGATCGGTGACCGCGCCCAGGTCGACGACGAGCCCCTGCACCCGAGGATGATCGGCCAGTTCCTGCAGCTTGAGGTCGAGGGCAGCTGCCTGTGAGGATGTGATCCCCATGACGCTCTGCATCCGCGCGGTGTTCTTCAAAATGAGCGTGCGAACTGAGTCAGGATTGGGTCGAACAATGTAGAAGGGATTCGTGCTGCGGACCGCCGCCAATCCCGAGTCCGGGTCAGTCGCCAGAGTGTTCCCCGCAGCATCGGTGACCTCGACCTGGATTTTGTAGAGGGAGCCCGATGTGCCGGATGGAGGATCGACCGGAATCGTGTAGGTCAGGCTCGTGGTCAACTCGCCGGCTCCCGTGCATGATCCTCCTGGTCCGAAGGTCGCCGGAAGCCCTCCGCCGGCCGGAGCCTCCTGATAGGTTGCGCCGCCGTCGTTCGAATACCACAGCGACACGCGCACCTGGCATATGCGTACGTTGTCCGACATCGCCCAGGTGATGACCTCCGTATTCGGCGTGGATCCGGCATCCGACAGCAGCCAGTACTCGCCGCCGCTCGGAGCCACCACCGAAGCCACCGGCGGCACGTCGTCTCCGCCGATGTTGAGCTGATAGACGTCGAGCCGGCCGGCGAACCACAGATAGCGGCCGTCCCACGCCAGACCGCGGTCGGGAGGCCAGGTGCACGTGTCGATGCTCCTGACGTCGATGCTGTTCCCGGGCTGTCCGGTCAGCGAATACTGAAAGATGCTGTTCTGGCCTCCCTCGCACGAATCGGTGATCCAGAGAGAGCTGCCGTCGTAAACCATGTCGACCGGGTGGCCGAACATACCCGTCGTAGGCCACGAGAAAATGTGAGTCCCGGTGCGATCGTGCTTATGAATGTCGCTGGAGTTGTAGTCGCCGACGTAGAGCTCTCCTTCGACCCACTCCATGCCGCTGAACGCCCAGTAGCCGACGGCGAGCGTCTCCACGATCTGGCCGGTGGAATCGAGCTTGTAGACCGCGTTGCCGTTGTGAGCCCAGAGGGTGTTCTCGAACCACGATAGGTCGGTGAGCGACGAGATCGAATGCGTGAACGAGGATTGCACCTGCCCCTGCGCATCGAGCCGGTAGATCCTGCTGTTCTCATCAGCCAGCCAGAGGCTGCCGTCTCCCCAGGCCAGCGCCTGGATCGCGCCACCCGGCGTGACGAACGACGAGACGACCTCGGGTGTGATCACCTCGGCGGACAGAACAGGCGTCAGCCCGAGCAAGAGGGACCATGAAAGGAGAGCAGACCTTCTCATCCGCGCCGCGCTTGATTGTGTGTGGGAGCAGTATAGCACCACCGCGGCCGCTTGAGCTCTCCCGCCTGCCGCATCTGGAAAGGGTCCAGCAGCCGCGCGCGCTTCAGTGTGATGATTGGCGGGGCCGACGGGACTCGAACCCGCGACCTCCGGCGTGACAGGCCGGCGTTCTAACCAAACTGAACTACGACCCCGCAAATGGGTGGAACTTCGCTAACGACCCGCCCCGTGGAACCATTCCCGCGGCGGCGAGCGGTGGATCGTAGACGGCAGGGCTGGCGAAGTCAACGCGCCGGACGGCCTCAGGCTCGATACCGCGGCAGGACCGCGGCATCCTTCAGCCGCGGGGCGGCGGCGTCCTTGGGGGAGAGCAGCGGGGTGGCCACCGGCCAGGCGATGCCGAGGTCGGGGTCGTTCCAGGCGATGCCGCGCTCGGCGGCGGCGTCGTAGAGCGTGGTGCACTTGTAGATCACGTCGCTCTCGTCCACGGTGGCGCAGAACCCGTGCGCGAAGCCGGGGGGAATCCAGAGGATTGTCCGGTTCTCCTCGCTCAGCTCCAGGCCGAACGACTTGCCGAAGGCAGGCGAGCCGACGCGGATGTCGACCGCCACGTCCCACACGGCGCCGCGCGAGCAGCGGACCAGCTTCCCCTGCCCGTTCGGCTCCTGGTAGTGGAGACCGCGCAGGACGCCGCGCCGCGACCGCGAATGGTTGTCCTGGACGAACTCCTCCGGCAGTCCCGCCTCGCGGAAGCGGAGGGCGTTGTAGGTCTCCAGGAAGAACCCGCGGTCGTCGGCGAAGACTCTCGGCTGCAGGATCAGAACGTCGGGGAGGGGGGACTTGATGACGTCCAAGGCGCGCGGATGATACAACGTGCCGCGCAATGACCATCCTGCCGCCCGATGAAGGTGGATCCGCCGACTCCCCTGCCGCACCCGCGCCGCGCCCGCGCCAGTGGAAGCTGGGCGGCATCATCTTCTTCGGGCTGCTGGCGATTCTCCTGCTCTACGCCTCGTTCCTGATCATCTGGCCGTTCATGACGGCGATCCTGATCAGCGCCATCCTGGTGATTCTCACCTTTCCCACGTATCGGCGCGTCCGCGCGCGGTTCAAGGGGCGGGAAGCGGCGGCGGCGTCGGTGATGCTGCTCGGCATCACGCTGCTCCTGGTGGTGCCGGCGCTGATCCTATCGATTCTCCTGGTGCAGCAGGCCAACATCGTCATCGACCGGCTGCAGTCGGGCGACGCCCGGCAGATGCTGCAGCGCTTCGACATCAGCGAACAGCTCGAATGGATCCGGCGCGTGGCGCCCGACTTCGATCCCGCGACCATCAGCCCCGAGCGCCTGCTGCTGCCCGCGGTGCAGCAGATCCCCCGCTGGGTGGCGCGCCACGGCGGCACGCTCCTCGGCGGGCTGGCCGGGGCGCTGGTCGGGTTCCTTCTCGTCCTGGTGGCGATGTACTTCTTCTACATCCATGGCGAGACCATCGTCGAGGAATTGACCGAGCTGTCGCCGCTGCCGAACGAGTACGACCGGGAGTTCGCCAGGAAGTTCGGCGACGTCATCGATGCCACCTTCCGCGGGCAGATCATGACCGCCCTCGCCCAGGGCATCTTCACGGGGGTAGGACTGGCCCTCGTCCAGATTCCGGGGGCGGTTTTCTGGGGCGCGGTGGCGGCCCTCCTCTCGCTGCTTCCGATCGTGGGAGCGTTCGTGGTGTGGGCGCCGGCGGCGATCTATCTCTACATCAGCGCGACGATGGGCGACCGGCCGTACTGGCAGTTCATTTTCCTGGTCATCTGGGGAGCCGGGCCGGTTTCGGTCATCGACAACATCGTGCGGCCGTGGGCGATGCGGGGAAAAACGCGCATGCCGGCCATCCCGCTGCTGTTCGCCGTGCTCGGCGGGCTGCACGCGTTCGGCTTCGTCGGGCTGGTCATCGGCCCGCTGGTCTTCTCGCTGCTGATGACGATCCTCGACATCTACAAGCGCGCCTTCCGCCGGCCGGTCGAGGAGGTGCCGGCAGCTCAGCCGGCCACGCGCCGCACCGTCTCCACCAGCTCTTCCGGCTGAAACGGCTTCGTGACCACGCCGGCCACCTCGGCGGCGATGCCCTTGAGGACCGGCTCCGGCGTCGCGGTCAGGAGGA
>DATLEX010000070.1:0-9485 GCA_035525045.1 Thermoanaerobaculia bacterium | reverse complement strand
GCCGAGGTGCCGATCCACCGCGCGTTCTTCGACGAGATGAACACGGTCCAGCCCGAGCAGAGCCCTCCCGCCGTCCCGGTGAGCGTGATCATGGGGCGGGAGGACGAGACGATTCCATTTTCGACGGTTCGGGATGTGTGGGAGGAGTGGACGGCGTCGGCGTCGCTCGTCCGCGGCTCCCGCTTCGTCGAGATCGCCGGCGGCGACCACGGTCTGGTCGATTTTGTGGACATCATTGAACGGGAAATCGAGGCCGCAATCGGGTTTCACGGTTTTTGAACGGACGAGACGACGGAACCTTCCCGCCCCGCGACCTAAGTTACCCGTATGCGACTCGACCGGGACGAAATGGTCCTCTTCCAGGCCGCCTGTGCCGACCCCGGCAACCTGTCGGCCCAGGAGCTCCTCAACGTCTTCGGGGCGGAGACGGCCGAGAAGGTTCTGGAGAGCGTCCCGAGCGTCCCCCTTGGGCTCCTGGCCGACCTGGTCGGGCACATCTGGAAGGCGATCGACGAGGCCCGGGAGCGCGACCGCTTCCGCTCCCGCTTCCGGGTGGGCTCCGGCGGCCACTGACGCGGTATCATCTGCGGCACCCCTGACCCGCTGACGCAAGGAGCCGCGCATGATCAGCCGTCGCCGCTTCATCACCACAGGTTCGCTCGCCGTCGCCGGCGGAGCCGCACTCCCACTCATCGCGGAAACTCCCCGGAAGCCGGCGGCCACCCCGGCCGGCGACCTCCGCGACTGGGTCACCGTCCGGGAGCAGTTCGACCTCGACCCCACCCACATCCACCTCGGACTTTTCTTCCTCGCCTCCCACCCCCGTCCGGTGCGGCAGGCGATCGAGGAGTACCGGAGGAAGATCGATGCGAACCCGCTGGTCACGGTCGAGCACGCGATGTTCAGCGAGGAGGAGAACCTTCAGGAGAAGGTCTGCACGACGATCGCACGCTACATCGGCGGCGCTGCCGGCGACATCGCCCTGACGCAGAACACGACCACGGGCCTGGCCCTGCTGTACCTCGGCCTTCCTCTGAAACCAGGCGACGAGGTTCTGGCGACGACGCACGACCACTACGTGCACCACGAGGCCATCCGCCTGGCGACCGAGCGGGCGGGGGCGAGCTGGCGGCGGATTCCGCTGTTCGGCTCGTACGACGCAGTATCGGCGGAGGAGATCACCGCGCGCATCCGGAAGGAAATCGGCCCGAAGACGCGCGCGCTCGGCATCACCTGGGTCCACTCCAGCAGCGGGGTGAAGCTGCCTCTGAAGCGGATCGCCGGCGCGGTGGCCGAGGTGAATGCGGGGCGGCCGCCCTCCCAGCGGGTGCTCCTGCTGGTCGACGGGGTGCACGGGCTTGGAGTGGAGGAGCCGGAGGTCGTGGCCACGGGGATCGACGCCTTCGCGGCCGGCACGCACAAGTGGATCTTCGGGCCGCGCGGAACGGGGTTCGTCTGGGCGAAGCCGGAGGTGTGGTCGGTCCTGCGTCCGATCGTGCCGAGCTTCAGCGCGCCCGAGCTGTTCATGGCCTGGGCCGCTGAGAAGCCGCCCGCGGCGCCGGCGCGCGCTTCCTGGTTCTCTCCCGGCGGCTTCCAGGCCTACGAGCACTACTGGGCGCTTCCCTCGGCGTTCGAGTTCCATCGCCGGATCGGTCCCGGGCGCATCACCAACCGCATTCACGAGCTGAACGCGCAGGTGAAGGAGGGGCTGGCGAAGATGCCGCACGTGGTGCTCTACACGCCGCGGTCGCGGGAGCTGTCGTCCGGCATGGTCTGTTTCGACGTGAAGGGGATGGCGCAGAACGAGGTGGTTCGCCGGCTCCTGGAGCGGCACCGGATCGTCGCCTCCGCCACTCCCTACCGCGACTCGTACGCGCGGGTCGCCTTCGGGATCCAGAACACGACGGAAGAAGTGGAGAAGACGCTGGCGGCCGTCCGGACACTGAGCTGATGCGACTGATCCCGATCGTTCTCGTAACGCTCGCGGCGTGCTGGAGCACGGGCGACCCGGGCCGCGTCGCGCCGGCGGGGGAGCCCGCGCAACGGAACCCCGCAAGCGAGGCCGCCCGCCCTGCGCCGGAACCCGAAGTCGAGGCGGTCTCCCTTCTGGGGGAGCCGTTGGCGCGGCCGCAGTTCCTTCCGGAGGTCACGGCCCGCCGCGAACAGCAGTTGGAGGAGGCGCGCGCGGAGCTGGAGCGGAACCCCGGCAGTGCCGACGCCCTGATCTGGGTCGGCCGCCGGCTGGCGTACCTCGGCCGCTATCGCGAGACGATCGAGGTCTTCAGCGAAGGGGTCCGGCGTTTTCCGAACGACGCCCGGTTTCTGCGTCACCGCGGCCATCGGTTCATCACCGTCCGCGAGGTGGGGCGCGCGGTGGAGGACCTGGAGCAGGCCTCGCGCCTGGTGAGCGGCAAGCGGGACGAGATCGAGCCGGACGGTCTGCCGAACGCGCGCAACATTCCGGTCAGCACGCTGCACTCGAACATCTGCTATCACCTTGGCCTCGCCTACTATCTGCAGGGAGACTTCGAGCGAGCCTTGCCGGTCTACCAGCGATGCGCCGTGGAGGCCACCAACCCCGACCAGCTCGTCTCCGTGTCGCACTGGCTGTACATGACCCTCCGGCGTCTGGGGCGGCCGAAAGAGGCCGAGCACGTGCTGGACGCGATCAGCTCGGGGCTGGACGTGATCGAGAACATGGCGTACCACAAGCTGCTCCTGATGTATCGAAGGGAGATCGCCCCGGAGGAGCTGATGGGCGAGCCGATGGACGGCAACGAGCGTCCGACGATCCTCTACGGCATCGGAAACTGGTATCTCTACAACGGTGAGCCGGGGCGTGGGCGGGAGTTGTTCACCAGGATCCTCACCGACGAGAACTGGCCCGCGTTCGGCCACATCGCCGCGGAGGCGGAGCTGGCTGGCGGCCGCTGAGGCCGGTGTCATCCTGCGGGAGAGGGTGGCGCGAAGCGCCGGGGGTGAGGGTTCCGGTGTCGCGACACGCCCCCTCATCCGGTCCTTCGCTCCGCTCAGGACCACCTTCTCCCCCGCCGGAGGCGGGGGAGAAGGCTCTGCGGTTCATCTCCGCTTCACCGGCGCCGGAGCCGTTAACCCGCTCGGAACCTAAGCGATAATGCCCGCAATGGCTCCGCCGCATGCTCTTCCTCCAGAATGACGCGTACGCCTTCTCGGCGTATGCGATTCCGACCGCTCTGACGGCGATCCTGATGGTCGTCTGCGGTGCCGGTGTGCTCGGCCGGGGGGCGACGCGCGTGAACCGGGCCTTTGCGGCGATGACCGCGGCCGCCGCGGTGTGGATGTCGGCGGTCACGATGGTGTATCTGGCGCGCGAGGCGGAAGTCGCGCTCTGGTGGGCGAGGGCGGCGTACGCGGGCGTGCCGTTCCTCGCTCCCGCCGTCTACCACTTCGCGGTCGAGGTCCTGCGCATTCACGACCGGCGCCGTCTGGCCGTGGCGGCGGGATGGGCCGGTGCCGCCGTCTGGGCGGTCCTGGTCTGGTCGAGCGACCTGATCGTCGGCGGCGTGGAGCGTTTCTGGTGGGGGTACTACCCGCGATACGCGATGCCCCTCAGCGTCGTTTTCCTCCTCTTCTTCTTCGGGTATCTGATCGCGGCGCTCTCGGAGCTGGTCACGGCCTTCCGCACCGCGCATGGGGTGGAGCGGAAGCGCATCGGCCTTCTGATCGCGGGGCTGGCCATCGCCTACCTCGGCTGCGTGGACTTCCTGCCGAAGTACGGGGTGGAGGTGTATCCCTTCGGGTACCTTCCCATCCTCGGATTGATCGTGGTGGTGGCGCACACGATCCGCATCTACGATCTGGCGGCCATCACCCCGCAATTCGCGGCGCGCGAGATCATCAGCACGATGGCCGATCCGCTGTTCGTCTGCGACCAGCAGAACGCCGTCCGGCTGGTGAACCCGGCCGCGGAGAACCTGCTCGGCCATCCCGCGGCGGAGATCATCGGGCAGCCGCTCGATCGCTTCCTCGAGCGGGGGGAGGGCGATGAGCAGCTCTTCCGGTCCAGCAGTGGCGCGCTGATCGACGTCACGCTCTCGTCGGCGCCGATCTTCAAGGACGGCGAGGCGGTGGGGACGGTGATCATCGGACGCGACATCCGGGAGCGGAGGCGGGCGGAGCGGGAGGTCAGCCGGGCAGTGACCCTTCTGCAGTCGACACTCGACTCGACGCTGGACGGCATCCTGGTCGTCGGAGAAGGGGAGCGCGTGCTCTCCTACAACCAGCGCTTCCTCGACATGTGGCGCATCCCGCAGGAGATCATCGACGGCGGCAAGGACGGCCGCGCGGTGGAGCTCGTCCTCGACCAGGTGGCCGAGCCGGAGGAGTTCCGGCGCGTGATCGAGTCCCTCTACCGGCAGCCGGAGGCGGAGAGCTTCGACGTCATCGAGTTCAGGGATGGACGGCGCTTCGAGCGGCATTCGAGCGGACGGCACATCGAGGGGATGCCGGTGCGGGTGTGGAGTTTTCGCGACGTCTCGGCGCGCTTCGCGGCCGAGACGGCGCTGCGGGAGTCGGAGCTCCGCCACCGGCTCCTCTTCGAGCAGAACGCCGCCGGAGTCTGCGTGATGGACGGCGCGGGGATCATCACCGACTGCAACAACACCTTCGCCGCCCTGCTCGGCAGCCGGCGCGCCGAGCTGCGCGGACGCCTCCTGCGCGATCTCTATGCCCGCCCCGTCGAGCACGACGAGCTGATGGCCATGGTGCGCGACGCGGGCAGCGTGAACAGCGTCGAGGTCGAGCTCCTGAAGGCGGACAGCACGACCGTCTGGCTGCTCCAGAACCTGGTGATCGTCGGGGAACGCGAGAGCACCGCCGTGCACTCCACCGTCGTGGACATCAGCGACCGCAAGCTGGCAGAAGAGCAGATCGAGTTCCACGCCTACCACGACGTGCTCACCAACCTTCCCAACCGGAAGCTCTTCACCGATCGCCTCCGGCAGAACCTGACCCACGCCCGCCGCTCCGGCCGCCCGGTGGCGGTGATGTTCATCGATGTCGATCACTTCAAGACCATCAACGACAACCTCGGACATACGGCCGGCGACGAGCTGCTGCTGGAGGTGTCCTACCGCCTCCGCCACTGCGTCCGCGAGGAGGACACGGTTGCGCGCCTCGGCGGCGACGAGTTCACCATCATCCTGTCCGAGCTGCGCTATCCGGAGGACGCGGCCAACGTGGCCCAGAAGGTCCTCCGGGCCATCCAGGTGCCGATGTCGCTCGGCGGCACCCAGGTCGAGGTCACCGCCAGCATCGGCATCGCCCTCCACCCGGTCGATGGATCCGACCCCGAGTCGCTGCTGCGCAACGCCGACAACGCCATGTACCGCGCCAAGGAGTCGGGGCGCAACAACTACCAGCTCTGCACCGACGAGATGAAGCTTCGCGCCGTCGATCGCCTCTCCCTGGAGGCCCGCCTCCGAAATGCCATCGCGAATCACCAGTTCGTTCTCTACTACCAGCCGCAGGTCAACCTCCTCACCGGGAGGATCGTGGGCGTGGAGGCGCTGGTCCGGTGGAACGACCCGGAGCGCGGCCTGGTCGAGCCGGATGAGTTCATCCCCATCGCCGAGGAGTCTCGGCTGATCCTTCCCATCGGCGAGTGGGTCCTGCGCACCGCCTGCCGGGCCATGAAGGAGTGGCAGGCCCAGGGGGTGGCTCCCGCGCGGGTAGCCGTCAATCTCTCGGCGCGGCAGTTTCAGCAGCACGACCTGGTGGAGACGGTCAGCACCGCGCTTCAGGATACCGGGCTGGGCAGTTCGGCCCTCGAGCTCGAGATCACCGAGTCCACGGCCATGCACAACGCCGAGGCGTCCATCAACATCATGCGCGAGCTGCGCGCCCTCGGCATCTCGATCGCCATCGACGACTTCGGCACGGGCTACTCCTCGCTGAACTACCTGAAGCGCTTCCCCATCAACGCGGTGAAGATCGACCGCGCCTTCGTCAGCGACATCCTCTCCAACGAGGGAGACGTGGCCATCGTCTCGGCCGTCGTGGGGATCGCCCGCAGCCTGCGCCTGCGCGTCATCGCCGAGGGCGTGGAGACCTCCGAGCAGTACGCGTTTCTGCGCCGCAAGGAGTGCGACGAGGGGCAGGGCTACTACTTCAGCCGCCCCGTTACCGCCGAGGAGGTGGGCCGCCTTCTCTCCGGGACCCCGGTGCTCTTCCGGCAGCCCCGCCTGACGATGTGATGGCGCCCTTTTCACGGCACGTCCTTTGCGGCGCCTCCGGGCAGGAGGACACGCCATGACCATCGATCCGATCTGGATCTGGATTGCCGCAGGCGCCGTCGCCGTGCTGGTCGTCGTCGCCCTGATCGCGCGCGGTGTGCGCCGGAGTAGGAGCGAGGCCTTGCGCGAGCGTTTCGGTGCCGAGTACGACCACGCCGTACAGGCGACGGGGAAGCGCGGCCGCGCCGAGGAGGAGCTGATTGCCAGGACCGAAGAGGTGAAGACCTTCGACATCCGTGCCCTGACCGCGGAGGAGCACCGGCGCTTCCGCACGGAGTGGGACCGCATCGAGGCCCGCTTCCTGGAGCGGCCGGTGACGACCGTGGTCGAGGCGGATGAGCTCGTCGGCGAGATCATGCGCACGCGCGGTTACCCGATGGGAGACTTCGAGAAACACGCCGCCCACCTGTCGGTCGACCACCCGCGAGTGGTCGAGCACTACCGCGCCGGCCACGCCGCGATCGGCGCCGAGCGCGACGGGAGGTCCTCGACCGAGCAGCTGCGCCAGGCCATGCTGCACTACCGGGCCCTGATCGACGAGCTGCTGGGCGGACAGAGGACGGACCTGGTCAGCGACGTCCCGGTTCAGAGCGAGGTCGAGAGCCCTCGCTCTCCGGTCTCCGCGGAGCGGCCGCGGGAAGACGACGCCCTTCGGCCAGACCATTGAGGGGAAACCTCCGCAACACGAAACGCGCCTTCACCGCCCGGCGAGGTCCAGGAGGAACGCGTACATGAGCGCCGTCTCCTTCTGCCGCCGGAACCGGCCGGACGCGCCGCCGTGTCCGGCGTCCATGTTCGTGTGCAGGAGGATTCGCTGGGGGCCGGTCTTCCTGGCCCGGAGGCGCGCCACCCACTTCGCCGGCTCCCAGTACTGCACCTGCGAGTCGTGCAGGCCCGTGGTGACGAGGAGATGGGGGTACTCCTTCGCCTCGACGTTGTCGTACGGCGAGTAGGAGAGCATGTAGTCGTAGAACTGGCGATCGGCGGGGTTGCCCCACTCGTCATACTCGAACGTCGTGAGGGGAATCGTCGCGTCGAGCATCGTGGTGACGACGTCGACGAAGGGAACGGCGGCGATGACGCCCTTGAAGAGGTCGGGACGCATGTTGACGACGGCGCCCATCAGCAGCCCCCCCGCGCTCCCGCCGTAGCCGAAGAGATTGTCGGGATCGCCGTACTTCTGCGCGAGGAGGTGCCCGGCCACATCGATGTAATCGGTGAAGGTGTTCTTCTTCTGCAGGAGCTTCCCCTCCTCGTACCATTCGCGTCCCAGCTCCTGGCCGCCGCGACTGTGCGCGATGGCGTAGACGAATCCGCGATCGACGAGGCTGATCACCGCGGAATTGAAGCTCGGGTCTCTGCTCGCCCCGTACGAGCCGTAGGCGTAGAGGAGAAGAGGCGCGGAGCCGTCCTTCCTGAATCCGTCCCTGTAGAGGATCGAGACCGGCACGCGCTTCCCGTCGCGGGCGGTTGCGTAGGTCCGTTCCGTCCGGTAATGCGCCGGATCGTAACCGCCGCCCACCGCCGTCCGCTTGAGGAGCGTCCGCTCGCGGCGGTTCATGTCGTATTCGTACGTGGAGGAAGGGGTGGTGAGCGAGCTGTAGGTGAATCGGAGAAGCGGCGTGTCGAACTCCGGATTGTCGCCGATGCGCGCCACGTACGCCGGTTCGTCGAAGGGGATGTAGTGATCGGCGCCGCCGCTCCACGGCATCACGCGAAGGCGGATCAAGCCGTCCTTCCGCTCGGAGACGACGAGGTGGTCGCGGAAGATCTCGAAGCCTCCCAGGTAGACGTCAGCCCGGTGGGGGATCACCTCGGTCCAGTTCTGCCGGCCGGTGGCGGCCACCGGCGTCTTCATCAGGCGGAAGTTGCGGGCGTCGTCGTTCGTGCGGATGTAGAAGTGATCGCCGTAGTGGTCGATCGAGTACTCCCTGCCGCGCTGTCTCGGCTCGAAAACCCGGAGCTCGCTGTGCGGCTGATCGGCGTCGAGATAGCGATACTCGCTGGTGAGAGTCTGCGCCGAGCCGATGACGATGTAGCGCTTCGACTTCGTCCGGAAGACGAAGGTCGAGAACGTCTCGTCCTCCTCTTCGAAGACGAGGGCGTCGGCGGCGGGATCGGTGCCGAGCTCGTGCCGGAACACGCGGTAGGAGCGGAGTGTGTCGGGGTGCCTTCGGGTGAAGAAGAGCGTGCGGTTGTCGTTCGCCCATGCCAGGTTGCCGCTGACGAGCGGGATCTCGTCGGGAAGCATCTCGCCCGTGGTCAGATTCCTGAAGCGGATCGTGTACTTGCGCCGCCCGACGTTGTCGGTGGCGAATGCCAGGATGTCGTTGCCGTGGCTGACCGAGACGCCGGTGACGTTGAAGTAGCTCTGGCCCTCGGCCAGGACGTTGACGTCGAGCATCACCTCTTCCGCCGCGGTCATCGAGCCCTTGCGCCGCGCGTAGATCGGGTACTCCTTTCCCTCCTCGAAACGGGTGTAGTAGAAGTAGCCGTTGCGCAGCGTCGGGACCGATTCGTCGCGCTGCGGGATCCTCGACACGATCTCCTCATAGAGCCGCTCCTGAAGCGGCTCCGTGTGCTGCATCGCCTGCTTCAGATAGGCGTTCTCCGCCTCCAGATACGCGATGACCTCGCGATTCTCACGCTCACGCAGCCAGTAGTACTCGTCGATTCGTGTGTGTCCATGCTGCTCGAGAACCGTGGGCCGCTGTGCGGCGACCGGCGGCTGCACCTCCGGTGCGCTCGCGCAACCCGCGGCCAGGGTCAGAACGATGAGAAGTCTGGCTATCGGTCTCAACAAGCTTTGGCCTCCGGACCTGTCATTTTACGCGGGGGACGATCACCACAGAGCCACAGAGGACACAGAGGACACAGAGGACACAGAGGTACACGGAGGCCCTCTGTGCGATCTCTCTCTTCTCTGTGGCTCTGTGGTATCCCCCCACACAAGGAGCACGTCAGACGGCCTTCACCGTCTCCGGCTCGCGGTCGGCCGTGTTGGCGAGCGGGTAACGCCCGGTGAAGCAGGCCGTGCAGTAGAGCTGCCGCGGGTCGTCGCCGGTCCGCACCGCCTCGAGCATCCCCTCCTCGGAGAGGTAGCCGAGGGTGTCGGCCTCGATGAACTCGCGGATCTCTTCCGGCGAATGCGAGCTGGCGATCAGCTCGCGCCGCTGCGGCGTGTCGATCCCGTAGTAGCAGGGGCCCGTGGTC
>DATLEX010000041.1:0-2155 GCA_035525045.1 Thermoanaerobaculia bacterium | reverse complement strand
CGCCCTGACCACCGGCTTCGCGGATCAGAGCCACTTCACGCGGGCATTCCGCGCGATCATGGGAGTGACCCCCGGAGAGTACCGCCGCAGGCTGGCCTGATCCGCCCGGAATCGATCAATCTCGTTCCAGGAGTGCGATCTCGTTCAAGAACGGCTGCCTCCTTCAAGGTAAAACTGTGTCAATGCGCGGACCATTGACGTTGGGATTGATGCTCCTGGCGCCGCCGCTGGCCGGTGACGTCGGGTGGCAGAGGCTCGGCTCCGGCGAGAGCGTGCTCGTCAGCTACGGCTCCGATGGTGGCCGGATGCTCTATCACTTCGGCGACCCGCCCTACGCGAAGCGCGCCCCGGGGGGAGCGATTCCCGGCGCGGTCGCGATCGAGGGTCCGTACGACGTGATCGAGCGACGCTTCCGAAACGGAAGCGTGACCCTGTCGGGAACCGTGTTCCTTCCGTCGACGCCCGGGCCGCATCGCGGCGCCGTCTTCATCCATGGGTCGGGCGCGAGCACCCGCGACAACTTCTGGTACGTCTGGATCGCCGACCGGCTGGCGCGCAACGGGATTGCGGTCCTGCTCCCCGACAAGCGAGGATCGGGGAAATCGGGCGGACGGTGGGAGGTCGCGAGCTTCCATGACTTTGCCGCCGATGCCGCAGCGGCCGTCGCGGCCCTGCGAGGCATCGAGAGCGTCGCCCGCGATCGGATCGGCGTCATCGGAGTGAGCCAGGGTGGTCACGTGGCCCCGATGGTCCCGGACCTCGTCCCCGAACTGGCGTTCGTGGTGAACCTCTCCGGCTCCGCCGTCCCGATCGAGGAGCAGTTGAAGCTGGAGTTGACGAACACGCTGCGCCAGGAGGGATGGCCGCGGTTCCTCATCCCGCTCGTCCGGCCGATTGCGATCCGGACGGTCAAGAATCGCCGCCCGGTCTGGTGGCAGAAGAACGGAGAGGCCGATCCGATCCAGCACTGGCGCCGGCTCTCCGTACCGGCGCTGGTGGTGTACGGCGCCGAGGACGAGCAGGACAACGTCCCGGTGTCGAGAAGCGTCGAGCGTCTGCGGGCCGCCGGAGCGGGGATCGACATCGTGGTCTATCCCGACAGCGGTCATGCGCTCTACGCGCCCGGCACGAAGCGAATCCGCGAAGATTTCCTTCAGCGTCTCGTTCGCTGGATCCATTCCGCGGCCTCGGAAGGGGAGGGCGGGTTGGGGTCGGCGAAGCGGGGGTCGTTCACGAACTCCAGGTCGGTGAGCGCATCGAGGAAGGCCAGGAGGTCGCCCTGCTCCGCCGCGGTGAGGCCGAGGCCCCGCCTCGTCGAGTAGGCCTCGATGACTTCCGGCAGCGAGGCGAAGCTCCCGTCGTGCATGTAGGGAGCGGTCAGGGCGATGTTGCGCAGCGTCGGCACCCGGAAGCGGCCGGCCGTGACGCCGTTCGAGACGAGCAGCGGCCGCGCCGGCGGCGACCCGGCGTAGCGCGCCGGCCCGGCGAAGTTGAATCCGCCGTGGCACCGCGCGCAGTGCGCCCGCTTCGAGAAGAAGAGCTCCATGCCGCGCCATGCCGAATCCGACAGCGCGGCGTGGTCGGCGTCATAGACGAGCCTGTCGTAGGGGGAGCGGCCGGAGATCAGCGCGCGCTCGAACGTCGCGAGGGCCCGCGTGACGTTGGCGAGGGTCACGGCCCTGCGCCGTCCCGGGAACGCGGCGCGGAACATCTCCTCGTAGCGCCCGTCGTCGCGCAGCCGCTGCACGATCTCCCGCTCCCGCCCCTTCACTCCCAGCTCGACCGGATGCTCGTTGAACATCGGCACCCGCGCCTGCCGTGCGAGCGATCGCAGTCTCGGGTTCGACCAGGTGAAGGAGACGTTGTAGGCGACGTTCGTCAGCGTCATCGTGTTCAGGGTGTGGGACTGGCCGGTCGATCCGATCGCCGTGGCCCGCGACCTCCGCGCCGATCTGCCGCCGGAGGGCGGCGAAGGGATGTGCCGGCGCGACGGCCGGCCAGAACGCGATGGCGCCGGCGGCCGGCCAGACGATCGAGGGAAAGCGCACGGGGTGATTATGCGGCCGGTGGCGGAGAGGGGCTCGGGGCTCGGGGGATGGGCATACCATGGAGCGCATGACGAAGCGATTTCTGAGACTCGTTCCGCTGGTGATGC
>DATLEX010000062.1:0-11245 GCA_035525045.1 Thermoanaerobaculia bacterium | reverse complement strand
TCGCGGAGCTCGAGCTCACGGACGACGCTTCGTCGCGCGAAGTGGACGGTGATCAAGACGACGCAGAGGGCGACGAGGTACGGCCAGGCCGGCTGTCCAGGAGCGGCCAGGAAGGAGCCGGCCGCGACCACCACGAAGATCGCGCACGCCTGACCCAAGGGAAGCAATCCGTACCAGCGGCGTCCAAAGTGCCGAAGAGACTCAGAGTAAGGATCCTGCTTCAAAGAGACGAAGATCGTACTCTGGACTGCCGAGGATAGGAATTTTCATTTCCGCTCCGGTCACTTTATCGTCCCTCCCGAACGGCTCCGGATGGCCGTGATCGGCATTGTCCCTCCCTCCGATCCGCGCGACCTGATCCGGAGCGGCCCGTTTGAGCGCGAGCGCAGCCGAGCCGCAGAGCGACGCTCGGAAGCCAAGTGCCGCGGGCACACTTGCGCCGTTTCGACCGAAGATTCCCATCCCCGCCGCCCGCGCTGACCGGCCTTCTATGCGCCGGCGTTCCCGGCCGGGCGAGCGGGTCTTCCGCATCGATGCCAGAATCGCGAATCACTTTGCGGTCCGTGATGAACGCGACGATCTTCATCGGGCCGCCGCAATTCGAGCAGACGAGCGGGTCCACATTCACGAGCTCTTCGCGGCAACCCTCCGGGTGGTCGTTGCCGTTTTCCGGTAGGCTTGGCTGCCGCAAGGTGCCGATCAGCCCACGCACATGAAAGCAATCCAAATTCACGAGTACGGGGGCGCTCAGGTCCTGCGTTACGAGGACGTGCCACGCCCCGAGCCCGGCGATGGCGAGGTGCTCGTCCGAGTCCTGGCGGCTGGAGTGAATCCGTTCGATTGGAAGGTTCGCAGCGGCGGGATGAAAGAGATGATCCCGCTGCCCCTGCCGTGGATTCCGGGCAATGACTTCTCGGGCGTCGTGGAGAGCGCTCGCGGCGTGACCGATCTGCACCCCTGCGATGAGGTCTTCGGAAGAACCGACATCCCGAACAATGGCAGCTATGCGGAGTACGTCGCGGTGCACCGCTCGGCGCTCGCCGCTAAGCCCCGCACGGTCGACCACGTTTACGCGGCCGCAGTACCGGGGGCGGCGCTGACTGCGTGGCAGGCGTTATTCGGCGACAGTCGAGGCGCCACGCTCGAGCTCCGCGCCGGCCAGACGGTGCTCATCCTCGGCGCGAGCGGTGGTGTCGGCAGTTTCGCCGTGCAGTTGGCGAAATGGAAGGGGGCGCGTGTCATCGCCACGTCTCACAGGCCCGGCGCGGAGGCGCACCTGCGCGCGCTCGGTGTGGACACGATCATCGACCTCGAGCGGCAGAAGCTCGAGGAGGCGGGCCAGGTCGATGCAGTCCTCGACCTGGTGGGCGGGAACCTTCAACAGCGGGCCTGGTCGCAAGTCAGGCGCGGCGGCGCTCTGGCGTCGACCATGGGTCCGCCGTCCGAGGAACAGGCCCGGGCGCGAGGCGCGCGGGCCATCGCGGTCTTCACGCAGACGAACGCGGGCCAGCTCGCCGAGATCGCAGAGCTGATCGACGCCGGCTCACTTGAGGTTGTGGTCAGCGAGACCGTTCCACTCGAGTCCGCGCGACGCGCCCACGAGTTGCTGGAAAGCGGTGGCGTGCGCGGGAAGATCGTGCTCACCGTTGCGGCACTCTGAGGCATGCCACCGCCCGGGCGATTCACCCCGCCGAACGCATCAACGGATCGGCTGGCCCAGCCCTGCGGCCCGGAGGGCCGTTTCATCCGGACCCCGCCCTGCGCAGCAGTCGGCGAGCTTGCCGTCGATGACAACCGCCGGCACGGATCGGATGCCCAGCCCCTCTGCACGGCTCGCAACGGCGGCATCGTTCATGTCGAGGACGCTCACCTCGCACGACGGACACGCCGCCTGGTTCACCAGGCTGATGGTCTCGTCGCACGCCGGGCAGCCGGCGCTGAACACTTCAATCGTTCTCTTGTTGTTCATGGTTCTCTCTCCTCATGGGTTGGTTGGTTGCTCTCCGCCCGGGCACGCCGTGCAGGTAAGGGCTTCTCGCCGGCGTGGCCAGGTGTTCCAGATGGATGCGGCGATCAGAATCGCGAGCCCGGCGTACATCGACGAGTCGCTCTCGAACCCGAACTTGCCGGCGAGAACGGTCACTGCGGCGGCAATGCCGGCGAGCAACGGCAGGTAGCCCCGCCGCCGCTTCGCGCGGTACGCCAGTGCCCCGACGGCAATGGCAAGGAACGCGGCCGTCAGCGGGAAGAGGTAGGTCGTCTCCAGCAGGAAGCCGAAACCGACCGACGTGAGGAACCCGGCATACGCGGGCCAGCAGGCGGGGCACGCGACCTTCGGCAGGAATGCGGCGCCGATGCCAGGGAGCATCGCCAGGTTGATCTTCCAACCACCGCTGCGCGGGCTGCCCCCGGAGGCGGTCGCCTCTCGCAGGGCGTGCGCGATCGCGTTCACGTCGGGGACGCCGCGAAGGGAACCGTCCTCCCCCGCGTAGATCCTGCAGCTTTGACCGCCACCCGGGTCCACGCTGGAGACGACGTCCTTGCCATCGACCAAAATCGTCGGCGAGCCGTGACCTCGCACGTGCTGCGGACTGGCCGCGTCGTCGCCGCGCCACTCCTGCCAGCGGGGTTCCACTTTCGACTCCGAGAAGGCACGAAGCAGTTGTGCCCGTGCCTCGCCGGCATTGGGGCAGCCCTCGTCGTACACCAGCTCAACCGTCGGCATCGCGGACCTCCTCGTCTCGATCGAGCTCCTCGAGGATCGGGCACTCGCTCGTCGGGCCCTTGCCCCGGCATCTGCGACCAAGGCGCACCAGCGCCGTCTTCATCCGATCGAGGCTCGCAATCCGCTTCTCGATGTCGGCCACCTTGGCCTGGGCGCGCTTCCGCACGTCTTCGCAGGTGGACCTCGGATCGACGCGCAGCTCGAGGAGCTCCTGGATCTCCTTGAGCGTGAAGCCGAGCTCCTTTGCATGCCGGATGAACCGGACGCGGCGCACGACGTCCGGCTGGTACTGTCGATATCCCGACGGACGCCGGTCCGGCTGAGCGATCAGCCCCTCGCGCTCGTAAAACCGGATCGTCTCGACGCCGACGCCCGCTTGCCTGGCGAGACGTCCGATGGTCAGGGCCTGCATGGCTACCTCCGTCATCCATGAGGCAGCATAGCGCCCGTACCCTACTACGGAGTCAAGGGTTGCCTACCGCTTCACGTACACCGTCTTGATGTTCACGAACTCCCGGATGCCGTGGACGCCGAGCTCGCGGCCGTAGCCGGAGCGCTTGACGCCGCCGAAGGGGAGGCGGGGGTCGGAGGCGACCATGGCGTTCACGAAGACCTGCCCCGACTCGATCTCCTCGGCGAATCGGCGGACCTCCCCCTCGTCACGGGTCCAGACGCTGGCGCCGAGGCCGAAGGTCGTCGCGTTGGCGATCCTCACCGCCTCGTCGAAGTCGCGCGCGCGGTAGAGCGAAGCCACGGGCCCGAATGTTTCCTCGAAGCGCACCGGGGCATCGTCGGGAATGTCGGTGAGCACCGTCGGCGCGTAGAAGTTGCCCTTCCCGCCGGCGCGCTTGCCGCCGGTGAGCAGGTGTGCTCCGGCGGCGACACTCTCGCGCACCTGCGTGTCGAGGTCGTCGACGATCTGCGGGGTGGCCAGCGGGCCGACGTCGGTCGTCTCGTCGAGCGGGTCGCCGAGGCGGAGGGCCTCCATCGCCGCGACGAAGCGCTTCTCGAATTCCGGAGCGACGCTCTCGTGCACGATGAACCGCTTCGCGGCGATGCACGACTGCCCGTTGTTGATCACGCGGGCCTTCACCGCCACCTTCACCGCTTCGTCGAGGTCGGCCGACGGCATGACGATGAAGGGATCGCTGCCGCCGAGCTCGAGGACCGCTTTCTTGATCTGCTTTCCGGCGATGCCGGCCACGCTCGCGCCGGCGCCCTCGCTGCCAGTGAGCGTGACCGCCTTGACCCGGTCGTCCTCGAGCACTCCCGCGACCTGCTCGGAGCCGATGAGCAGCGTCTGAAACTCGTCCTGATCGAATCCGGCGTCGTGGAGGACCGCCTCGATGGCCAGCGCGCTCTGGGGAACGTTCGAGGCGTGCTTGAGGAGGCCGGCGTTGCCCGCCATCAGCGCCGGCGCGGCGAAGCGGAAGACCTGCCAGAAGGGGAAGTTCCACGGCATGACCGCGAGGACCGGTCCGAGGGGCTCGTAGCGCACATAGCTCTCGTCGGCGTCGGAGTCGATGTGCTCGTCGGCCAGGAAGCGGGCGGCGTTCTCGGCGTAGTAACGGCAGGCGAGCGCGCACTTCCGAACCTCGGCCACGGCGGCGCCGAGGGGCTTGCCCATCTCGGTGGTGATGAGGCGGCCGTAGGCGTCGGCGCGCTCCTCGAGCAACGCGGCGGTGCGCTGCATGCGGAGAGCGCGCTCGTCGATGCCGCGCCGCCGGTTCACCTCGAACGCGGCCGCCGCGTTCCCGATCTTCCGATCGATCTCCTCGCCGGTGAGCGGCTCGAATGTGGCGAGCGTCTCGCCCGTCGCCGGGTTGACAGTTGCGATCGCCATGAGCGCCCATGATATCGGCACGGGCCGCAGCCCTTGACGTGCGCTCCGCACGCTCCCTATACTTTAACCAGATGGTTAAATCGTCTGGTCAAACCGCCGATCGCGACAAGGCCACGGAGCAGCGCATCCTCGATGCGGCCCACTCGGTCTTCCTCCGCCGCGGCACGGCCGGCGCGCGCATGCACGAGATCGCCGAGGAGGCCGGCGTCAATCAAGCCCTTCTCCACTATTACTTCCGCAGCAAAGGCCTCCTGGCGGAGGCCGTCTTCCGCCGCGCCGCGGGGGAGCTCTTTCCCGCCGTTCTCGGGGTCGTCTCGTCGGACCTCGATCTCGAAGAGAAGGTGCGGCGGGTGGTCGAGGTCGAGCTGACCCACCTCCTCGAGCGGCCGTATCTGCCCGCCTACATCCTGAGCGAGATCAACCACGATCCGGGGCGCGTCCCGCAGTTCGTCTCGGCGCTGGCGGGGCTCACCCCCGACGAGATCCGCCCTCGTGTGGTGGACAAGGTGCGCTCGCAGATCGCCGAGCGCGTGGCCGCCGGGACGATGGCGCCGATCACGGCAGAGGAGTTTCTGATCAATCTGTTGTCGCTCTGCATTTTCCCCTTCGCGGCGCGGCCTCTCTACATGGCCATCGTCGGATTCGACGAGAAGGCGTTCCGCCGTTTCATCGACAAGAGGCGGGTCGAGCTGCCTCTCTTCTTCCTGAGGGCCCTCCGGCCATGAAGTGGACGTTGATCACCATCGCATTCACCCTGCTCCTGCCGTCGATCGGTGCGCAGGAGCTGACACTCGGCGCGCTCCACGAGGAGGCGCAGGCCGCAGACCCGCGCCTCCGCCAGCTCGAGCTCGAAGCCCGGCAGAGCGAGTTGCGGCTTCGCAATCTGGCGGCCGAGCGCCGCCCGTCGCTTTCTGTCGAGGGGCAGGTGCAGTACCAGTCCGACGTCGTCGAGTTCCCCTTCGCCGCGCCGGGCGGCGGCGGTGCTCCCTCTCCGCCGAAGGATACGTACGACGCATATGTCCGGCTCGAGCAGAGCATCCTCGACCCCTCGCTGCGGGCCAGGGTGGCGGCCGAGGGGGCGCGAGCGGCCGAGGCGCAGGCGCGCGTGGAGACGGCGCTCTTCGGCCTGCGCCAGGAAGTGAACGAGGCCTTCTTCGCCGCAGCGCTGCTTCAGGAGCGCGAGGCGCAGATTGGCGCGGCGATCACCGATCTCGAGGTCCGCCTGCGCGGCGCGCATCTGCGCGTTGCAGAAGGAGTCGCCCTTCCGAGCGAGCCGGCCACGATCGAAGCCGCGCTGCTGGCCCGACGCCAGGATGCGCTGCAGCTCCGGGCGCAGCGCCGGGCGGCCCTTGGACGCCTCGCGGAGCTGACGGGCCGTCACGTCGCTCTCGATCAGTCCCTTCCTATCCCTGATCTGGCAGCGACCGTCGCCGCCGCTCGGGCGCGCCTCGACGAGTTGCGGGAGCGCCCCGAGTACGAACAGTTCGCGCGAGCGCGCGAGCGTCTCGAAGCGCAAAAGGATCTGGTCCGCGCTCAGGAGGAGCCGCGGCTCTCCGCGTACGGCCGGGCGGGATACGGGAAGCCGGGCCTCAATTTCCTGAGCGACGACTTCGACGCCTACTGGCTGGCCGGCATCCGGCTCCAGTGGAGGCCGTTCAACTGGGGGGCGACCGGCCGCGAACGGCGGCAGCTCGAGTTGCAGCAGGAGTCGATCGCCGCGGAGGAGGAAACGTTCACCCGCGCATTGCGGCGCTCGCTGCAGAACGATCTCGCAACGATCGACCATCTGGCCGAGGTGCTGGCGCTCGACGAGCGCATCGTCGGCCTCCGCGAAGAGATCGACCGCGAAACGAAGGCCCGCTTCGACGAGCGGGTCGTCACCGCGGCGGAGCTGGTCGACAAGAACACCGACGTGGTCGAGGCCCGGCTCCTCCGCGCCGCCCACCGGGTGGAGCTGGCGCAGGCGCATGCTCGTCTGCTCACCCTTCTCGGATTGGAGACTCGCTGATGAGAAGACTCTCGTTGTTCACAATCCTTCTTCTGGCGATACCCGGCTGCCGGAGCGCGCCGGAGCCCGACGCCTACGGCAACGTCGAGACGACCGAGGTCATCGTCAGCGCGGAGGCCGGCGGGCAGATCACGGCGTTCAGGCCGCGCGAAGGCGATCACCTCGCGGCCGGCGAGGTGGTCGGGACGATCGAGATCACGGCGCTGGAGCTGGAGGGGCAGCAGATCCGGGCGCAACGGACGGCGAGCGCGGCGCGCATCGACGAGATCGCCCGGCAGATCGAGTCGCTGGAGGTGCAGCGCCAGATCGCCGGCCGGGCCTACGAGCGCACCCGGCGCCTCGCCGAGCAGCGCGCCGCCACCGCGCATCAGCTCGATCAGGCCGAGCGCGACTACCGCGTCCTCGGCAAGCAGATCGAAGCGGCGCGCGCTCAGGCCGATGCGATCCGCCTCGACCTCGGCGCCGCCGACGCGCGCGTGGCCCAGATCGAGGAGCGCATCCGGAAGGGGCAGATCGTCAATCCTGTCGCCGGCACGGTGCTGGCGACGTACGCCCGCGCCGGCGAGGTGACGCAGAGCGGGCGGCCGCTCTACCGGATCGCCGACCTGACGGCGATGGAGGTCCGCGCCTACATCACCGAGACGCAACTGGCGCAGGTGAAGATCGGGCAGGCGGCGCGTATCACCGTCGACACCGGGAAGGATGAGCGAAGCGTCGTCTCCGGAACGGTGACGTGGATCGCGCCCGACGCCGAGTTCACGCCGACGCCGATCCAGACGCGCGAGGAACGGACCGGCCTCGTCTACGCGGTGAAGGTCCGGGTGCCGAACCGCGGCGGGATCCTGAAGATCGGGATGCCGGCCGAGGTCGACTTCGTGACGGCGCCATGACCGCCGCTATTCAGGTCGAGTCGCTGACCAAGCGCTTCGGCGAGACGATCGCGCTCGACCGTCTCACCTTCTCCGTCGAGCCGGGCGAGTTGTTCGGCTTCATCGGGCCGGACGGCGCGGGGAAGACCACGCTCTTCCGCATCCTGGCGACGCTGTACGTCCCGGACGAGGGGAGGGCGACGGTCCTCGGCGACGACGTGGTGAAGGACTTGTGGCGGCTGCGCCCGCGCCTCGGCTACATGCCGGGGCGCTTCTCGCTCTATCCAGATCTGAGCGTGAAGGAGAACCTGGAGTTCTTCGCCGCGGTCTTCGGGACGAGCATCGAGCGGGGCTACGAGCGGATCGCGCCGATCTACTCGCAGATCGAGCCGTTCAGGGACCGGCGCGCCGGCGCGCTCTCCGGCGGGATGAAGCAGAAGCTCGCGCTCAGTTGCGCGCTGGTGCACCGCCCGGAGCTGCTTCTCCTCGACGAGCCGACCACCGGGGTCGACGCGGTGTCGCGCCGCGAGTTCTGGGACCTGCTCGGCGAGCTGAAGGCCGGCGGCCTGACCATCGTCGTCTCCACGCCGTACATGGACGAGGCGAACCGCTGCGATCGCGTGGCGCTCATCCAGCAGGGGAGGATCCTCGTCACCGATACGCCGGGCGGGATCACCGCCGCGTTCGGCCGCCCGCTCTTCGCCATCCGGGCCGGCGACCGCTACGGCGTGCTCCGCTCGATGAGAGAGTTCCCGCACGTGCGCACGGTCGTCCCGTTCGGCGAGGCGCTGCACTACACCGACCGGCGGAAGGACGTCGCCTTCGATCGTGTAGTGGTCGAGATCCGTGACTTCCTCGAGAGAAAAGGCCTCCTGCAAATCAGCGTCGAGCCGGCGGCGGTGACGATCGAGGACAGCTTCATGGAACTGACCGCCGCCTCCACGGAGCGCGCATGAACGAGGCGAAGGCCATCCACGCCCGCGACCTCACCCGGCGCTTCGGCACGTTCACGGCCGTCGACCGCATCACGTTCGACATCGCCGCGGGCGAGGTGTTCGGCTTCCTCGGCGCGAACGGCGCAGGGAAGACCACCGCCATCCGCATGCTGACCGGGCTCCTCGCCCCCACGGGCGGAGAGGCTCGCGTGGCCGGCTACGACGTGGCCACGGAAGCGGAGAAGGTGAAAGGGGCCATCGGCTACATGAGCCAGCGCTTCTCGCTGTACGAAGACCTCACCGTCCGGGAGAACGGCCGGCTGTACGGAGGGATCTACGGTCTTCCGACTGCCGAGATTCGCGAAAGGCTGGAGGAGATGCTGGCGCGGCTGGGCCTGGAGCACGCCGCGGACACGCGGGTGCAGGCGCTCCCGCTCGGATGGCGGCAGAAGCTGGCCTTCTCCGTAGCGCTGCTCCACCGGCCGCGGATCGTCTTCCTCGACGAGCCGACCAGCGGCGTCGATCCGATCACCCGCCGCCAGTTCTGGGAGCTGATCTACGAGGCCGCGGCCGGCGGAACGACGCTTCTGGTGACGACGCACTACATGGACGAGGCGGAGTACTGCGACCGGGTCTCGATCATGGTGGCGGGGCGGATCGCGGCGATGGGGACGCCCGCGGAGGTGAAGCAGGAGGTGGGGGCGCGGTCGATCGACGACGTCTTCGTGCGGCTGGCCCGCCCCGATGCCAGTGGGGGAGGCGGATGAACGCTCTCCTCGGACTGCTGCGCAAGGAGACGTACCACATCCTCCGCGACAGGCGGACGCTGGCGGTCATCCTCCTCCTGCCGGTGGTCCAGGTGATCATCTTCGGCTACGCCATCCGCACCGACGTGAAGAGCGTGCGGATCGCCATCGTCGATCCCGCGCCCGATCACTTCACCGTCGCGGTGCGCAACCGGCTGCCGGCGGGGAAGGTCTTCGAGACGATCGCCGTCCTGCGCAGCAGCGACGCGCTGGAGCCGCTCTTCCAGAGCGGGCGGGCCCAGGCGGCGCTGCTGTTCGAGCCGGGGTTCGCGGAACGGGTGGGGCGAGGCCTTCCGGCGCGCGTGCAGATCATCACCGACGCCACGGAGCCGAACACCGGCGCGGCGATCCAGGCCTACCTGCTGAACGTGTTGCGCTCGATGCAGCGCGAGCTGGGCATCGGGCAGCAGGACGTGCAGATCGTCCCGCAGGCGCGGCTGCGGTTCAACCCCACCGCGGAGAGCAAGAACCTCTTCGTCCCGGGGCTGATGGCCTTCGTGCTCACCATCATCTCCTCGCTGATGACGGCCATCACGCTCACCCGCGAGAAGGAGAGCGGGACGATGGAGGCGCTGCTGGTCTCGCCGCTGCGCCCGTGGCAGATCATCGTGGGGAAGGTGACTCCCTACCTGGTGATCGGGCTGGTGAGCATCATCGGCGTCCTGCTGGCGGCGCGCGTGATCTTCCAGGTGCCGCTTCGCGGGAGCGTCCTCCTCCTGCTCGGTGCCGGGATGATCTTCATCCTCGTGTCGCTGGCCCTCGGCGTGCTGATCTCCGCGCGGTCAGCAACCCAGCGCGTGGCGATGACCGCCGCGCTGCTCGGCACCATGCTCCCGACCATGATCCTGTCGGGCTTCATCTTTCCCATCGAGAGCATGCCCGAGCCGCTGCAGTGGCTCTCGCACGTCGTTCCGGCGAAGTGGTTCGTCCTGATCGCCCGCGGGATCATGCTGAAGGGAATCGGACTCGAATACCTGTGGCAGGAGACGCTGGTCCTGGTGATCATGGCGGTCTTTCTTCTGGTGGCCAGCACGCGATCGTTCCACGAGCGACTGGAGTAAGCGGTGAGACGCATCCTCTTCCTGGCTCGAGCCGAGGTCCTGCACATCGTCAGGGACCGGACGACGATGGCTCAGATCATGATCGTGCCGATCGTCCAGCTGTTGATCCTGGCGAACGCGGCGACGTTCGTGATCCGCGACACGCCGGCCTGGGTGGTGGACCACGACCGGACCAGCACCTCGCGCGGGCTGATCAATCGCTTCGCGGCCTCCGGGCACTTCGAGATCGCCGGAGCGTCGTCGTCGATGAAGGAGGCGAACGAAGGGTTGCTGGACGGATCGGTGACCATGGTCCTGACCATCCCCCGCGACTTCGAGGCCTCGCTCATGCGTAGCGGTTCCGCGCCGTTGCAGGTCACGCTGAACGGCGAGAAGGGGTCGGCCGCCGGGATCGTACAGTCGTACGCGGCGCAGATCATCGCCGACTACGCCAACGAGATCGCCGCGGAGCTGCGGCCGGGCGCCGGGACGATCCGCCCCGTCGAGGTCCGGACCCGCGCCTGGTACAACCCGCAACTGAACTACAAGCACTACATGGTGCCGGGCATCCTGGTGGCGCTGGTGACGCTGGTGGGGACGCTGCTCGCCTCGCAGAACATCGCCCGGGAGAAGGAGCTGGGGACGCTCGAGCAGCTCAACGTCACGCCGATCAGGCGGGCGGAGTTCATCGCCGCGAAGCTCCTTCCGTTCTGGGTGCTCGGATTCATCGTCCTGGGGCTGGGCCTGGTGGCGGGGAAGCTGGCCTTCGACATCCCCATCCGCGGCAGCGTGGCGCTGCTCTTCCTCGCCACCGCCATCTACCTGCTGGTGGCGCTGGCCATCGGCCTCCTCATCTCCACGGTCGTGGAGACGCAGCAGCAGGCGATGTTCGTGACCTTCTTCGTGGTGAACATCTACCTCCTGCTCAGCGGCCTCTTCACGCCGATCGACAGCATGGCGCCGTGGGTGCAGGCGGTCTCGCAGCTCAACCCGGTGCGGCACTTCGTGACCATCGCCCG
>DATLEX010000030.1:0-44762 GCA_035525045.1 Thermoanaerobaculia bacterium | reverse complement strand
CCGGCCGTCGCGACGATGGAGCCGCGCTGGAACCTGATCTCCAGGTCGATGACCTCCCCGCCGATCGCCTCCGGCCGCCGCAGCACCTTCTCCTTCCGCGACCAGCGGAAGGGCGCGAGGAGATACCAGCCGTGCGATTCGACGGTGGCTTCGAAGGAGAAGCGGGGCGGAGCGGCGATGCGGAGGATGGAGGCGACGGCCGGAATCGAACCGGCGAATGAAGGTTTTGCAGACCTCTGCCTTACCACTTGGCTACGTCGCCCTGATGTGCCGCGGCGCGGAATGAGCGAGTCTAAAGAACAGCCCGACGGGCGTCAATATTCGGAATCTCGCGCAGCAGAGTTGCGCCGCAATGGATCGGGCCTGGCTCGCGGTTGACATGCCTCATGGGCGAAGCACTCGGCGAGTCGCTCCCCGCGCTGGTGCAATCGACCTTCGGCACCACCGATTCCTCCTGCAGCGTCACCCCGATCGGTGGGGGTCTGGAGTCGTCGGTCGCGCATGTCCGCTTCGCCGTCCGGACCGCCGAGGGGCGGTCCCTCAGCCGCTCCGCAGTCGTGAAGCGGGTGGAGGGGTTCCACCGGCGGGAAGCGGCTTTCTACCGGGCCCTGTCGGGAGCGGAGATCGCGCCGCGTCTGCTGGCGGCGATCGACCGGGGGGAGGTGACCTACCTCTTCCTGGAGGCCGTCCGGCCGGTGAGTTTCATCCATGGAGACGCTCATCCCGGCAACGTGCTCCTGCGCGAGCAGAAGGGGCGGCGGACGGTGGTCTTCCTCGACTGGGCCCGCAGCCGATTCGGCTCACCGCTCGAGGACGTCGCCTCCTGGCTGGAGACGCTCCGCTACTGGGAGGCCACCGCCGCGCGGCATCACGACTCGCTTCTCCGCCACTATCTCGACGCCCGGGGCGGCCGTCCGCTCGACCGAAGCCTCCGCGATGCCTACTGGATCGCCTGCGCCAGCAACGTCCTGGCGGGAGCGCTGCGGTTCCATCTGCTGCGCGCCACCGAAGCGAGGGGGCGGCGGAAGCACGCCTCGGTGGCCCAGGCCCGCGAGGCGCTGCGCGTCATCCGCCGCGCTGACGCGGTGATGCGAGGCTGACGTCCTCGAGGTGGGAACGGTCGTCGAACGAGACGAGCCGCGGGCCCGGCTCCTCCCACTCGATGATCGTCACGCTGCCGTTCCCGGGCCGCCACTCCTCCCATCTGGCGGGACTCTCGCCGTGGATGTGGCCGATGATCTGTGTGATCACGCCGGCGTGCGTGACGGCGAGCACGCGCTCCCCGGGGTGACGCATGGCGATGCCGCGCAGCGCCCGCAACGCCACCATTCTCCCCCGCGCCAGCGCCGCGGCCGTCCGCAGCGACCGCGCCGAGCTGCTGCTGTAGAGGATTGGAGCGGTCCCCTCCATGCGCAGCAGGCGCCCCATCGCTTCGACCTGCCGCTCACCGCGGCGGCTCAGGGGGATGTCGGTCCACCCCGCCATCATCGGCGTCGAGCCATCCTCGTTGGCCTCCGGTGTGTCCGTGCCGCACCAGCACCAGTGTCGTCACCGCCATGGCTTGAGTTCCGCGATCCGAGCTATTCAATCACGCTCGCCAATTCCTTCTGATATGCCTCGAGATCGATGTCGACATACGTGTAGAACACGTCGTCCAGTTTTTTGTAACGAAACTGCGGCATCTTCTCGGCGATGAACCGCCAGACGTTCGGCCGGCGGCCGTCGACGTCGGTCAGCCCGTACTCGGCCGCCAGCTCGTGCGAGTTGAAGACGCGGCCCGACTTCTTCATGACCTGCGGGTCGGCGGCGAGGGCGGCGATGGCGCGGCCGGCGAAGAACGGCGTCTCCGATTCCTCGAACTCGGGCCGCTCCGGGACGGCGTCGCGCCAGTTCTCCTCTCGCACGTGCAGAACATCGAGCACCGCCTCGGAGCGGAGAAAGCCGGGCGTGACCGCCACCGCCGCGATGTTCTGCTTCCGCAGCTCGTACGCGAACGCCGTCGCCAGCCGGATCGCGTTCGTCTTCGTCAGGTCGTAGTAGAGGTGGCCGCGGTAATAGAGCCCGTCGCCGTCGGTGATCTCGACAATCAGGCCTTTCTTCGCTTTCCGCATCAGCGGCACGGCGAAGTGCGCGTTCACGATGTGGGCGTGGATGGCCGTCTCCACGATCTTCCTCCCCTTCTCCAGCGACATCTTCCAGAACGGCTTCCACTCGTAGAGCGCGTCGGCGTTGACGTTGTTGATCATGATGTCGAGCCGGCCCTGCTCGCGGCGGACACGGTCGAAGAGTCTCTCGACCTCGCTCTCAATGGTGTGATCGATGCGGACGGCGATCCCCTCCCCGCCGTTCGCCGTCACGAGCGCCGCGGTCTCGTCGATCGTCTCCGGCCGCTTCGGGTCGGAGAGGTGCCCCTCTATGCTGCGGGCCGTGCAGTAGACCGTCGCCCCCGCCGCCCCCAGCATGGCAGCGATTCCCCGCCCCGCTCCGCGGGCCGAACCGGCGACGACGGCCACCTTGCCTGTGAGAGGTGGATTGCTCATGGATCGCAAGGTACGGCCGCAATCATGACAACATGTGTCATATTTCGACTGACACGCTCTTGACCATGCGCGCCGATCGCCTCGTTTCGATCCTTCTCCTTCTCCAGACCCACGGCCGGATGTCCGCGCGCCAGCTCTCACGCCGTCTGGAGGTATCGGCGCGCACGATCCATCGCGACATGGAGGCGCTCGGATCGGCCGGCGTTCCGGTGGTCGCCGACCGCGGCGCACGCGGGGGATGGTCGCTGCTGAACGGTTACCGAGCCAACGTGAGCGGGCTGAACGACGCGGAGGTGCGAGCGCTTTTCGCCGCCGCCCCGCCGCGGCTGCTGGCTGATCTGCAGCTCGGCGAGGCGTCCGATCGCGCCCTGATCAAGCTCGTCTCGGCGCTCGATCCGGCGAACCGGCGGACCGCCGAGATCATGCGCCAGCGGCTTCACATCGACATCGCCGGCTGGAGAAGCTCGAGCGAGCCGGTGCCGCACCTGGTTACGCTGCAGGAGGGAGTGTGGCGCGAACGGCGCGTGCGGGTCCTCTACGGCGACGACTGCGAGGCCGAGCGCCTCCTCTCGCCTCTCGGCCTGGTGGCGAAGGGCGCCGTCTGGTACGTCGTGGCGGGCGCCGGCGACGAGATCCGCACCTACCGCGTCTCGCGCGTGCGGCAGGCCTTCTTGACCGAGGAGACATTCGATCGGCCGGCGGGATTCGATCTGGCGCGCTACTGGGAGGAGTCGTCGGCCCGCTTCAAGGCCCTGTTGCCGCGGTACGAGGTGGTGGCCCGCATGCCCGCGGCGAGCGTGCGCTGGCTGCGGTCGATGATCCGCTTCGGCGCCATCGACCGAGTGAGCGAGGAGGCCGGAGGTCAGGTGCGGGTGGACATGCACTTCGACGCCGTGGAAGTCGCGCGCGCGGTTCTTCTCGGCCAGGGTGAAGCGGTGGAGATCCTCGAGCCGTCCTCGCTCCGCGAGGAGATCCTCGCCGCGGCGCGAGCGATCGCGGCCCGGTCGGCGGGCGGGTAATGACACAATGCGGAGCTCCATGAGCCTCCGTCCGCTCGTCCGGTCATTCCTCGCTGCCGCCCTTCTTCTCGCTCTCTCCTGCGGCGGGGCCAGCGCCCAGGCCGGCCGGCAGCGCGCCGTCGGGCGCGACGCGCCGCCACCCGCGCAGTGGAATCACGAGTGGGCCCGCGGCGCCGTCTTCTACGAGATCTTCGTCCGCAGTTTCGCCGACTCGGACGGCGACGGCATCGGCGACTTCGACGGCCTGATCTCCAGACTCGACCATCTCAACGACGGAGATCCCGCCACCACCACCGACCTCGGCATCGACGGCATCTGGCTGATGCCCATGTTCGAGTCGACGAGCTATCACGGCTACGACACCGAGGACTACGACACCGTCGAGAGAGACTACGGCACGAACGCCGGCTTCCAGCGCTTTCTCGACGAGGCACACCGCCGGGGAATCCGCGTCATCGTCGATCTGGTGCTGAACCACACCAGCGTCGAGCATCCATGGTTCATCGAGTCCGCCTCCTCGACTGCTTCACCGAGACGCGACTGGTACGTCTGGAGCGCAACCGATCCGGGCTGGAAGCAGCCGTGGGGCGGAAACGATCCGTCGTGGCATTTTCGGAACGGCGCCTGGTATTACGGCGCCTTCTGGAGCGGCATGCCGGACGTCAACTTTCGCAACCC
This sequence comes from Thermoanaerobaculia bacterium, assembly GCA_035525045.1. Taxonomy (GTDB): domain Bacteria; phylum Acidobacteriota; class Thermoanaerobaculia; order Gp7-AA8; family Gp7-AA8; genus DATLEX01. The sequence goes on along the minus strand of DATLEX010000030.1, from coordinate 40,525 downwards.
GGACGCGAAGGCCGAGATGTTCCGGGTGGCGCGCCACTGGCTCGGCCAGGGCGTCGACGGCTACCGGCTCGACGCCACGCGTTATCTCGTCGAGACCGGACCTGGAGAGGCCGGGCAGGCCGACACGGCGGAGACGCATCAGGTCCTGCGAGAGCTCTCCGCCGAGGTGCGGCGAATCCGGCCCGACGCCATTCTCGTGGCGGAGAACACCGTGGACGCGCCCGCGCTCGCGAAGTACTTCGACTCCATCCCGATGAACTTCAACTTTCCGCTCTCGTACGCCATCGTCGAAGGAGTGAAGAGCGGGAACGCGCAGCGGATCCACCAGACGCTGAGCGAAACAATCCGCCTTTTCCCGCCGGGAATCATCGACACGCCGTTCCTGACCAATCACGACCAGACGCGGATCGCCACGGTCCTCGGGAATCATCCCGGCAAACTGCGCAATGCCGCGGCGATCCTTCTGACCCTCCCGGGGATGCCGTTCATCTACTACGGCGAGGAGGTCGGCCTCCAGAACGGCCCCACACCGGCCGACGAGTCGAAGCGGACGCCGATGCCCTGGACCGCGTCGGGAGGCTTCACCACGGGAACGCCGTGGATGGCGTACGCCCCCGGCTTGGCGGTGAACAACGTCACCTCGCAAAGCGGCGATCCGGAATCGCTCCTCTCGTACTACCGGAACTGGATCGCCGCACGGAAGCGGTCTGACGGCCTGGCGAAGGGCGACGTCAGGCCGCTGGAGACGGGCTCGCAGATCCTCACCTTCGTCCGCGACTCGGGGAGGGAGCGCGTGCTGGTGGCGCACAACGTGAGTAGCGCGTTCGCCGAGGCCGGACCGCTCGACGTCAGCGCCGCCGGCTTCGAGACCGTCCAGGCCGATCCCGGCGTGCCGCAGCCGGCGGGTGGTCCCGGCGCCTGGCGTCTGTCGCTGCCGCCCAACACCAGCGGCGCCTGGCGCATCCGCTGAGGCTCGTGACTTCGGTCCGGCTCGCCGGATATAGTGTGCGGCAGCTTTTCACCACAATCTGAAGCGAGCTGATTCGGAGGAGGTCCCATGACATCGTTCCGCGCGAAGTCATTCCTTACCGCTGTTCTCCTGCTTGCCCTGATGATCACCGCGGTGCCGGCCTGGGCCCAGAGCACCACCGCCAGAATCGAAGGCATCGTGACCGACCGCAGCGGCGCGGCCGTGCCCGGCGCGTCGGTCACCGCCACGCAAGTGGCCACGAACGTTTCACGCACCGTGGTAACGGACCGCGAAGGCGCCTACACCATCACCCCCCTTCCGGTGGGTGATTACCGGGTGGTGATCGAGCTGGACGGCTTCCGGCCGAGCGTCACGACGGTGGCGCTGACCGTCAACCGCGTGGCGCGCATCGACGCGCAACTGGAGCTCGGCGTCGCGGAGACGCTCGAGGTGACGGCGGCGGCGCCGATCATTGACAAGACCACGTCCTACATCGGCACGGTCATCGAGGCGGAGCAGGTGGAGAAGCTGCCGCTCAACGGCCGCAACTTCACGCAACTGGCCACGCTCGTCCCCGGCGTGACGCGCGGGATCCCCGGCAGCAACTCGTCGGGCGGCGGGTCGGGGACGGACGCCGAGACCTTCCGCTACTCGGAGTTCGGCGGGGCGGCGCTCTCGGTCAACGGGCTTCGGGAGCAGTTCAACAACTACATGATCGAGGGGATCGACAACAACGAGACCCTGGTCAACTCCATCGCCTATCTCCCCTCCCCGGAGGCGATCCGGGAATTCGGGGTCATCACCACCAGCGCGCCGGCCGAGTTCGGGCGGGCCGGCGGCGCCGTGCAGAACCTCGCCATCAAGAGCGGCACGAACGCGCTCGACGGCAGCGTTTTCTATTTCCTCCGCCCGAAGAGCCTCGCCGCCAGGCCGGAGTTCGCGGAGGAGAAACCCGACTTCAGCAACGAGGACTTCGGCGCCACGTTGGGCGGGCCCCTCGTGCGGGACCGCATCTTCTACTTCCTGAGCTACCACGGCCTCCGCAACTCCATCCCCATCGAGGCCGGCAACCGGGTCACGGTCCCCACGGCGAGAATGCGCAACGGCGACTTCTCCGAGCTGCTCGACCCCGCTGTGAGCGGCTTCGGCCAGACGGTCATCATCTACGACCCGCTCACCGGCGATCCGTTCCCGGGCAACATCATCCCCGCCAACCGGATCAATCCCGTCGGGCAGGCCTATCTCAACGTCTACCCGCTGCCGACTCACCCCGGCGTGACGCAGAACTACCTCACCCGCCGGCAGAAGCGGAGCACGTACGACGACATCGATGCGAAAGTCGATCTCTCTCTCGGCCCGGCCGACCAGCTTTTTCTCAGCGGCAGCCATTGGGCCAACCCGTTCAGCGATCCGGGGCGCATCCCGGGCTACCAGGCCGGTTTCGGGGCCGGCACGTCCGAGAACGACGGCTACACGCTCCGCCTCGGCGAGACCCACGTCTTTTCCGGCAACCTGGTGAACGAGCTGCGCGCCGGGTGGACGGACTTTCACTTCGCATTTCTTCCGGTCGGCTTCGGCACCGATCAGAACCGTGAGCTGGGGATTCCCGGTCCCGGCGGGATCACCACGGCAAACGGGATCTCGCTCATCGGCGGCGGCAACGGCTTCTTCATCGAGTATCTCGGCGACTTCGGGCAGTACCGGATCCAGCAGCAGACCGTCCAGCTCTCCGACACGGTGACGTGGCTGCAGGGCAATCACACCTTCAAGGCCGGCGGCACGCTCATGCGCCGCAACATGGCCCAGGAGCGGACGCAGTTCGGGAAGGGGTTCTACTTCTTCCGCGATGGCTTCGGCTTCCAGCCCGGTTTCAGCGGCTACGAAGTGTCGGACATGCTGGTCGGGACGACCGACTTCACCGCCACTGGCGTCCCCGGCTTCGTGCCGCGCAACGCGATCAGTTGGGAGAACTCGCTCTTCGTTCAGGACGACTGGCGCGTGACGCCCGACCTGACCCTCAACCTCGGCCTGCGCTGGGACGTCTACACGCCCTACTACGAAGAGAACGACAGGATGGCGAACTTCGATCCGGTCACCCAGCGCCTGGTGGTGCCGGGGCAGGGCGGAGTGCCGCGCTCCACGATCGACACCGACATGGACAACTTCGGCCCTCGCATCGGGTTCAACTACCTCCTCAACGAGAGGACGTCGCTGCGCGGCGGCTACGGGATCTTCTACTCGCTCGACCGCGGCGGGATCGACAGCCAGTTGACCGAGAACCCGCCGGGAGCGACCACGGAGTTCCGTTTTGGCGGCGACCCCGGCTCGCGGGTGCGGTTGTCGGATCCGATCCCGCTCCCCACGCCGGTCGATCCCCTGAGCCCGGTGCTGCCCCTCGGCTCGGGCATCGTCTACATCCCGCGCGATTCGGAGACGACCGAGGTGCAGCAGTGGAGTCTCGGCGCGCAGCGTGAGGTCACCAACAGGATGTCGGCGATGGTGGCCTACGTGGGAACGCGTGCCGAGAACCTCGCGGCGCGGATCACCTCGGCGGGCTTCGCCGGCGACGTGGCCGATCGCCTCACCACGATCATGTACATCGGCTCCTCCAGCTACGACGCGCTGCAGACGTCGGTCCGGCTGCGAGAGTGGCGCGGCCTCTCGTTTCTCGCCTCGTACACGCTCGGCGAGGCGCGCAACGACACCCCCGGCCTCTTCCCCGGCAATCCTTCGCGCGGCGGCACGGTCACCGACGCCGGCTGCGTGCGGCCGGGGCAGGTCTGCAATCTCACCCTCGACGACGGTCCTGCCGACTACGATGTCCGGCACCGCTTCACGTTCGCCAGCACCTGGGCGATTCCCTTCGCCAGGGAGAACGCCATTCTCGGCGGCTGGGCCCTGAACACCGTCCTCACTTTGCAGACGGGAACGCCGTTCACGGCCTACTCCGACTTCGGCGGGATCACCCGCGCCGACCAGATCGGCGACCCGAACACCGGCCCGGAGACGGTCGATCGATGGTTCAACACGGGAGCGTTCAGGCCGGCCACCGGGTCGCAGGGGACCGCCGGCCGGAACTCCGTGCGAGGACCGGGCACTCGCACGCTCGACCTCTCGCTGTTCAAGACCTTCGACCTGGCCCGGGCCGGCGCGGTGGAGCTGAGGGTGGAGGGCTTCAACGTGCTGAACACGCCGCAGTACACGCAGCCCAACAACGTGGTCGCCGACCCGAACTTCGGAAGGATCACCGGGACGCGTCAGAATACGGAGCGCCAGATCCAGCTGGCCGTGCGCTACCTGTTCTGAGGTCGTAGCGAACGCGGAGGACACGGCACGGGTTATGGGGTCATGACCCGTGACGTGGCCGCGATCTGCGCCGCCGTCGCCCTCGTCGGACTCTCGTTCGGCGCGCTGGCCGTGGCGGGCGGGCTGTCCATCTGGATGGCCGCCGCTCTCTCGCTGCTCGTCCTGGCCGGCGGATCGCAGTTTCTCGTCGTCGGCGTAATTGCAGCGGGGGCCGGCCCGTGGGCCGGGGTTGTCGGCGGTCTGCTGATCAATGCCCGGCACGTCCCGTTCGGGCTCGCCATGTCCGACACCGTCGGAAAACGAACGCTCAGCAAGTTGCTGGGCGCCCACCTGCTGGTCGACGAAGTGGTGGCGTTCTCCCGTGCCCAGGGTGACCCGCGGCGGGCGACGATCGCCTACTGGACGTGCGGACTGGCGCTGGCCATCACCTGGAACGTCGCGACGCTCGCCGGCGCCTGGCTCGGAGACGCGATTCCCGATCCGGCGCTGCTCGGCGTCGACGCCGCGTTTCCCGCCGCGCTCCTGGCGCTGCTCCTGCCCGGACTGCGCGGCGGATCAATGGAGGCCGCCACGGCGCGCCGCGTGGCCGTCACCGGGTCGCTCATCGCCCTGGCCTTGTCGCCGCTGCTCCCCGCCGGCATCCCCGTGCTGGCGGGGCTGGCCGGACTCGCTGCCGCCGGCCGCGCTACGCAAGCGCCGGAGGCGCCATGACCTGGGCTCCGTTGCTCGTTCTGGCGGGCGGTACCTACCTCTTCCGAGTCTCCGGACTGCTCCTGGCGGACCGCTTGAGGCTCCCGGCGCACGTGCGCCGGGCCATCGACCTGTCGGCGGTGGCGCTCCTGATCGCGCTGGCCGTCACGGCGGCGATCATGGACGGGAACCGCTTCGCCGGCTGGGCACGGTTCGCCGGCGTCACGGCCGGTGGAATCGCGGCGTGGCACCGCATCCCCTTCGCGTTCGTGGTCCTCATCGCCGCGGCCGTCACCGCGCTCCTGCGCTGGGGGGGCATGGCGTGATTCCAAAGGCCGGTCTCGGGTGGGGGGGTCTTTCCCGCGCCCGAGCCCGAGCCCGAGCCCGAGCCCGGTCTCTCACTCTCTCAATTCTCAAAACTCGATGCGGATCTGTATCCGCTCGAAGCGGTCGGGAAGCTTGACCACCACGGACGCGTCTCGCATCGTCCAGCCGCGTTCCGCCTTCTCCAGGTCGGCCGGCGTCATTCTCCGGAGAGGAGCCCCACCTACCGACAGGCGTTCCGCCCCCGACCGGACGACGAGGTGCATCGCCCGCGACTGCGGGCGGTAGCTGCCTTCCGGCGATCCGATGTCGACGACCAGCGCGGACCCCTCGCGGCGCGCCGCGAACCGCCGGCGGGCGAAGGCGCCGCGCTGATACGCGAACCCGTTCCCGGCATCCTCGTACAGCCAGCGCTCGGACGCGGCCCCGCCCGGGAAGAGCGCCACCTCGAGCGGCTGCCCCGCCATCTCGCCGGTGTGCTGCACGACCGGCTGCCGGAAGACGAACGCGCCGCCGCGAACGAAGAGCGGAATCGAGGAGAGCGTCACCGGAACGTTGATCCACCTCCCGCCCTCGTGGCGCTCGCCGCTCCAGTAGTCGTACCACTCGCCGGCCGGCAGGTAGACGCCGCGCCGGGTCGCCCCTTCGCGGAGCACCGGCGCGATCAGCAGGTCGGACCCGAAGAGGAACTGATCGTCCATCCCGTAGGTCCGCTCGTCCTCCGGGTAATCGAGCATCAGCGGGCGCATGGCCGGGACGCCGCTCTCCGCGGCCTCGCGCATGGCGTTGTAGATCTGCGGCAGGAGCTCGTAACGCAGCTCGATGGCGCGCCGGTTCACCGCCTCGTGCACGGTCCCGTACGACCACGGCTCCTGATCGGGCGTGCCGAAGGTCGTATGCGTGCGCATGAAGGGATAGAACACGCCGGCCTGGACCCAGCGCGTGAAGAGCTCCGCGGTCGGCGCCTCGGCGAACCCGCCGATGTCGCTTCCGACGAACGGGAATCCCGACAGTCCCAGGCCCAGGAGCATCGGAATGCTGGCCCGCAGCGCCGTCCAGTCGCTGACATTGTCGCCCGGCCAGACCGCGGCCCAGCGCTGCCCGCCCGCGAACGTGGCCCGGGTGAGGACGAAGGGGCGCTCATTCGGCCGGAGACGGAGCAGTCCCTCATACGTCGACTGCGTCATGAGCATGCCGTAGACGTTGTGGACCTCGCGATGATCGCTCGGAGAACCCTCGTTGTCGTGCCGCACGTCGAGGGGCATGGTCCCGCTGGCGACGTCGAAGATGGCCGGCTCGTTCATGTCGTTCCAGATGCCGGCCACGCCGGCGTTCAGGAAATCGGCATAGAGACCTCCCCACCAGGCGCGAGCGGCCGGCTTGCTGTAGTCGGGGAAGACGCTCGGCGCGCCGCTCGGCTTCGACCAGTCGGGCGCGTCGCCGTCGGAGGCGCGCGACGGCCAGACCGGCGCCTCGTAGACCGATCCATCGGCGTTCTTCACGAAGTGATCGCCCGCCAGGCCGGAGTCGTACGGCGCGTAGCCCGCCTCTTTCTTCGGATGGGGATCGACGATGGTCACGGTGCGGAATCCCTGCCTGCGCAGGTCGCCGATCAGCCGCGCCGGATCGGGGAAGCGGCGGCGGTCCCAGGTGAACGGCTTGTAGGCGTCCTGGTAATGGATGTCGAGCCAGATCACGTCGGCGGGGATGTTGCGGGTCCGGAAGTTGTCGGCGATGAAACGGACGCGGCTCTCGGGGTAGTAGCTGTAGCGGCACTGGTGATAGCCGAGGGACCAGAGCGGGGGGAGCGTCATCCGCCCGGTGAGCGCGGTGTAGCGCTCGATCACCTTCTTCGGCTCGGGGCCGTAGATGAAGTAGTAGTCGAGCTCACCGCCGTCGGCGCCGAAGGAGAGCAGCCCTTCGCTCTGATGCCCGACGTCGAAGTTGCTGCGGAAGGTGTTGTCGAGAAAGACGCCGTGCGCCACGCCCTTGCGCAGGACCATGTAGAAAGGAACCGAGACGTAGAGGGGATCGGTGCTGGAGTCGTAGCCGTAGGTGTCGCTGTTCCATATGGTGAAGCTGTAGCCGCCGAGCTTCCAGCCGCGCTTGTTCAGCGGCCCGATCTTCTCGCCGAAGCCGTAGACGTTCTCGTCCTCGCGCAGGCGCTTCCATACGCGGCTCGCCGTGCCGGAGATCGCCGTGCCGCGCTGCGGGTCGTCCTCGTCGAGCGATGCCCCCGCGCGCGTGGCGAAGGCGACGCGGAAGGGCGCATGCTGAATCGTCACGCGAAGAGCGCTGGTGGCGATGGCCGACCGCGCCGGCTCGACCGAGAACGCCGCCCCGGGATCGCCGAGATCGCGACGGACCACCGCGTAGGAATGGTCACGGCTCCCCTCCCCGCCCGGCATGACCCGCACCCGGATCACCTCCGGAGAGATCGCGGTGACCACGGCCACGGCGCGGTCGTTCTCGAACCGCAGCGCGTTCCCCCGGCGGGAAGGCTGCGGCATGTCGCCCAGAGCCGTCCATTCGGCGAGTGCCGGAACGGCGACGGCGAACAGCAGCAGGGCGTCGAGGAAAGCTCTGGCCGTGGGCCGCATGGTCCGGCATTCTAGTAGCCCCTCCAGGCTTCCCGGAGGATTTCGAGGGTAGGGTTTTGCCCCGCCCGGACACTCCCTATCATGGAGGCCGTCATCATGGGAGGAGAGCCGCAGTTCGTGATGGACGAGGCGTTCGCCTCCTTCATCCTCGGTCGGATGCCGGTGGCGCTGACCGTCTACGGCGCGGACGGGACCAACCTCTACAGCAATCCGATGGCCCGGAACATCCTGGGCCTCGACGCTGAGGAGGTAGGCAGCCGCACGGCGACCGACGCGCGCTGGCAAACGATCCACGAGGACGGCAGTTTGTTCCATCCCGACCATTTCCCGATCAGCGAGTCGCTGCGGACCGGCCTCCCCTGCCAAGAAGTGGTCATGGGCATCCTTCGTCCGGATGACACCTACACCTGGGTGCTGATCAACTCCGAGCCGATTTTCGGCGAGGGTGAGGAGCGGCCTTCCATGGTCGTGGCCATCTTCCTCGACATCACCGAACAGGTGAACCTGAAAAAGCAGCTCTACCAGGCGCAGAAGCTCGATGCCATCGGCAAGCTGTCGGCGGGCGTAGCCCACGACTTCCGCAACATTCTCCAGGCCATCACCACCAGTTGCGAGCTGGTGAGCGGCGCCGGGGGGAAGGAAAGGACGGAGCGATACCTCGGCATCATCCTCAAAGCCGCCGCGAGGGGAGCGGACCTTACCGAGCAACTGCTGGCGGTGGGACGGCGGCGAAGTGTCCAGCCGCGGGCCTTCGATCTCGGCGAGGCGGTGGACTCGAGCATGCAGATCCTTCGGCCCGTCATCGGCGACCACATCGACCTCCAGGTCGCGGCGGCGGACGACCTCTGGCGAATCCACGCCGACCCCGGCACGATCGCGCAGGTCATCATGAATCTCGTGCTGAACGCCCGCGACGCCATGCCGGAGGGGGGGACCGTGCAGATCCAGGTCCGCAACTTCACGGCCGACGACTCCTACTCGCGCCAGCACGTCGACTTCACAGCCGGCGACTACGTCCTCCTCTCGGTGACCGACGATGGCTGCGGGATTCCCCCGGAGCTGAAGGAGAAGATCTTCGAGCCGTACTTCAGCACGAAGGGCGAAGGGGGGCACGCCGGGCTCGGCCTGGCCGTCGTGTACGGGATCGTCAAGCAGCAGAGGGGAAGCATCTGGGTCTACAGCGAGCCGGGGCAGGGGACGTCGTTCAAGATCTTCTTCCCGCGCCACCTCGGCGCCGACGAGCAGCGTTCCGAGACGGAGGCCGCTCCCTTGTCCGCGAGTCGCGGAGAGACGATCCTTCTGGTGGACGACGACTCGATGGTGCGGGAGGTCATCGCCGGCCTTCTGGAGGGGAACGGCTACTCGGTGATTGCCTGCGAGAGCCCGCTCGAGGCGATGGCCATCGCCCGCGAGAGGCGGATCGACCTCCTGCTCACCGACGTCGTGATGCGCCACATGAGCGGAGGCCAACTGGCGGAGCAGATGCCGGGGCTGAAGGTCGTCTTCATGTCCGGCTATACGGACGACGCCACCGCCCGGCTCAGCCACGTCCGCGACGGCGGGCGCTTCCTGGAGAAGCCGATCACCGCGCGCGAGCTCCTGCGGGCGGTTCGCACCGCGCTCGACGAGTGACCCGCCCTTGGACGCGCACCTCTGCCGTTCGATAGAGGCGGAGGGCCATCGACTGGCAGTTTCCGGATAGATCGATGCCCTGACCGTCCTGAAAGGTGACCCGACTCACACGCCGGCGGCAGCCTTCCTTCTTTACTGGCGCTCATGTCAAAGTCGCTGCTGATCGTGGACGACGACGAGCTGGTGTCGGCCGGCGTGGCCATGGCGCTGGAGGACAGCGGGTTCCGGGTGACGATCATCGACCGCGGACGTCCGGTGCCCGACCTGGTGGCGGTGGCGCCCCCCGACGCCGTCCTCCTCGACGTCTCGCTTCCCGACATCAACGGCGTGGAAGTGGCGCGGGCGCTCCGCTCTCGGTGGCCGGACCTGCCGATCGTCTTCACCACCGGGCACGACGCGGACGCCGGCGTGCGGGAGATGCTGGCGCAGAATCGCACCTCGATGCTTCAGAAGCCGTTTGCGATCCAGGATCTCCTCACCATCATCGGCGAGATCACGCGGTAGGAACGTGCGTGGGAGGAGATTGGCTGTGGCGGGAGGATTCGAACCTCCGACCACCGGATTAACAATCCGGCGCTCTACCAGCTGAGCTACACCACAGCAAGGATCGCGAGGGTTGGCGTTGGCGAAGGGTCGCCGATCGGGGTTTGAAATGTCAGAGAGACGCTTTTCATTCCCCCTTCACCCCGCCTGCCATCAGCCCGGCGATGTAGTAGCGCTGCAGGACCAGGAAGAGCACCAGCACCGGCGTCACCGTCAGCACCGAGCTGGCCATCATCAGCTCCACGTCCATCACGTACTCCCCCACCAGGTTGGCGATCGCCACCGGCAGGGTGTGCTTGCTGCTGTCGGTGAGGATGATCAGCGGCCACATGAAGTCGTTCCACATGTTCATGAAGGTGAAGATGGCCAGCGTGACCAACACCGGGCGCGCCAGCGGCAGGACGATCGACCAGTAGATCTTCCACTCGCTCGCCCCGTCGATCCGCGCCGCGTCGAGCAGGTCCTGCGGAATCGAGAGCATGAACTGCCGCACCAGGAAGATCCCCAGGATGCTGGCCATCCCCGGGATGATCACCCCCAGGTAGGTGTTGACCAGCCCCATCCACTTCATCATCAGGAAGAGCGGCAGCATGGAGATCTGCACGGGAATCGCCAGCGCGGCGATGAGCCAGGCGAAGAGGCGGTCGCGCCCGCCGAACCGCAGGCGCGCGAAGGCATAGCCGGCCATGGAGTTGAGCAGGAGCGACACCAGGGTGATGGTCACCGCCAGGAAAGCGCTGTTGAAGAACGAGCGGCCGAGGTTGAGGCGGCTGAACATCTCCTGGTAGTGCTCGAAGGTGACGCGGCTGGGAAGGAACCGCGGCGGGACCGCCGTGGCCTCGCCGGTGGGCATGAGCGACGCGGAGAGCATCCACACCAGCGGCGCCGCCGTGGCGAGGGCCCCGGCCATGAGCGCGGCGTAGAGCAGGGCTTTCTTCACGCCGTCCTCCGCCGCAGCCAGAGCTGGAACAGGCTCACGGCCACGATGATGACGAAGAGCACGAAGGCGATGGCCGCCGCGTAGCCCATGCTCCACCAGCGGAAGCCCTCCCGGTACATGAGCATGACCACCGAGAGCGTGCTGTTGAGCGGCCCGCCGTCGGGAGTCATCACGTACGGCTCGGCGAAGAGCTGCAGGTATCCGATGGCGGTGATGATGCCGACGAAGAGGAACGTCGGACCGAGCATCGGCAGGGTGATGTGGCGGAACTGCCGGATCGCTCCCGCCCCGTCGATCTTCGCCGCCTCGTACAGCTCCTCCGGCACGCTCTGCAGGCCGGCCACGAAGATGATCATGTTGTAGCCGAAGTTCTTCCAGATCGCGAGGATGGCGATGGCCGGCAGGGCGAACCGCGGATCGCCGAGCCAGTCGATCGCCCCGATCCCGAACCATCCCAGAAACGTGTTCAGGAGGCCGAACCGCGGATGGAACATGTAGCGCCAGACGATGGCCACCGCCACCAGCGTGGTCACCACCGGGGCGAAGTAGACCGTGCGGAAGAAGGGCTTCCACGGCGAGAGCTTGGCGCTCAGCAGCAGCGCCGCGCCGAGCGACATGCACACCGTCAGCGGCCCGGCCAGAAGCGCGAAGAGGAGCGTGTTCCGCAGCGCGGCCCAGAAGACGGGGCTCTGCGAGAGGGCCCGGTACTGGTCCACGCCGACGAAGCGGATGTTCCGCGCGTCGGCCAGCGCGTAGATGTCGAAGTCGGTGAGACTGAGAAGGAACCCGCCCACCACCGGCAGGAGGAAGAAGACGCCGATCACCGTGAGGGCGGGAGCGAGGAACCAGACCGCGGCGCGGCCTTCGCTGGTCATTCTCATCCGCCGTGGCGCGCCAGCATCCAGCGGCGCTTTTCCAGGATGGTGTCGGTCTTCCGGTCGAGGATGGCCGCGGCCTGCTGCGCCGTCTGGCGCCGGCGGATGGCCTGCTCGGCCACCTCGAACAGGCTCGTGACGATCTGCTCCCACTGCGGGACGGCCGGCATCGGCGTGACGTTCTCGAGCTGCGTGCGGAACGCGGCCAGATAGCGATCGTCCGCCACCGACGGGGCGTCCCAGGCGCTCCGGCGCGCCGGGAGGTTCCCGGTCATCTCGAAGAAGCGCACCTGCTGCTCGGGCCGGGAGAGGAACTCGATCAGGCGCGCCGCCGCCTCCTGCTTCGTCGAGCGCCGGAAGACCACCAGACTCCCGCCGCCGGCCAGCGAGGTGCCCGGCCATGGCTTTCCATCCGGCGCGGGGAGCGGCGCGGTCATCCACTTCTCCTCGAAGCCCGGCGGCAGCCGGCGCTTGAACTCCCCGATCTGCCACGGGCCGGTGATGTACATGGCGAAGTCGCCCTCGGCGAACTGCTGATAGACGTTCGCCACCTGCGTCGCGGCGAGGACGGGGGCGTATCCGCGGCGGAAGAACTCGAAGTAGAAGTCGAGGGCCCGGACGAACTCCGGCTCGGAAAAGGCGCCGTAGCGGCCGCTCTCGCGCAGCAGCTCGGCGTCGAGCTGCATGGCCAGCACCAGCGGCTGCGCCCACTCGCTGGTGGGGAGGAGGATGGCCCACGGCGCGCCGCGGGCCTTGAGGCGGGCGCAGGCGTCCATCCACTCGCTCCAGCTTCGCGGCGGCACCGAGTAGCCGGCCTCGGCCAGCATGTCCGTCCGGTAGAAGAGCACCCGCGTGTCGACGTACCACGGGATCCCGTACTGGCGCCCCTCCACCTGGTTCGTGGCCCAGATGCCGGGGAAGAAGTCGGCGGGGTCGAGCGGCGCGCGAACGAGGTCCGTCAGGTCGGCGATGGCGTTGATGGCTTCGAACTCGGGGACCCAACTGTTGCCGATGTGGGCGAGGTCGGGCGTGGCGTTGCCGACGATGGCGGTGAGGAGCTTCTCGTGCGCGGCCGTCCACGGCATCTGCTGCACGCGGACGGCGATGTCGGGATTGCTCTGCTCGAACTCGCGGACGAGCTCCGTGACGAGCTCCCCCTCGCGGCCGAGGGCCCAGAATTCGATGTGGATGCGGCCGTCACGCGCCTGCGCGCACCCGCAGAGGAGGAGGATCAGCAGTAGGCTTCTCACCGCCCCTCCAGCCACCCTCCCGTGAACCCCGCCCGCTTCAAGCCTCGCACGACGTGCGGATTCCGCTTCATCACCTCCCACACCAGCCCGCTGCGCTGGTTCTCGATCATGGTGAGGATCGGCCCCTGGTCGATGCCGAGGTAGTCGCTGTCGAACCAGCCGACGCCGGGCACGACCCGGCCGTGCTGGAGGGGCACGTCGGTGCGCTGGAGCGTCTCGTTGAAGGCGTCGAGAAAGCCGTACTGCTGATAGAGGTGATCGCCGAAGCGGCGGACCATCTCCTCGATGGCGGCGGCCGACTCCCCCGGCGTGAAGGCGATCGAGCCGGCGGCGGCGGTGGGGGCGATGGTTCCGTCGTCGCGGATCTCCCCGCGCGCCGCGCCTCGGGCGTGGTAGGTGTGGAACGTCACGGCCCGCCCATCGATCTGCAGGGTCATGTCCAGCGGACCGTCGCAGGCAGTGAGTCCCCAGATGTTCGGCCCGTAGCCGGCGAACTCACCCGGATTGTCGATGGCGTAGGCGCGCTGGGCGAGCGTGGCCCGCCGGGAGTTCTCGAAATAGTCGATGCCCTTCTCGCGCATGTAGGCATCGCGAATCCCGCGGAAGTCGATCCAGACGTGCGAGTACTGGTGCCCGAACAGCGGCGCGAAGTTCACGTGCTCGTAGCCGTAGAAGGGACCCCAGTTGTAGGTCCTGGTGAACTCGGTCCACGCCTCCGGGCCGATCGGGTGCGCCGGCGATCCGAGGGCGAGGATGTAGAGGATCATGGCCTCGTCATAGCCGCGGTACTCCCAGCTTCCGAATCCCTCCTCGGGCCTCCAGGCCATGGTGATGGCGGGGGAATGCTTCTGGAACCACGGCCACTCGATCCGGCGATAGAGGTTCTCGGCGAGCTCGCGGATCTCCAGCTCGCCGGCGTCATCCCGGTCGAAGTACGACTGGCAGAAGAGGGCGCCGGCCATGAGCAGCGCGGTGTCGATCGTGGAGAGCTCGACGGTCTCGAAGCGGTGCCCGCTCTCCATGTCGAGGAAGTGATAGAAGAAGCCGCGGTAGCCGGTCACGCCGGCGGGCGCGTCGCCCTGCGGCGCGTTCCAGAGGAAGCGGAGCGTGGTCAGGACGCGCTCGCGCGCGGCCTCGCGCGTCACCCAGCCACGCTCCACGCCAACTGGATAGACCGTCAGACCGAAGCCGACGGCGGCGACGCTGCTGAAGGACTTCGTGGGCCAGCGGTCGGGGACGAGCCCGTTCTTCGGGTTCGTGGTGTCCCAGAACCACTGGAACGTGCGGCGCTGCAGTTCGTCGACGGTTGGAGAGACGGCGCGCCCACCGGGGGTGACGGCGCGCTGGCGCACGTCCGCCGACGTCGCGCAGCCGGCGGTGAAAAGCAGAAGGAGAGTGGCCTGAGCCACTCTCCTTCGGAACGATGACTCGATGCGCATCAGAATCCGACGCGAATCCCGGCCTGGAAGCGGCGCTGCGAGCCCTGAACGATGCAGCCGGGCTGCAGCAGGTTCGGGTTGCCGCTCATGGGCTCGAAATCCTGATAGCAGCTGTAACGGTCGGAGTTGAAGGCGTTGAACGCCTCCAGCACGAGGCCCAGGGTGGTGGCGCCGAGATTGAAGTCCTTCTCGCCGCGAAGATCGACCGAAGACCAGCTTCTCCCCTCTCCGTGGTGAACGAAGCGCTCGCCGGCCGGCCAGCCGATGTTGCTGACGATCCTCGTTCCCACGATCTGCGGACCCGAGCCGTACTGCACGATCGTCGAGAAGAGGATGTCCCAGGGGATGCGCACCATGCCGTTGGCCACGATGCGATGTGTTTCCGAACCGGAGAGCGCGTGCCTGGCATGCGTGGTCGTTCCAGGCGGCGGGAAGGTCACCGAGCCGCGCTCGTCGCCTTCGATCTCGGCGTCGGCATAGGTGTAGGCGAGGTTGAACCCGAAGCGTCCACTGCGCGTGATGGGCCGGTCGAGGGTGGCATAGATGGCGTCGTAATACGTCTCCTCGTCCTGGTTGGACCAGAGAACCGCGCCAGGATGCGATGCCGGCACGTTGCAGCACGTGCCGTTGGCGTTGAGGGAGAACGGCGCGAATGACCACTGCAGATTGTTGGAGCTGCGGATGTTGCCGTAGGAGAGCGATCCGACCATTCCTCCGAAGGACTGACGCACGCCGATGTTCCACTGATCCGAATACGGCACTTCGGAGTTGTTGTCGAACAGCCAGACCTCATGTCGTCCGCCGCCGGCGGCCTGGAGCTGCTGAAGCCCCTCTTTGGTCAGATATTTCGGATCCCAGGGAATGGTTCCGGGGCGGCCGTCGGTCGAGAACTCGAAGAACGTCTCTCTGTAGTTCTCCTTGAAGCGGACGTCGACGAGCTCATTGAAGAGAACGCGGTCGTAGTAGCGCCCCGCTCCGGCGAAGAGGATCGTCCGGCCGTTCTGGAGGAGGTCGTACGTGGCGCCCAGGCGCGGGGCGAAGTTGTCCTTCGGGCTCTTGCGGTCATCCCCGTCGCTGAAGAAGTTCGCCGGCGCCACTCCGGACAACGCGGTGCGGACGTAATCAGGGGTGACGTAGTCCGTATCCATCATCTTGGTCTCGTAGTCCCACCGGAGACCGAGACTGAGAGTGAGGGCGGGGTTCACATTCCACTCGTCCTGCCCGTACAGGCCGTAGGCCTGATTGTCGGAGGCCATGTCCGGCTCGCCGAAAGCGAGAGCGGCCTGCCAGGGGAAGGCGAAGTTCTCCTGCTCGCGGAAGCGATACACGGGCTGGAAGCGGAAGTTCTTGATCATCGTGTAGTCGAGGAACTCCGCCAGCACGCCGAGCTTCAGAGTGTGATTGCCTGCGAGCTGCAGCCCCGAGAACGTGACGTCGTCGCGGATCGAAAAGCGTTTCTGCTGTGCGTTCTGGCGGCCGCCTCGACCGCCGAAAGCGCCGATGCCCTGGTACTCGAAGCGGGGCTCGTCGAAGTTGAGCGGCTGGGGATGCCAATCCATCGACGAGTAGCTCAGCGAGGCCTCGTTGAACCAGTTCATGGAGGTCAGCTGGTGGCGCAGCACCGAGCTCCAGATCTCCTGGGCGACGTTTTCCGCCACCTCGTACGTGTTGCTCCCGCCGAAGCTGCGGATATCGGTCTCATCGCGGTAGCTGGCGCTCAGATCGAGCACCTGCCTCGAGGTGGGCTGGAAACTGAGCTTTCCGAAGAAGAGATCCTCGCGGAACGGTTGCGTGAAGACCCCTTCGCGGTCGAGAAAC
Source organism: Thermoanaerobaculia bacterium (assembly GCA_035525045.1). Classification (GTDB taxonomy): domain Bacteria; phylum Acidobacteriota; class Thermoanaerobaculia; order Gp7-AA8; family Gp7-AA8; genus DATLEX01. The sequence continues at coordinate 24,138 of DATLEX010000030.1, read as the reverse complement.
TGCTGTCCGAACGCGGTGTTCTTCAGCGGTCCGAGGGTGACGCGTTCCTGACGGTCCTGGTCATTCGCTTCGAACGAAACGAAGAAATGCATGCGATCGCGGACGATCGGCCCCCCTACGCTCAACCCGTACTGCAGGCGTTCATAGGGCGGCTTGGCGGCGCCCGGTGCCGAGAACGGATCGTCTTCGATGAACGATTTGTCCTGAAAGTAGGCGAAGACGTTGCCCTGCACCTGATTCGTTCCGGATTTGGTCACCGCGGTGATGATGGCGCTGGACGACTTCTGGAATTCGGCGGTGAAGTTCTGCGTGATGACACGGAACTCCTGCACCGCATTCTGGGGAAACGGATTACCGCGACTGGAGTCCTGTCCGACCACGCCGCCGAGAATGAGATCGTTCTTGAAACTCACGCCGTCGATGAAGACGTTCGTGGCCTGAGAACCCTGCCCGCCCGAGCGGATCTCCTTCCGGGTCGGATCGGTGGAGAGCGTGACTCCGGGAGCCAGCGCAGCGAAATTGAGGAAGTTCCGGTCGGGCTGCGGCAAGCTCTCGATCTGCTGAGTGGTGACGTTCGTGGCCACCTGATGGGTCTCCATCTCCACAATCGCGTCACCGATGACGGTCATCTCCTCCATGAGGACGAGATTCGGTGTGAGGCGGAAGTCGACGTTCACCGTCTGTCCGACGAGAACGGTGAGCTCACGCGTACTCGCGTTGTACGACGGCGCGGAGACGTCGATGCGATACCGCCCCGGCGTCAGACCGCTCAGACTGAAGCGCCCGTCCGACGCGACCGTCGAAGAGTTCGTATAGCCGGTGGCCACGGCCGTTGCAGTCACCTGAGCTCCGGGAAACATGTTCCCGCTCTCGTCCTGCACCGTACCGCGCAAAGTCGCCGTCGTCGTCTGGGCGATGACCGGTGACGCGGCGAGAATGATGAGAAGCAGCAGACTGCACCACTGAGCGAAGCGACGCCTCATGAGATTCCTCCTTTACGCGTTAAACCTCTGGCGGCGGACTGACTGGCGCCACACGACTCGCGAATCACCAGGGAGGTGGTCAGCGTTTCGCGCGGCGGCCGCCGCGAGCCTTTGTGTTCGATGGAGTCGAGAAGCAGCTCGAATGCACGGCGTCCGAGCTCGGCGATGGCCACGGTGACCGTGGTCAGACGAGGAGTGACGTAGCGCGCGATCGGAATGTCGTCGAAGCCGGCCAGCGCGATGTCTTCCGGGACCCCCTGTCCCGCCTCGCGGAGCGCGAACAGCGCCCCGACCGCCATGGCGTCATTCGCGGCGAAGATCGCCGTCGGACGGGGATCGAGCGCCAGAAGCTGGAGCGTCGCGGCATATCCGGATTCTTCGGAGAAGTCGCCCGGCACCTCGAGCTCGGGGGAACAGACGATCGTCTCCTTGGCGCACGACTCCCGGTATCCACGGAGACGCTCGGAGGCATCGGCATTGGCCGGCGGCCCGCCGATGAAGCCGACTCTGCGATGCCCCAGGCCGGCGAGGTGAGCGACCACGGCACGCGCGCCGCCATAGTTGTCGATCGTCACCGACGAGAATCCCTTCGCCCGGGCATTCACCGTGACCAGCGGCATCGCGCCCGGAAGTTCGCTCAGGATCCCTTCCACGGCCAGCTCGGGCGACATCAGCATCAGGCCGTCCACTCTGCCCCGCATGGCCCGGATCACCGCCACCATGTCGTCGCGGTTGTTGTGCGATCCGGAGACGATGAGGTGATAGCCGCGACGCCTCGCGGCGACGTCGGCCCCACGGATGACTTCGGAGAAGAACTCGCCATGAAGGTCGGGCAGCACCAGGCCCACCGTATGCGTGGTCCGCGTGCTGAGGCTGCGCGCCCCGCTGTGAGGCACGAAGCGGAGCTCGCGGGCGGCCTCGATCACGCGGTCGTACGTCGCCCGGCGCACGGGACCGACACCATTCAGGGCGCGGGAGACGGTGGCGACGGATACACCCGCGCGGGCGGCCACCTCTTTGATGGTCGTCGCTCCGTTGGGAGCAGAAGGCGCTGGAGCCGATGGGGGCGACATAACGCTGTAAACGTTTACACGCGTTGCGTTACGCTATCGCAGCAATATGGTGATGTCAACGAGGCCCGCCAACCCCTTTCCACCCGATTTCCTTTGGGGCGCCGCCACCGCCTCTTACCAGATCGAGGGCTCCCCTCTCGCCGACGGCGCCGGCCCCGGCATCTGGCACCGCTTCAGCCACACCCCCGGCCGAACCGCCAATGGCGATACCGGCGACATCGCCTGCGACCACTACCGCCGCTACAGGGAAGATGTCGGGCTGATGCGAGAGCTGGGGCTGAGGGCCTACCGCTTCGGCATCGCCTGGACCCGCATCCTCCCCGGCGGTCGAGGGCGCGTGAACCAGTCGGGCCTCGATTTCTACAGCCGCCTGCTCGACGAGCTCCACGCCGCCGGCATCCAGCCGATGGTCACCCTCTACCACTGGGACCTTCCCGCCGCCCTCGACGACCTCGGCGGATGGCTGAACCGCGACGTGGCGCAGTGGTTCGCCGACTACGCCGCCATCGTCTTCCGCGCCCTCGACGACCGGGTGCCGATGTGGGCCACGATCAACGAGCCGTGGGTCGTCAGCGACGGCGGATACCTGCACGGCGTGCTCGCGCCGGGACACCGGAACCTTTTCGAGGCCCCCATCGCCTCGCACAACCTCATGCGCGCTCACGGCGCCGCGCTGGCGGCGTATCGCGCCGCCGGCAGACATCGGATCGGAACGGTGGTGAATCTCGAGCCGAAGTACCCCGCATCGAACCGGGCCGAAGATCTGGCCGCCACCGAGCGCGCCGACGCCTACATGAACCGGCAATACCTCGACCCGCTGTTCCGGGGAACGTATCCCGACGAGGTCATGGAGATGTTCGGCGAGGCCTGGCCCGTCATCCCCTCCTCGGACTTCGACGCCATCCACCAGCCGGTCGACTTCCTCGGCGTGAACTACTACAAGCGTGCCGTGACGAGGAACGATCGCGGTCAGCTCATCGAGCGCGCCAGCCATGTCCGGCAGCCGGAGGCCATCCGCACCGAGCTCGACTGGGAGGTCTACCCGCCGGGTCTCACCGACATCCTGCTCTGGGTCAGGGATCGGTACGGCGATGTCCCGCTGTACGTGACCGAGAACGGCGCCTGCTTCTACGACCCGCCGGAGGCGCTCGGCGAGACGGTGGAGGATCCGCTGCGGGTCCACTATCTTCGAGAGCACATCCGGGCCGCCGGCGAGGCCATACGGCGGGGGGTGGATGTCCGCGGCTACTTCGTCTGGTCGCTGCTCGACAACTACGAGTGGAGCCACGGCTACTCGAAACGCTTCGGGATCATCCACGTGAACTACGCGAACCAGAAGCGGACCATCAAAGGCAGCGGGCGCTTCTACTCGGAGGTCATCCGGACGAACGGCGCCAGTCTCTGACGGATGGCCTTCAGCCGGGCCACCGCGCCCTGCATGTCGGCGTGGATGCAGATCGTGTCGAAATCGATCGTGATGCGGTGGCCACGGGCATCGACGATGCGCTCGCGCACGAGCATGTCCGCCTGCGCCGCAGCCTCGGCGACCGAGAGCAGCGCGTCGGGCTCGTTGCGCGGGACGAGCGATCCGTCGGGACGATAACGGCGGTCGGCGAACGCCTCCCGGATCACCGGCAGCCCCGCTTCGCGCGCGGCGTCGGCCGTCTTCGACTTCCCGGACGCCACGATCGCCACGGCGGGATCGACGGCGCGGACCGCCTCGACGAGGATCCCGGCCAGGGCGCGGTCGCGATGGGCGTCGTTGTAGAGCGCGCCATGAGCCTTGACCCGCTGCAGCCGCAGCCCCTCCCCCGACGCGATCTCGCGGAATCGGCCGATCTGCGACACCAGCGATGTGCGGAGCGCTCCCGGATCGATGGCCATCGAGGCCCGCCCGAAGTTCTCGCGATCGGGATAGGAGGGATGGGCGCCGAGAATGACGCCGAGGCGCGAGGCGTTGCGCACGCCCTCCCGCATCGACGCCTCGTCGCCCGCGTGCCCGCCGCAGGCGACGTTCGCCGCGTCGATCATCGACCAGATCGCGCGCTCCACCGCGCGGTCCTCGTCGCTGGCGGCCTCGCCGAGGTCGGCGCTCAGTTCGATCATGTCATTCCGAGCGTTTGACGTGTCATCCTGAGCCGCGAAGACGGCGAAGGACCCACTGCCGACGGAGCCGCTCGGACGCAGGAGGTCCTTCGCCGCGCTGCGCCGGCTCAGGATGACACGCTCAGTCTACTCAGCAGAAACGTCTCCAGGCCGACGTCCACGGGGATCCCGCCGGATTTCCGCTTCACCTCCAGGCCGGCGATGGCGGCGAGGGCGCGGAAGAGGTCGGCCTCGCTCTCTGTCCGCGCCGCTTCCCATTTCTTGTGCAGAGGAAAGGGGTGAGGGCGCTGCCGGACCAGCCCGAGCCCTTTCAAATAGTCGCCGAGGGAGTCGGCCACCGTCTCCTTGAAACGGTTGTAGGGCATGCTTCCGCCGAGGTCCACCTTGCGCGCCCGGGCGTAGGAATGGATGGCGATCATCTGCCGGATCTCGTCGGCGAGTGGAAAGAGGAAGCGGCCGTAGTGGATCTCGATCGAGGCCCGCGGATCGTCGCGGCGGGCCTGGGCGACCAGATCGCGCAGCTTCGTCACCGCCTCGAGGTACTTCCGCTCGGTGAAGAGCGAGGCCAGCTCGTAGCGGGCGCCCCCCTCGATCGACTCCACCTCGCGATCGACCATGGCCGCGGTGACGCGGTTTCCGCTTCCGGCGAGCGTGGCCAGCCTCTCCGCCTCGGAGACGGCGAGGCGGAGGTCGGGGACCTCGCGCGAGAACTTGTCGGCGAGCACCCGCTCGATGCCCAGCCGCTGCCGCAGGCGGACCACGGCGGCCGGCTCGAACGTCACCTCCAGCTCCGCCGCCACGGCACCGATGACCTGATTGAGCACGGCGGCGAAGCTCTCCCGCGAGACGTCGGCGACGACCACCGTCCCGGCGCGATCGATCAGGTCGATGGTGGCCGACTGGCGCGGCACCTCCCCGGTGCGCATGAGCAGGATGGTTCCGGCGGCGCCGCCGCGGGCGATGGCCTCGGTCAGGAGCGCGGCATCGTCCTCGCCGCGGCCGGCCCTCTTTCCGCTCGAGCGACAAAAGGCCAGCATCGCCGCCAGCACCTCGTCGAGCGGCACGCCCAGCGCGCCGGCGATGGCCGGGTCTTTCATCTCGAGGTCACATCCGGCCAGGCCGAGGACGTGAAGGAGCTTGGCCGATGCCGTGGCGCGCTTCCGATCGGTCCTGGCGCTCTTCCAGTCCGCGACCGATTTCTCGAAGAGCGACGACAGCTCCCTGGCCGAGACGAAGGCGTTCACTTCCGGCACGACCATCAGGCGCGGCCCGCCGAAGAGCGACATCGTGCGATACGAGTCGATGATCGCCGCCATCTCCGCCCCCGGCTCGTACGCCTCCACGGCAATCCCCGGCATGGCCGCGACGATCGCGTCCCGGATGTCGTGAAAGGCACCCTCGGCGAGATAGTCGGACGTCCCCCCCACGAGGATGACGGACGGCGGCCGTTTCCGGGAAATCGCGTCGAGAACGTTCTTCAGCGTATTCGGCATGGGCTGGGAGATTTTGGATTTTGGATTTTGGATTTTGGATTTTGGATTGCCCGTCCGCCCCGCCGCAATCCAAAATCCAAAACCCAAAATCCAAAACAAAAAAGGGGAGCGCCCGAAGCCGCTCCCCGATCCGATCAAGTCGTTGAAGAGTCTACGGCAAAAGTCCCTTCTCCTGAAGCTCCTGGCAATCGATGCAGAACGGCGTCCAGGGGACGGCCTGCAGACGCTTCTCCCCGATCGTCGCTCCACAATTCGTGCAGACGCCGTAGGTGCCGGCCTTCAGTCGCGCGAAGGCTTCCTCGATCTGCATCAGCAGCAGCCGCTCGCTGTCGGAGAGCGAGAAGTTCAGCTCTTTCGAGTAGGCGCTGGCGGCCTTGTCGGCCAGATCCTGGATCCCGTCGTCCGGCTGGGCGTTGCCCGCGGCCTTGTCGCGCTCGTACGATTGGATCAGCTCCATCTGCTTCTTGCGCAGGGTCTCTTCGTGCGTCTGCCACGGACTCGCCTTCGTTTTCGTTCTCGCCATCAGAGCGTTGCTCCTTACCGGTGGTATGAGATGTTCCGCATCAACGTACAAGCCCGATAGATCTGTTCCAGCAAAACGACCCGGGCCATCTGATGCGGGAGGGTCATGGCGGAGAGGCTGAGCAGCTTGTCGGCCCGGCCGCGGACGCGGTCGTCGAGGCCGGTGTCCCCCCCGACGACGAACGTCACGCCGTGAGGACTATCGAGGGCCAGCCGTTCCAGCCACCTCGCAAACTTCAAAGAATCAATGGTTTCCCCGCGTTCGTCCAGGACGACCGTGGTGCCGCGATCGGGAATCGCGGACAGCAGGCGCGTGGATTGAGCGCGCATGATAGCCAGATCGTCCATTTTTTGTCTACCGCGCTCCGGAGGGACCGAAGTCACCTCTATTGGAAAGAAGTGCCGGATCCGGTCGAGGTAGCGCCGGGCGACCGCCGCCAGCTCGGCGTCGGCGTGGCTGCCGGCCTGGATGATCCGGATTTTCATCGGCCCGCGGCCCGCGGCCTACTCAATCCCGTACTTCCTCCGCTTCTCCAGCAGCGTCTTGCGGTTGATGCCGAGGACCTGGGCGGCGCGGGAGAAGTTCGAGCGGGTGGAGCGGAGAACCTCGCGGATGTAGGTCTCCTCCAGCTTTTCCAGGGTCCAGCCGGCCCGGGTCGCGGCGGCGACGAGCTCGGGCGCCTCGAACGGCAGGGCGGCGGCGGTCACGGCATCCCCCTCGGCCAGCAGGAGGGCTCGCTCGATGGCGTTGCGCAGCTCACGAAGGTTGCCGGGCCAGCCGTAGGCGGTGAGCAGGTCCATGGCCTCGCTGGTGATCCGCCTCGGGCCGCCGGCGAAGGCGGCGGCGAGCAGGGGGATGTCGTCGGCGCGCTCGCGCAGCGGCGGCATCGTGACGGTCACGACGTTGATCCGGTAGAAGAGGTCGCGGCGGAAGGTCCCGGCGGCGAGCAAGGACTCGAGGTCCGCACTGGTGGAAGAGACCACGCGGGCACGGAAGGGGACCGCTTGATTCCCGCCGAGGCGGGTGAGGCTCTTTTCCTGGAAGGCGCGAAGGAGCTTGGCCTGGAGAGAGGAGGAGAGGGCGGAGATCTCGTCGAAGTAGACGGTGCCGGCGCCGGCGACTTCGAGCTTGCCGAGCTTGCGCGACTGGGCGTCGGTGAAGGTCCCTTTCTCGTGTCCGAACAGCTCGCTCTCGAAGAGATCGGCGGGGATGGAGGGGCAGTCGATCTCGACGAAGGGCTCGCTGCGCCGGTTGCTGCAGATGTGAATGGCCTCGGCCAGGAAGTCCTTGCCGGTGCCCGATTCGCCGCGGATCAGCACGGGCACATCGTGATCGAGCACCTTCTCGACCGTCTGCAGAAGGTTGCGGACGGAGGGGGCGCGGGAGCGAAAGAAATCGCCCAGCCGCGGGTCACGACGTTTTTTTGATGGCATTCCGCGGTGCCGCCGCCTCGTCGCTGAACTCGGCGGTCACATTGGGTGCATCTCCCCACAGCCGCTCCAGACCATAGAAGCGGCGGCAGTCCTCGGTGAACACGTGGAAGATGAAGTCGCCGAAGTCGAGAAGGATCCACCGGCCGGGCGTCGTCCCTTCCACGAGCAACGGCTTCACGTTCAGGTCGCCCTTCAGCTTCGACAGCACGCCGTCGGCAATGGCCTGGGCCTGCCTCTCGGAGGTCGCCGAGCAGAGGATGAAGTAGTCGGCGATCGAGGTCAGCTCGGCCACGGAGAGGACATCGAGGTCGATGGCCTTCTTGTCCAGCGCTGCTGCAGCGGTTACGCGTACACGACTTTCGATGGAATCCGTCACGTTAGGGCCTCTTGATAGAGTCGGTTGTGCTGAATGTACCGCCAGACGCGGGGAGCGACCAGCTCTGCGACCGGCTCTCCCGCGCGAATTCTCCTTCGGATCTCGGTGGACGACACCGGCACGGCGGGGTTGGCGGCGAAGACGATCCCGCCGTTCCTCCGCCGCTGCTCCGGCCTCCCCACGCGGTGACGGAAGCGCTCCGGGACCGGATGCGGGTCGAAACCGCGGGCCAGCACCACGAAATTCGCCAGCTCGAAGATGCGGTCGATGTTCTTCCAGGCCATGAGCTGCTCGAGATTGTCGTCGCCGATGACCCAGTCGAGCGTGGCCGTGGGGTGCTCCGCGCGCAACTCCTCGAGGGTGTCAACCGTGTAGGAGATCGCGCCGCGGTCGAGCTCCCGCGGCGAGACGTAGATGTCCTCGAGGCTCTCGGTGGCCAGCACGGCCATGGCGAAGCGGTGATGACCCGACGTGAGCCGCTGTTCGGATTTGAACGGCTGCCGCCACGCCGGCACGTAGAGAATCGTGCTCCACTGCAGCTCGTCGCGCACCGCCAGGACGGGATCGAGGTGGCCTCGATGGAACGGATCGAACGTGCCGCCGCAGATCGCGATCTTCATCCTCGTGTGGACGCCGCCTCCATCTGCCCCTGCGCCGCGTGCTCCCGGACGTGCCGCGCCATCATCCGGACCAGCTCCCGCACCCCGTCTCCGGTCACCGCCGAGATCTCGTGGTAATCGTACCCTTCGCTCCGGGCCCAGGCGCGGAGCTTCTCGGAGTTTCCCTCGATGGCCGCGTCGAGCTTCGAGCCGCAGACGATCCGTGACTTGGCCGCCAGCCGGCCCGAGTAGAGCTCGAGCTCGCGGGCGACGACTTCGGCGTCCTTCTCCGGATGCTCGTTGGCCGAGAGATCGACCAGGTGAACGAGCACCGAGCAACGCTCGACGTGGCGGAGGAACTGGTCTCCCAGGCCGTGCCCCTCGTGCGCTCCTTCGATCAGCCCCGGGATGTCGGCCACCACGAAGGTCTGCTCGTCGTCCGCGCTCACCACGCCGAGGTTCGGGACCAGCGTGGTGAAGGGATAGTCGGCCACTTTCGGTTTCGCGGCGCTGATCACGGAGATGAGGGTCGACTTTCCGGCGTTCGGCAGACCGATGATGCCGACGTCGGCGATCAGCTTCAGCTCGATGAGCAGCTCCCGCTCCTCTCCCTCCTCCCCCGGTTGCGCGAAGCGCGGCGCCTGCCGCGTGGCGGTGGCGAAGTGCTGGTTGCCCAGCCCCCCCCGGCCGCCCCTGGCCACGACCACGCGCTGCCCCTCCTCCGTCAAGTCCGCGAGGATCTCACCGGTGGCCCCCTCGCGGACGACGGAGCCGACCGGCAGCTCGACCACGACCTCCTGACCGTCCTGCCCGGAGCAGTTCGAGCCCATGCCGTGCTCGCCGCGGCCGGCCTTCCACTCCCGCCGGAACTTGAGGTGGTAGAGAGTATTCAGGCGCCTGGAGGCGACGATCCAGACCGAGCCGCCGGCGCCGCCGTCTCCGCCGGAGGGGCCGCCCCTGGGGACGAACTTCTCGCGCCGGAAGGCGACACAGCCGTTCCCGCCGTCCCCTCCCTTGACCCGGATCGTCGCCTGGTCGATGAACGTCATCGGTAATGGAAGTGCGAGCGGTGTTCCAAGTGGACTATACAGCAGGGCTCGGAGCTCAGGGCTCGGGGGTCGGTTGAGCACTTCAACGAAAAAAGCCGCCTCCCGGCGGCCTCTTTCTGACCCCTGACCCCTGAGCCCTACTCCCCGGCGGGCTTCACGTGGACGAACCGCCCCCGCGCGCCCTTGTCCTGGAAGTCGACGATGCCGTCGATCTTGGCGTAGAGAGTGTGATCGCGGCCGATGCCGACATTGGTGCCGGGGTAGAACTTCGTCCCGCGCTGGCGGACGATGATCGAGCCGCCGGTGACGAACTGCCCGGCGAAGCGCTTGACTCCGAGCATCTTCGGCTGGGAGTCGCGACCGTTTCGCGATGAGCCCTGCCCTTTTTTGTGTGCCATTGGAAACCTCCCCTGATCGCGCTCAGACGTGAATGCTGTCGATGCGGATCTCGACCAGGTCCTGCCGGTGGCCGTGCTTCCGCTTGGTGTGATTCTTCCGGCGCTTCTTCCTGAAAACGATGATCTTGTCGCCCCGCGACTCGCGCAGGACGGTCGCCACCACGGAGGCACCCTGGACGGTGGGCGCACCGACCTTCGGCTGCTCGCCGCCGATCATGAGCACCTCGCTGAAGGTGACCTTGTCGTCGTCGGCCGAGCCGAGAACGTCGCGCTCGACCCGAAGGAGCTCCCCCTCGGCCACGCGGTACTGCTTTCCACCGGAACGGATAATGGCGTACACGAATGACCTCCGAAAAATGGACCCGCCCTTGTAACACAGCGACCTGCGCCGGTCAATCGGGGGGACACAGGTAAACGGCACTCCGCGTGGGGGTTATTTCCTACTGCCCTCTCCCGACGAAGTTTCTGCGCATCACGCCGTCAGGGCCCTCGAAGCGGGCCGAGCCGCGGATCATCACCGGGCTGGTGACCGCGCCGCTGACGTCCGCCTGAAGCGGTTGGACCCAGGCCCGCAGGGCGATCGTGCCGGACGAGTTCGCGGGGATGACCTCCTCGAAGGCATGCCGCACCCGTTTCATGACGAGAGCTGGACGATGCTGACGTCCGGCGCCGAGAGGGCTCCCGGGCCCGAGGCACAGGCGGCGATGATCAGCATGGCGAGAGGAGCGATCTGAATCGTGAGGGGGAGGGGGGGCATCGGATTCTCCATGTGAAAAGGGGCGGGACCGAAGTCCCGCCCCGTGAGCATACGGCCGAAAGGGGTCCCGCTAGAACGTGAACTTCGCGAAGAGGCGCACCTCGCGCGGGTCCTGGAACTGCACGGCCTGTCCGTACCGGGGATTCTTGTTGTTCTGGACGATACGGATTGATGGCCTGGCTTGCCGTCTCGAGACGCCGGCCGCCGCGGCCGCCTACAGCGGGATGTTCCCGTGCTTCCTGGGGGGGTTCTGGTCGCGCTTGTTGCGGAGCATGGCGAAGGTGGTGATCAGCTTCCGGCGCGTGAAGCGCGGCTCGATGATCTCGTCCACGTATCCCCGCTCGGCGGCGATGTACGGGTTGGCGAACTTCTCCCGGTACTCGGCGATCTTCGCCTCCCGGTCCGGCGCCCCCTTGTAGAGGATGCTCACCGCCCCCTCGGCCCCCATCACCGCGATCTCCGCCGTCGGATAGGCGAAGTTCATGTCCGCGCGGATGTGCTTCGAGTTCATCACGCAGTACGCCCCGCCGTACGCCTTCCGGGTGATGACCGTGACCTTCGGCACCGTCGCCTCGGCCAGCGCGTAGAGCAGCTTCGCCCCGTGAACGATGATCCCGCCGTACTCCTGGTCCGTCCCGGGCAGGAACCCGGGCACGTCCTCGAACACCAGCAACGGGATGTTGAAGGCGTCGCAGAATCGAACGAAACGCGCCCCCTTCCGCGAGGCGTTGATGTCCAGCACCCCGGCCAGGAACCCCGGCTGGTTCGCCACCACGCCGGCCGGATAGCCGTTCAGGCGGATGAAACCGACCACGAGGTTCCGGGCGTACTGCTCGTGGACCTCCAGGAACTGCCCCTCGTCCGCCACCGTCCTGATCAGGTCCCGGATCTCGTAGGGCTGCGTCGAGCTCTCCGGGACGAAGTGATCGAGAGGAGGATCGACGCGATCGACCTCGTCCTTCGTCTCGACTCGCGGCGGGTCCTCGAGGTTGTTGGAGGGGATGTAGGAGAGCAGCTCGCGGATGGTGGACAGGCAGTCCTCGTCCGAGTCGGCGGAGAAATGCGAGACGCCGGAGATCTGGCTGTGCGTGTCCGCTCCCCCGAGCTTCTCCTTCGTCACTTCCTCGTGCGTGACGGTCTTGATGACGTCGGGCCCGGTGACGAACATGTAGCTGGTCTTCTTCACCATGAGGATGAAGTCGGTGATGGCGGGGGAGTAGACGGCGCCGCCGGCGCAGGGACCCATGATCGCGGAGATCTGCGGGATGACGCCGGAGGCGAGGGTGTTGCGGAGGAAGATGTCGGCGTAGCCGCCGAGGGAGACCACGCCCTCCTGGATGCGCGCGCCGCCGGAGTCGTTGAGACCGACCAGCGGCGCGCCGTTCTTCATCGCCAGCTCCATGATCTTGACGATCTTCGCGGCGTAGGTCTCGCTGAGCGAGCCGCCGAAGACGGTGAAATCCTGGGCGAAGGCGTAGACCAGCCTCCCCAGCACGGTCCCGTAACCGGTGACCACGCCGTCGCCGGGAATGCGATGCTCGTCCATGCCGAAGTCGCGGGAGCGATGGACCACCAGTTGGTCGAGCTCCTGGAAGGAGCCGGGATCGAAGAGAAGCGCGATCCGCTCGCGCGCGGTCAGCTTCCCTTCCGCGTGCTGGCGGTCGATGCGCTGCTGCCCTCCGCCCAGCTCGCTCTCGCGCTTGCGCCGCTCCAGCTCTTCGAGTTTCGCGTCGCGTGTCATTCGCGGTCGGACTGCTGCACTTCCTCCGCCTCGATCGAGCGGAAGTTCTCCTCGAGCGTCTGGGTCACGATCTCGATGCCCGCCTCCGCGTCCTGGAACTCCACCAGGCCGCGGTCCTCGAGCCGGTTCACGATGGCCCGGGCCAGGAACTCGATCTGCTTCGGTTTCACGGTCATCGGTCGGCGAAGGCGATTATGTGACATTCCCGCAGCCTTTGGTTCATCGCCGTTCACGACACCACCTCGGCCTCCCCTGCCCACACCCCGGCGGCGAACGGGTACCATGCCGATGGCTCGGCCACGGCCTCGATCCGCACCACGCGCACCGTGGTGATGAAGACGTGCCCGCCGTCGACGCAGAGCAGGCGCATGTCCAGCCCCCGCGGCGGCTCCAGGACGGCGATCGCTTGCGGCAGCCCCTCCTCGATCACCGACACGCTGCAGCGCACCGCGACGTTCAGCGCGGTCCTCTGCGGGCGGACGCGGTAGCTCGGCCGGTACCAGTTCGGCCAGGGCGGAGCGGCCACGGCGCCGATCGGCTCTCCCTTGCCATCGACCCCTCCGGCGACCTGCTCCAGGCGGACGTTCGGCGGATCGACTCCGAACAGCGACGGCGTCAGGGCGGCGGTCACCCGCGGCGCGAGCCGGAGCCGCGGCGGCGCCTCCCGCTCCCCCTCCAGACGGGCAAACGCGCCGGCGATCGACTCGATGCCGCCGCCCTCGAGCGACCCCTCGTCGATCAGGACGCGCCACGCTCGATGGACGATGGAGAGATGGATCCGGCCGGTCTTGTCCGACCACCGGCGCTCGCCCAGTTCGTGCTCGGCCGACCCGTCGGTGACGATCAGCCGCTCGATGCGGAGCGGCGCGGACACCACCGACTCGATGCGCCGCACGGCGTCGAGGACGTCTCCAGCGTCCTTCTCCGGCAGGGGCGCGGTCCCGGGCGCCGGCGTGCAGCGGAAGAACGCTCCCTCCTCGACGGCCCGGCCCGCCTCGCGCACGCGGACCAGAACGCCGTTCTCGTATCGGACGATGCTGCCGCGCTTCCGGTAGACCTCGATCATCGGAACCGTGTCAGCAGGAGCGGCGCGTGCGAGCCCACCGCGACCTCCTGTCCCTCCGCCGAGCAGATCACCCCCGGATACCGCTCCGGCGCCCCGCCGGCGCCTTGCAGGGCGCGGGCGACGGCCTGCCTCGATTCCTCGATGACGAACGGCCGCAGCCGCCGCGAGGTCTCCCCCTCGACCAGATCCGCGGCCGAGACGTAGAGGCTGATCGTCTCCGTCAACGGCTCGTAGCGTCCGGCGTCGACGAGCAGGACCTCGATCCGGCGGCGCGGCAGCTCGAAAGGGGCGCTGCTCTGGCGGGCCACGACGTTGGAGAGCCGCGTCAGCGGGACATCGGCGAACGAGGCCCGCCGCATGGCCGAGGGACGGCCGCCGCCGAGAAGGTCGGCGACCGCGGTGCGGCGGGCGGTGTCGTCGACCGGGAACGGCGGCTCGTCATGGACGGCGAGCCAGGGGGGCCAGTCGATCGGCGCATGGCCGTGCTCGGCGGGATGGCCGGCCGCCTCATGCAGGAGCACGGCCCCGCTGCCGTGGCGCCAGACGATCGGGAACGCGCGGTAGTCGCCGTCGATCTCTCCGTTCGTCGCGCCGATGCGCAGGAGGCGCTGGCAATCGGCGGTGAGGGTACCCGGTGTGGACACCATCGCCAGGGAGCGGTACGAGAGGGCGATCAGCGGCTCGGTCATGATCTCGCCGCCGGCCCGTCTTGCGGACACCACGACCCGCGCGGCCACGCCGGGGTTGGGCGGACACGGAAGCAGGGCGCGGACTGCTTCGATCTCGCGTTCGGACTCGGCGAGCAGCCGGTCGTCGGGGGCATCGATCGCGGCGATCTCCGTCCCGCGGAGCGTGGATGTCCCGTGGGAGAGACGCTGCTCGCGCAAGAGCCGCTCGGCGCCGAGGAGCCAGAGCTCGTCACGCGTGACCATGGCAAAGGTGGCTCCTGTCATCCGAGCGCCAGCGAGGAACCTGGGCGGGGGGCCGGTACGCTGCGCCTCCCCTCCCGTCCAGATCCCTGGCTCACGCTCGGGATGACAGCGCCTTCATCAATTGATCTGGTAGCCGAACGACCGGTTCTCGGCGTTGTAGGTGATGAGCAGGCGCTGCGAGCTGCCCGGCCGGAAGCCGTGGGCCACGCTGTGATGCTCGTTGATCCGCTGGTTCGGCACGACCACCCAGATCTGAAGATCGGCGTTCCGCGGCGTGAGCGCCCGGGTGATGTTCACCGCCTTCGGGTGCCGGCGGCGTATGAAACGGCCGGTGACCTCACCCAGGTTCTCCTGCAGTACGGTGTCGGCCCCTGCTTTGACGATGATGTAGCCCTCGTTGAAGGGATGGTCGAAGAGCGTGGTCAATTGGGCCGGCTTGACCGCGGCCACGCCGCCGCCGGCAGCCGCCTTGGGAGAAGCCGGCGCGGGTGTGGGCGCGGGACGCTGGCGGGCCAGCCGTGCGGCTTCGAGCCGGGCCTGCTCCTGCTGCGCCATCTGGAGGTAGCGCACCGCCTCCTGCTCATTCGGGTTGAGCGAGTATGCCGTCTGCAGGATCAGGATCGCCTGCTCGAAATTCTTCTCGTCGTACAGGGCGATCCCTTCCTCCAGCTTCTGGCGGGCCAGGATCTGCTGGGCGCGGCTGATGTCCTGCTGCGTGCGCATGGCGGAGAGCTTCTGCAGCAGGACGTTCACGGCGGGAGAATTCGGGGCCAGCCTGCTCAACTCCTCGAAGCGGTCGTAGGCGTCGCGGACGCGTCCTTCCCGCAGAAGCGCATTTCCCTCGATCCGAAGCTCGCGCTCGCGAAGGCGCTGCTCCTCGGCCGCGGCGTCGACCGCCGTGACGATCGCGTACTGGCTGCGGATGGCCACCACCGTGGTCAGCAGCGCCGCCACCAGGACGAAGACGATGCCGGCCGCCAGCGGTGCCGGCACGCTCAGGCCGAAGCGGGGATGGGAGCGGACGTTCGTGAGCGTCCTGCGGACGTTCTCCACCACCCGATTGCGGCCCCGTGCGCCGGCCGCCGCGCGGGGCGCCGCCGCGGCAGGGCGTGCCGGCGGCTGATTTCCCTGCCGGGCCGCCTGCGTGGAGAAGGGGGCAGGCTCGCCATCTTCCGCATCGGGAAAGGGCATCTCGATGGTCGGCAGCCTGTCGTGCTCGCGGGTGATGACCGTCTCTTCGTTCAGGAGCGGCTCGGCGCGGACCGGCCGTTCCCCCCGCACGACCGCGCGGAGCGAGACCGCCAGCTCATGTCCGCGCTGGTAACGCCTGGCCGGCTCCTTCGCCAGGCAGCGGCTGACCACGTCCTCGTACCCGTCGGGGATCAGCGGGTTGATCTCGTGCAGCGGCGGGAACGGCTCGTGGACGATCTTGTAGGAGATGGAGGTGAGGGAGTCGCCGCCGAACGGCTTCCGGCGCGTGAGGCACTCGTAGAGGCAGATGCCGAGCGAGAAGATGTCGGTGCGGCCGTCGACGGGCGTGCCCTTGATCTGCTCGGGGGCCATGTAATTCGGCGTGCCGAGAAACTGGCCGGTGGTGGTCAGGTTCGCTCCGCCGGAAGCGATCTTGGCGATGCCGAAGTCCATGATCTTGGCGCGGTTGCCGTCGAGGAGGATGATGTTGGCCGGCTTCACGTCTCGGTGAACGATTCCCTTGGAATGGGCGAAGTCGAGGGCCTCGGCCACCTGGACGATGAGCTCGCCGATCTGGTCGAAGGAGAGGGCCCGGCCCTGCGCCAGCACCTCCTTCAGGTTCAGCCCCTCCACGTACTCCATGGCGATGAAGTTCGTGTTGGTCGGCTCGTCCTGTCCTATGTCGAACACCGTGACGATCGCGGGATGATTGAGGATGCCGGCGGCCTGGGCCTCGCGGATGAACCGCTGCTGAAACTCCCTCGTCTCTTCGTCGTCGTAGTTGGCGGCGGGGCGGATCGTCTTCAGGGCCACCAGCCGGCCGATGAGCGGGTCCTTGGCCAGGTAGACGATTCCCATCGCCCCTTTTCCAAGCTCGCGAACGACTTCATATCGACCCAGTCTCAATTGGGAAGGTTCTCCGGCGGATTTCCCTCTCGGAGCGTCCGCGCCGGATCCGGTGGGTGGAGCTCCTCGGATGGACAATGATAACTCCTGCTTCCAGGCACGCCCGACCCGCCATTTTAAATTATGATCTACGACCTGCTTGACAAATCCCCTTCTGAGGTCACATCCATGAAAGTCTACTCCGGAAAAGAGATCCGCAACGTCGTCTTCGTGGGCCACAACGACACCGGGAAGACCGCCCTGGTGTCCCAACTGCTCTTCAACGCCGGGGCCATCACCCGCCTGGGGCGAGTCGAGGACGGGACCACCGTAACCGATTTCGACCCCGATGAGATCGAGCGAAAACACTCGATTTCGGCAGCCGTGGCGTACGCGGAGTGGAAGGACGCCAAGATCAACCTCCTCGACACTCCCGGGTTCGGCATCTTCCTGATGGAGGCGCGGGGGACCATGCGCGTGGCCGACGCCGCGGCCGTCGTGGTGAGCGCCGTGACGGGGGTGGAGGTCACGACCGAGAAGGTGTGGAAGTTCGCCGACGAGATGGACCTCCCCCGCCTCGTCATCGCCAACAAGATGGACCGGGAGCGCGCCTCCTTCTCGCGCACGCTGGAAGCCCTGCAGAAGAAGTTCGGAAAGAACGTCGTCCCCATCCAGCTCCCCATGGGAGAGGAGAAGGACTTCCACGGCGTGATCGACCTGGTGTCGATGCAGGCGTGGAGCTACGCCACCGACGGCTCGGGCAAGTTCGACCTCATCGACATCCCTCCCCAGTACAAGGAGGAGGCCGGCGATTGGCGGGAGAAGCTGATCGAGAAGGTTGCCGAAGGGGATGACAAGCTGATGGAGCGCTTCTTCGAGCAGGGAGGTCTGTCGCAGGAGGATCTGGTGGATGGCCTGAAGCGGGAAGTGCTGCACCACCAGATCGTCCCGCTCCTGCTGGCCTCGGCATCGCACAACATCGGCGGCCAGCCGATTCTGGACACCTTCGTCTCGCTGCTGCCGCCGGCGGACGAGGCGAAGACGGTCGAGGGGACGGATCGGAACGGGGAGAAGACGGCGTTCGAGCGGCGCGCCGAGGCCTTTCCGGCGGCGCTGGTGTTCAAGACCTTCTCCGACCCCTTCTCCGGACGGGTCTCGCTCTTCCGCGTCTTCAGCGGCACGCTGAAATCCGACACCTCGTACTGGAACGCCTCGCGCGAGCACGAGGAGAGGATCGGCAAGCTGCAGATCCTCCAGGGCAAGCAGCAGACGGCCGTGCCGGAGCTGCGCGCGGGCGACATCGGCGCGGTGGCCAAGCTCAAGGACGTGCACACGGGCCAGACCATCTCGGCGAAGGACCACCCCATCGTGCTCCCCTTCGTCGACTACCCGGAGCCGGCGATCTCGTTCGCCCTGGAGGCCAAGGCCCGCGGCGACGAGGACAAGCTCGGCACGGCGATAGCCCGCATCGTGGAGGAAGACCCCACCATCAAGTTCGGACGCGACGAGCAGACCAAGGAGCTCCTCATCAGCGGGCAGGGGCAGCTCCACGTCGAGATCGCCGTGTCGAAGCTGAAGAAGAAGTACGGCGTCGACGTGATCCTTCATCCGCCGAAAGTTCCCTACCGCGAGACCATCACCCGGCCGGCCGACGCGCACGGCCGGCACAAGAAGCAGTCCGGGGGGCACGGCCAGTTCGCCGACTGCAAGATCACCATGGAGCCGCTGCCGCGCGGCGCCGACTTCGAGTTCGTCGACGAGATCTTCGGCGGCGCGATCCCGCGCCAGTACATCCCGGCCGTGGAGAAGGGAATCCAGGACGCGCGGACAAAGGGATTCCTGGCCGGCTATCCGGTGGTCGACTTCCGGGTCCGGCTCAAGGATGGGCAGTACCACGACGTCGACTCCTCGGAAATGGCCTTCAAGATCGCCGGGTCACTCGCCTTCCAGCAGGGCATGGAGCAGGCCCGCCCCACGCTGCTCGAGCCCATCATGAAGGTCGACATCAGCGCGCCGTCCGAGTACGTCGGAGCGCTGACCGGCGACCTCACCTCCCGTCGCGGAAAGATGGAGGGGGTCGACGCGGACGAGGACATGCAGACGCTGCACGCTCGCGTGCCGCTGTCGGAAATGCTGACCTACGGCTCCACGCTCCGCTCCATCACCCAGGGCCGCGGCACGTTCCACATGGAGTATTCACATTACGAGGAAGTGCCGCGCAACCTGCAGGAGAAGATCATCGCCGAGTTGAAGAAGGCGAAGGAGGCCCACGCGGCGCACCATTGAAGGGGACGGGCCCGCCCACCCAGGGCTCAGGGCTCGGGGCTCGGGGCTCGGAGGTGAGCGACTTCAGGTCGCGAGTTCCGAGACCCTACTCTCTTTCCAGCCGCGCCTCGATCCGCACCACGTCCTGTACCGCGTCGTCCGTCGCGGTGACGAGGAAGTGGCGGTCGCGGAATCCCGGCGCGGCGATCCGGACGCTGTAGCTGCCCGGCTCGGCGAAGTCGTACACCTCGTCGGGCGAGTCGAACTCGCGCGCACGCCCCACCGGGACTTCGTTGACGTAGACCACCGCGTCGGAGGGCTCGGCCCTCACCTGCATTCCGCGCCGGGCTCGCATCCGCACCACCGCGGTGATCCCCGCGGGCCCTCCCGAGATCTCGGCGCGGGAATCGCCGCCCACCGGCTCGTGCGCCGGCGGGACGTTCGCTCCCCCCCGGCCGGAGAAGAGGCGGGACGCACCCGCTTCCGGCTCCCCCGGCGGGGCCGGAGCATCCGCGCGCGGCGGCTCGCCGCGCGGCCGGACCATGTCCACGAGCGTGTTCTCCCGGTAGCGCAGCCCCGTCACCACGGCAAGCGTGGCGAGGGTGACCAGGACCACGCCGATCGCCACCGGGACCCAGCGCGGCATCGGGTCGGGGTCGGGCGGCGGCTCCTGCGGGGGTGGCTGGGCGTGGGGCTCCTCGGTCATGACCCCTTGTCGTTCTCGCCGCGGGGGGCCTGGTCGATGGCCGCCTCGCCCTCGTCGGTGACGACGGTCTCCTCCTCGTCATCGAGGCGCTCGTATTCTCTCTCGCGCTGGCGCATCAACTCCATGGCCCGCTGCTCATCCTCTTCGCGGACGTAGATGCGGATGTCTCCCATGACGCCGAAGTTGATCGGCTCCATGGAGAATTTCACGTTCTCGATCTGTGCCGGGAACCCCTCCGCATCGAGGAAACCCTTGATCAGGCTCGCCTCGTCCTCGGTGCCGGTGCTGGCGATCTCGACCCACGTGACGTTTTCCCCCTCGACGGTCTGCACCGTGTCGGGATGCGCCGGGGGTCGCCGGGTCGGGTCATCTGTCATCGGACGTCTCCTCATGGGACGAGGGAGATCACGCCCCGCTCGTCGTTCATCCTACCCACCTTTGCACAGAGCAGGCCGCCTCGTGCAGCGGCTGATTCGAACACGTTCGCGCGCTCCGGCGCCATGGCGATGAGCAGCCCTCCGCTCGTCTGCGCATCACACATAACGGTGAGCTCCGACTCCGGAACGGATGAGCGGACGTGCGGGGAAAACGTGGCCAGGTTCCGCAGCGTCCCTTCCGGCCGGTAGCCTCGCGCGAGGTACTCGCGGGTGCCTGTGAGCACCGGCACCGCGCCCGCGACGATCTCCGCGCCCAGTCCGGCGCCGTCGCACATCTCGCGCAGATGCCCGATCAGGCCGTAGCCGGTCACGTCGGTGGCCGCGCTCGCCCCCGCCTCGACCATCGCCGCCGCCGCGCCGGCATTGAGCTGAAGCATCCAGCGGATGGCCTCGTCCAGGTCGGGTCCGGGGCGACGGAAGAAACGCCGGCTCGATCGCGCCCGGAACGCGCTGACGAGAATGCCGTTGCCGACCGGCTTGGTCAGGTAGAGGAGATCGCCGGCCCGCGCGGTCGAGTTGCGCACCAGCCGGTCGATCTGAACCACTCCGGTGACGGCGAGCCCGTACTTCGGCACGTCGTCGATGATAGTGTGCCCCCCGCCGACGGGGAATCCCGCCTCCGCCGCCTTCTCCGCGCCGCCGCGGAGGATCTCCTCGAGAACCGACAGCGGGAGGCGGTCGGTCGGGAACCCGGCCACAGCCAGGCCGAGCACCGGTTTGGCGCCCATGGCGTAAACGTCGGAGATCGAGTTGGCCGCGGCGATTGAGCCGAAGAGAAACGGGTCGTCCACGATCGGCGTGAAGAAGTCGACCGTCTGCACGATGGCCTGCTCGCCGATGATGCGCAGAACGGCCGCGTCGTCGCCGCTGGCCGTTCCGACAAGAAGATCCCCCACCCCTTCGTACGAAGGGAGCTTCCCGAGCACGCTGCGCAGGTCATCCTGACCCAGCTTGCAGGCTCAACCACCCGTCGTCGCGAACGACGACAGAGCGGGATGCGTGGTGTGGAGCTTGTGTTTCACGGGGAGAGTCTACTGCTACGACGGCAGCGGCTCTCCCTCCCCCAGCACAGCCTCCCGCGCGTGCTCGCACGCGAGCAGGATCTCCTGGTAGACGTGGAAGGCGAGCTCGGGAGGGAGCGGCTCGGGCGCGTTCCGGCCGACGATCGCGGCGATCTGCGATGCATAATGCGAGGTTGACGGGAGGCGCTCGCCGGCGTCGCGGATCTGCCGGAACCCGACCGTCAGCTCGCTCTCCAGCTCCTGCCGGAAGCTGCCGTCCAGGACGTTCATCTCCAGGCTCGGATAGTCGACGTTCATCGGAGGAAGCGCTCCATCAGTTCGGCGTCCACACCGTACGCCAGCCGCACGTCCTTTCCCTCGACCTCCGACAAGAACCAGATCCCGCGCTCGTCGAGGAGGCGCGCGTAGGCGGCGTGGAACCTGCGGGCGGCATCGTCCGACTCCCACGATGACTCCACCAGAACCGTGGGGAGGCAGAAGGCATCCTGCACGACCGTCACCCGATCCGCCATCCATCCGCGGGCGTTCGCGGCGCCGAGGAGAAAGCTCCAGTGAAACTCGCCGAGGTGCTCGACGGTCAGCGCGCGGACGCCGGGGGGCGGCTCGGGATTGAAGGGGGCGGGCCGGAACCGCCGCTCGAAATAGTCGTCGGGATGAAGGATCTCCCGCGTGGAGCGGGGCGGGTCGGCGTGAATCCGATCCAGCTCGGCCCAGCCGCCCTGGCGGTAGGCCTGAACGGCGAACCGGAGCCCCTCCAGGTAGGGAAATTTCAGCATTGCGGCGAAGTAGGGCGGCGTCCCGGCGCCGAGGGAGAGGTCGGCAGCCGCCACGGACGAGAGCATTCCGTCGAAGATGGGCTGCCGCACGAGCGCATCGAAGTCCGCCCCGGCGCGCTCCATCATCGAGGCAAGCATGACCAGCGAGGCCTCCCCTTCGAGGACGGCGTGGTAGGCCAGGCTGGCGTCGGTGTCCTTCCGGAGAGCGAGGTCCCTGGGGCCGATCTCGAAATGCTGATCCTGCAGCGCGTGCATCAGCTCATGGACGATCACGCCATCCTCGACTGGCACCCCCGGGAGATCCTGGAGCGCGGCGGGCGGCTGGCGGAGGGCGAAGAAGGTCCGGGTCAGGGGATCGTAATAGGCGAGGACCTGCGACTGATAGAGATCGAGGAGCTGCTCGAAGGGAGCCTCCTCCTGTTCCGGCTCCTCGATCAGGAGAAGGGCCGAGAGAATCTCGCCCCATTCCGCGACCGAGTAGGGGAGAGTGCGGGTCAGTTGCTCCCGGAGGCGCCCGGGGAGCTCCGAGCGGTCGATGGTGACGGAGTGGACGGGCTGGGAGAAGGAGAGGCCGCGAATGCGCTCGACCTCCCGCATGTGAGGCTCGAGGCCGGAGGCGTGGAGCGCGATGGGAACCAGCCAGAGCAGGGCGGCTGGGAGGAGCCGGGGCAAGCGGCGGGACATGGGCAGCTCAACGGGGCGGCGTGGCCGGCGATTCCGGCGGGTGATTTACGCAGAGCGGCTCGTTTCACTTAGAATGCCGCTCGTTCAGCCGATGGAACGTGGCGAAAGCGAGCGGATCGAGATCACCATCAGCAGCCGCTTCGAGAACATCGAGCTGGTCCAGGTGATCGCCGAACACCTCTGCGAGAACGCCGGCGTTGATGAAGATGGATCGCACTGGGTGGGAATGGCCGTTCGCGAAGCCGTTGCCAACGCCATCAAGCACGGGAACAAGCTCGACGTGGAAAAAAAAGTCAATGCGACGTTCGACCTGCGGGGGTCGGAGCTCGAGATCACCATTCTCGACGAGGGGGAGGGATTCGATCCGGAACAGGTAGGCGACCCGCTGAACCCGAAGAACCTGATGAAGACCAGCGGCCGCGGGATCTTCTACATGAAGACGTTCATGGACCGGATCGACTACAGCTTTCAAGCGGGCGGCGGAACGTCGCTGGTCATGACGAAGAATTTGTCCAAACCGCATGGAGTGGCAAGAGCTCATAGCGTTCAAAGGAGAGAAACCATGAAATGGAGTACACACACCGTCGACGGCGTGGAGGTCATCAAGCTCGAAGGGAAGATCACGATCGGCTCAGGTGACTCGCAGTTGCGCGAAGTGATCACCAACGCCATCAACTCGGGCAGATCCAACATCCTTCTGGACATGGGCGGAGTGACGACGATCGACTCGTCGGGCATCGGTGAACTGGTCGGCTCCTACACTACGGTTGCCAACCGCGGCGGAAAGCTCAAGCTGCTGCACCTTCCCGCCAAGCTCAACGAACTCCTTCACGTCACGCAGCTCATCACCGTGTTCGAGGTCTACGAGAACGAAGACGAAGCGGTGAAGAGTTTCTGAGGTCCTACCCCCGTCTCCCGCGCGGGCGGGGCATGGTCGGGTCGGCCTGCGGCTCGAACCCCCAGCGCATGGGAAGCGAGTTGGTGTAGACGGTCTCGTTCCTCTCCACCCAGATCGGGAAGAGCTCGTCGGCCAGCTCCGGATCGAAGACCCCTCGCTCGGGGATGGCGATGAGCTGCTCGAACTCAGCCGTGTCTCCCAGGAAACTCAGCTTCACCCGCAGCGCCCGCGGGAAGCGGCTGAGCGGGGTCACGGTCCGCGCGACCACCAGGTGCACGCGTGCCACCGAGCTGAACGTCCGCTTCTCCCCCGGGGGGATGGCGATGAGCCGGGGAAGGAAGCTCGCGCCCGGCACCTCCGATCCGACGCCCACCGTCACGGTCTGGGTCTCCTCGTCGTAGGTCACCTCCGGGACCAGGTCGGCCACGAGGATGGTCTGCGACCGCTGATTGGTGATGTCGTACTTGAACGGGATGCGGATGGCGGGACTGAGCCGGTCGCCGAAGATCTGAGCATCGATCCGGACGTTGTTCTGCGTCCCCACCACTCGCCGGGGCTCGTCCATGTCCACCGGCGCTCCCGACGAGGCGCAACCGGCGAGCAGGAGCAGAGCCAGAGGAAACAAGGGTTTGCGCAAGGGCTCTCCTTTCGATCGAGAGAACCCCGGAGTTGTACCCAAAAAATCCTACATCCTTCCACTCGGGCCGTGGCGCTGCGAGGCGTCGAAGATCGAGCGCCGGCTCTC
>DATLEX010000020.1:0-5550 GCA_035525045.1 Thermoanaerobaculia bacterium | reverse complement strand
AGCGTCCCGTCTTCGATGTGCCGCCGGCCATCCGCGACCGCTGGCCCTCCGACCGCTACGTCTTCCTCGGCTGGAACGACGAGCTCTCGAACGACCCCGTCACGATCAGCTCGAAGGAGGAGACGCTCGGCGCGGAGGGCGCGCTGACTCTCGCTCTGCCCACCGCCAGGGACGACGGCTGGCCCCACGAGTACAGGCTCGAGGCCGAAATCGCCGATGTGACGCGGCAGCGCATTGCCAACCGCGCCTCGCTGCGCACCGACCCCGCCCCGTTCTACATCGGCGTGAAGACGCCGCCGTACTTCGCCGAGGCGGCGGAAGGAGTGGACACCGAGATCATCGCCGCCGGCGTCGACGGCCTGGCGGTGAGCGGCGTAGCGGTCGAGGTGGCGCTGGAGAGGATCCAGTACAACAGCGTCCGCCGCGCCGCCGGCAACGGCTTCTACGAGTGGGAAACCGAACGGAAAGAGCTCCCGGCCGGGCGGTGGACCATCACCAGCGGGAGCGAACCCGTGCCGCTGCGCATCGCGCTCGAGGAAGGGGGGCAGTACCGCCTCACCGCCCGGGCCGGCGATGGCGAGGGGCGGACGACGATGACCCGCGCCTGGTTCTACGCCGTCGGAGCGGGTTACACGGCGTGGGAGCGCTACGACCACAACCGGATCGACCTCATCCCGGAGAAGAGCAGCTACCGCCCGGGAGAGACCGCTCGCATCATGATCAAGTCGCCATGGGAGCGGGCCACGGCGCTGCTGACGACTGAGCGCGAGGGGATCCGCTCGTACGAGCGGTTCGAGCTGACCTCCACGCAGCAAACCGTGACCGTCCGCATCACCGAACGGGAGATCCCGAACGTCTACGTGTCGGTGCTCCTGGTGAAGGGACGGACGCAGGACGCCACGACCGCGGACACGAGCGACCCCGGCAAGCCGTCGTTCCGGCTGGGGTACGTCGAGCTGGGAGTCGAGGACGCCTCGAAGCGCCTGAACGTCGAGGTGAAGGCGAATCGGGAGGAGTTCCGGCCGGCGACCAGGGCGCGGATCGAGGTGAAGGTCCGTGACGCGGCTGGAGCGCCCGTGCAGTCGGAGGTCACGCTGTGGGCAGTCGACTACGGCGTGCTTTCGCTGACGGCGTACCGCACGCCCGACGTGCTCCGGTCGATCTACCTGGAGAAGGCGCTGCAGGTCGTCAACGAAGACTCGCGCCAGCGCATCGTCAGCCGCCGGGTGCTCACGCCGAAGGGCGCGGCGGAGGGCGGGGGCGGGGGGCGGGACGCCGGGCCGGGGACGATGCGCAGCGACTTTCGCGTGCTCGCGTTCTGGCTCGGCTCGGTCGTGACCGACGGGCGAGGGCGGGCGCTGAAGGAGGTCATCCTCCCCGAGTCGCTGACCACCTACCGGATCATGGCCGTGGCCGGCGACCGCGCCTCGCGCTTCGGCTGGGACGACGCGGAGATCCGCGTGAAGAAGCCGCTGATGCTCACGCCGGCCTTCCCGCGGTTCCTCTCGCCCGGCGACGCGGCGCACTTCGGCGGAGTCGTACACAGCCAGGCCCGGCGGGCCGGCCGCGCCAGGGTCACCATCCGCAGTCTCGACCCCGCGGTCCTCGAGGTCACCGGCCCCGCGCAGAGGACGGTCGAGGTGGCGCCGGGCAGCGCCACGGAGGTCCGTTTCGACGGCATGGCCCGGGCCATCGGGACGGCGCGCATCCAGATGCGCGTCTCGATGGGGCGCGAGAACGACGCGTTCGAAGAGGTCATCCCGGTGCGCGTCCTCGTATCGCCTGAGACCGTCGCCGCGTACGGCGAGGCCAGGCCGGTGGCCCGCGAGACGATCGAGCTCCCCTCGCGGGTCGTGCCCGGCTTCGGCGGGCTGCGCGTGGAGATCGCCTCCACGCAACTGGCCGGCCTGGCGGAAGGAGCGCGCTATCTCGTCGAGTATCCCTACGGATGCGCGGAGCAGCGGGCCTCGGCCACGCTGGCGCTGATCCTGGCCTCCGATCTCGGCGGCGCATTCCATCTGCCCGGCATCGACGCGGCGAAGACGCGGGAGGTCGCGCAGACGAACCTGCGCGTGCTCGAGCAGTTCCAGTGCGGCGACGGCGGCTTCGCCTTCTGGCCGGGCGACTGCAGGAGCGCCACGGCCTACCTGACCAGCTACGTCGTCCATGTCTTTCAACGGGCAGGGAAGCTCGGCTATACGGTCGATGCCGATGCGCTCCGCCGCGCCTACGAATATCTCGAGCGCAGCCTCAACGAGCAGCGGCCACCGAACGAGGGATGGTGGCCGGCGTTCACGGCATGGCAGGCCTTCGCCGTGAAGACGCTCGCCGAGGGCGGACGCAACGCCGACAGTCACATCAACCGCCTCTACGGAGTCATCGACCGGATGCCGCTGTTTGGCATCGCCTTCCTGGCGGACGCGATGGCGGCGTCGGAGCGCGGGGCGGGGGATTCCTCGCCGTCTTCGCGGCTCGGAACGACGCTGCAGCGCCTTCGCAACGCCATCCTGCCGGAGGGCGGCTTCGCCCACGTCGAAGAGCTGAGCGACCCCTACCTCCTCTGGTTCTGGAACTCGAACATCCGCTCCACCGCGATCGTCCTCGGGACGCTGGTGCGGCAGGGATCGGACGACGAGCTGGTGACGCGCATGGTGCGTTGGCTGATGCGGGTGCGGAAGGACGGCCGGTGGGGGAACACGCAGGAGAACGCCTGGGCCATGGCCTCGCTCGTCGACTACTACCGGCGCTACGAGGCCGAGGTGCCCGATTTCGCGGCGCTGGTGACGCTCGGGAGCGAGACGATTGCCCGCGAGGAGTTCCGCGGCCGCACCGCCGATGCCAGGGCGCGCGAGCTGCCGATGGCGGAAGTCCTCTCCCGCGGAACGCCGGGGCAGCAACTCCCGGTGACGTTCGAGCGGCAGGGCGCCGGCGCGCTCTTCTACATGATGCGGCTGCGCTACGCCTCGCTCGACCGCGAGCTGCAGCCGATGAGCAATGGATTCGCCGTCGAGCGCAGCTATGAGTCCGTCGGGGCGGAGACGGCCGCGCCCGCCCTCTCCTTCCAGGCCGGCGACCTCATCCGAGTGAGGCTGCGCATCCGGAGCACGAAGGAGCGGCGCTTCGTCGCCGTCACCGACCCCATCCCGGCGGGGACCGAGCCGATCGAGACCGCCTTCGCCACCACCGCATCGGATCTCGCTGAAACACGGCGCGATGAGCGTGCCGGCGACTGGACCTCCTGGTTCCGCCGCGGCGGATGGGACTACCAGGAGCGGCACGACGACCGGGTGAACGCCTTCGCCACCCGCCTGGCCGAAGGGGAGCACGAGTACACCTATCTCCTCCGGGCCACGACGGCCGGGACCTTCCACGCCGCGCCGGCCCACGTCGAGGAGATGTACGAGCCGGAAGTCTTCGGGAGGACCGGCAGCGCCACCTTCGAGGTGAAGCGATGAGGATGGCCCGCCGCACAGGTGCGCTCGCGCTCGTGACGGCCGGTTTCGCCCTCGGCCTCTGGGTCCGCTTCGGGCCGGTCGACGAGGAGCTGCTCGATACCGGCCGCTTTGCGTCGATGACGGTGCTGGACCGCAACGGCGCCGTGCTCTACGAGCCGCTTTCGCGGGCGGGAGGACGGGGAAAGGCGCTCGATCCGGCCGAGCTTCCTCCGCTCGTCGTCGCGGCCACGCTGGCCGCCGAGGACCGGCGGTTCTTCTCCCATCCCGGCGTCGATTCCCGGGCGATCGCGCGGGCGGTGTGGAGAAACGTGAGAAACGCCCGCGTGGTCGAAGGAGGCTCGACGATCACGCAGCAGGTGGCGAAGCTCCTCCGCGGGGAGAAGGGCCGCTCATGGCGGAACAAGCTGGCCGAGACGCTGCTGGCGATCCGGCTGGAGGGCCGGCTGACGAAGCCGGAGATCCTGGCGCTCTACCTCAACATGGCGCCGTACGGGAACCGGATTCACGGCATCGGCCGCGCCAGCCGCGCTTACTTCGGCTGTGCGCCGGCCGACCTCACGGCGGCGCAGGCTGCCTTTCTGGCGGCGCTGCCGCAGAGGCCGGGCGCGTTCAATCCGCTGCGCGACCCTTCGTCCGCCCGGGCCCGGCAGCAGGCCATCCTCTCGGCCATGGAGCTGCCCGCCGGGGAGCATGCGGCGGCGATGCGCGAACGGCTGCGGTTCGAGCGTGCCGAGCAGGCGCTCATCGCCCAGCATTTCGTCGAGCGCGTCGTTCCGCTCTGCGGAGCGCCGAACGGCGTCTGCGTCACCACCCTCGATGCCGGGCTGCAGCGCCAGGTCGCCGGGATCATCGCCGCGCACCGGCCGGCGCTCATCCGCCACGGGGCGAAGAGCGTCGCCGTCGCCGTTCTCGACAATCGAAGCGGGCAATGGCTGGCGTGGGAGGGATCGGGTGACTACTTCGGCGAGCAGGTCGGCGGAGCCATCGACGGCGTGGTGACCCCGCGCCAGCCGGGATCGACCCTCAAGCCGTTCACCTACGCGCTGGCGTTCGAGCAGGGATCGTCTCCGGCCACGGTGGTCGCCGACGTCCGTTCCCACTTCCCGACTGCGCAGGAAGGGGTCGTCTATACGCCG
Organism: Thermoanaerobaculia bacterium; assembly: GCA_035525045.1. Classification (GTDB taxonomy): domain Bacteria; phylum Acidobacteriota; class Thermoanaerobaculia; order Gp7-AA8; family Gp7-AA8; genus DATLEX01. The sequence continues at coordinate 959 of DATLEX010000020.1, read as the reverse complement.
CGGAACTACGACGGCCGGCATCGGGGGCCGCTGCGCATCCGGGCCGCGCTGGCGGGATCGCAGAACGTCCCCGCCGTGGCGACGCTGGCCCGGCTCGGCGCGCCGTCGCTACTCCGCCTGCTGCGGAACGCCGGCTTCGACGGGCTGCAGAGGACCGCCGGCTACTACGGGCTGGGGCTGACTCTCGGCGATGCCGAGGTTCGCCTCGATCAGCTCGTCACGGCCTACGCGGCGTTCGCGCGCGGAGGCGTGCCGGTACGCCCGACGATGCTGCGCGACGCGCCCGCGGCGAGTGGAGAGCGTCTCTTCTCCAGGCGCACGGCGTTCTGGATCGGCGACATCCTCTCCGATCCGCAGGCGCGCGCCTACGCGTTCGGCGAGGGGGGGAGCCTCGACTTTCCCTTCCGGGTGGCGGTCAAGACCGGCACCTCGCAGGCGTATCGCGATAACTGGACCGTCGGCTACACGCGTGAGGTGACCGTGGGCGTCTGGGTCGGCAACTTCGACCGCGCCGAGCTCCGCCACTCGAGCGGCGTCACCGGGGCGGCGCCGCTCTTCAACGCCGTGATGCTGGCCGCGGTGCGGCACGTCCTCGGGCGTCTGCCGATCGGAGATGAGGAGCCGATCGTCGCACCCGACGGGGTCGAGCGGCTCCCGATCTGCGGAACATCCGGCCTGCGGCCCTCGCCATGGTGTCCCACGACGGAGTCGGAGTGGCTGGCGAAGGAAGCGCCCGCCGAGTTCTGTTCGTGGCATCGGCGCTCCGCGGTGCAGCTCCCCGCTGAGTACGCCGTCTGGGCGCCGGCCCGCGGCGCGGCCGCTCCGGCGACCATGCTGCAAGTGACGAGTCCGCCCGACGGCGCCACCTATCTCATCGACCCGACGCTGCGACCCGAGTTTCAGAAGTTGCGGTTCACGGCCACCCGACCCGCCCGCTGGTATGTTGGCGAGCAAGAAGC